>CAZHTX010000502.1:0-4468 GCA_964535475.1 uncultured Pirellulaceae bacterium
CCGGCGCAGCGAATCGCGATTGAATCAGAAATCCCCACATTCCTGTGTCCCAGCGAAGCGGGGCAGACGCGATTCCCAACCACCTTTGCCGATGGCACCCCCGGGTTTACCGGCGGGCTGAATTATATGTTCAGTTACGGCAGCGGCACAGCAACCAACTATGACGATCGCTATCGCACCGACGGCATGGTTTGGACAAATTCATGGGCCGGTTTTCGTGACTGTACCGATGGAACTTCGCAAACCGTCTTGCTAGCCGAAACGGTCTTGGGGGACCAAATGTCTGGCAACGAACCTTCGCTGACCCCGCCGCACCGCCGCATTGCCAACTGGGGAGGGACGACCGGCAACACCCCACCCAATCCCGGCTTCCTGCATGGTGGATCGCTGATTTTCAATCCAGACCTCAACGACGTCTTCCCAGCTTTGATTACCTCCTACCGAGGTAACCGCGGGGACTCCTGGATTCGCGGCGTACCCTTTTCCTCGGTGATCAACGGCTATATGGCGCCCAACAGCCGCATCCCAGACATTGGGATTCACGGCCGTGGATTTTATGCCGCCCGCAGTTATCACCCCGCTGGCGCCATGCACGCGTTACTCGACGGCAGCGTGACTATGTATTCCGACACGATCGACCTGTTTGTCTATCGTGCACTGTTCAGCCGCAACGGTGGCGAGGTCATTCAATTACCATGATGCGGTTATGCATTTTAACAGCCGCTGTGATCTGCACGACGCTCTCCGCCGGATGCTCAGAAGGCGGTGATCGTTCAACAGCCAGCGGCTTGACGGTTGTCGTTCAATACAAACAACAGCCGATCGCCGACGTGCACGTGATGTTGCACGAACAAGTCGGTGGCCCACTGGTCTTGGAAGGTTGGACGTCGATGGACGGAACGGCCGAGCTGAGGGTTCCTTCCGATAGTGATTTTTCCCCGGATGCCGCAGCGAACGAGCCGACTGAGTTTGTGGTAGCCACGGACTCGATCAGCGACGGCGGCTGGAATATCCAAGCCAAGTACACCGAGCTTGCCCGCAGCGGACTGAAAGTAACGTTCGAGGCAGGGCAAACTCAGGCTACCCTGGAACTGCCGGCAGACGCGGTAAAGCCGCTTTGAGTTGCTAGTTGCTAGTGGCTAGCCGACAAACGGTCGGCCAACCAAAGGCGCTCGTCAGAGGCGGCGGAAGAATGAGTAATAGTAAATGAAAATTGAAAAATGCAAAACTTAGCATCTTCACTCTTCACTCTTCACCAGGCGTAACTCAGTCCGCAACTCAGCCCCAGCAAGGACATATCGGCATGCTCATCCGAGAGCGTGCCGACCCCTGACCACCATTCTGATTCCAGCCCAGCGGTGATTGTAAGACCGTCGCTGAGCGGACCGCGTCCCCGCCATGACAGAGAGACTCCGGCGGACATGATCGGTAAGAAACCCGTTTGCTCCGTTAAGAAACGCGTCGTAAACGGAGTCAGCAAATCGAGGTCCTCGGCGGCCGCTAAACGGCGCTCGCGGGAAGCGAACAACAGCGAGCTGCGCAGGTTGGTGCCCCAACTCAATTGATCAAAGACTTGACGTTCGGTACTCAAGCAGATGGTCGGTCCCAAGCCGTTGACTTGTTGACTGAGACCAGCCACTCCGGCCACATCGCCCACCTGATTACGCAACTCTAATTGATCAAAGCGATCGACCGCTGCGTGTCGAATGCCGGCGGTCAGCAACAGATCCCAGCCGCTCAGACTGGCTCGCTTGGTGACTTCTAAATCGATCGCGTAAAGATCGAGTGCGGAGGCTGCGGAGAGCCGTTCCGCAGGCACGACGCTCGCTAAGTCGACTCCGTGAATCGCTGGATGGGCGAGTTCTCCGAAGCCGTTTGCCGGAGGCTGTTGGGAGATGCCTGCCGCCGAACTGCTCAGCTGCCACCAACTGGCGCGCAAACCGATCGCGGCGACCGTCTCATAGGAAATCCAAACTCGCGGCGCGGCGGTAAAGTCGCGATCGAAATTGAGCTGACTGATGCTGGCGTTGTTATTCACATCTTCTTCGGTGCGAATCAGCCCGACGTCATCATTAAACCGCGGCTGGAGGAAAACCAGATCGGCGCCCGCTCGCCAACCCGGCGATTGCAGCGGCGACTGACTTAACGCCGCCCCGGACGATTGAGCGAACGTTTGTGGTGCACAAAGACCGTGGACCAACAACGCGCCGACCAGCAACAAGCTCTGAATCGATAGACTCTGAACTGAAAATCGCAACACAGCCCCTGTCCAAGATTGTCCCGCCATCTCTGCTGCTCCCCAACTGGAATTCGCGAGTAAGAGGTCGCCGGGCGGAAAAGTGCTCGAGGGTGGCACTGAATCCGCTTACCGAGGGACCATCGGGAGTGGGGTGCGGCATGCGCCAACCATTCCGGGGCTGCGTGATAATCCCGTGGTGAGGAGAGTGCACGTCGTGCCGCTCAGAGAAACTATGCGGGCCCTTTTCCACGGGCCCTTTTCCACGGGCGTTTTTTCTTGGGGATGCTATTCGGACACCGCGGGGGAGGCTGGCGAGTCCCCTTGCGGGTAACCGTAGCGATCAAAATATTCCGCCCACCGCGAATGGATCGCTGCTTCATCGGCGGGCAGCAACGCGTGCTGGTTGACTTGATAGCCACGATGATGTTGCTCGATCCAGCCCTTGAGCGGCGCCTCCAGCGGCTCGAAATCGCCCAGATCAAGCTCTTGGTAGACTCGACGGAGCGTTTGCTCGGGCTCAGCGACCAGGTCTTCGTAACGAATATCGAGCAAGTTCTCTTTGGGAACGCTGTCGCGATCACGATGAAAAGCTCGATACATCTTCTCGAAACAGCTGAGCACGTATTGTTTGTCGGGTTCGGGCGTTGGTTTCTGCAGCCCCTGGGTGGCATCGAGCGACCGCCACATTTTCAGCGTCGAGGGGAATAAACTGCGGGGATCGCGGGTGATATGCAGAAACTTAGCACCGGGAAAATGTTCGCTAAGCAGACCAATCCGACCGGTATGCGTGGGACTTTTCAACACAACTCGGCCCGCTTGGGCAACCGTGATGGCTTTCAGAAAACGCTCCAGCCCTTGCAACCAGCTGGCGCGCTCGGCAGGAGGAATTTGACGCAAGTCGAGGTAATCCAGATCGGGAATTTCGTTGCGGGGAAAGGCGATCCGGCGGTAGGGAGATGGTAAGCCCAAGTTCATCAGGGCGAATTCGTCTTCCTGAGGCCGGTCCCAACCGGCGGCCACGTTGTCCATCGGTCGTTTGTTGGGCAGCAGCCAACGGCCAAAATTACGAAATAACCAGCCGCTGACCAAAAAATGGCAGGGAGCGAAACATTGGTACGTGTCGGGACACACCAGACGGGGGTCGAGCATCAGCAGCTCGTGCAACAGCGTTGTCCCGCTCCGCCAATGGCCGATAATGAACAGTGGTGGGGCGGTTAATTCGGTCTTTTGCAGTTTTTTCCCGAAGCGGATGTGTTGCCACGTTGCTAAAACGTCGTTGGCTGGCGTGACCACCGCCAAGATCATCGACATCGGCACTCGCGTGGGTGTGACGCGGAAGCCATTTTTCCACATCAACCGCCACCAGGTCGCCGCACGCATACCGTGCCAAAAACGTGGCGAATAGGCGGGATAGGGATAAACTTCGGCAGGAGACGCAGCAGATTGAGTGGGCACGGTTTGGCGATTCAAGGTGTGCGTAAGGTGCGAAATATGCAACAGCAAAGTGCGAGCAACTGTTTCTGACCCCGCTGGCCACTAGCATAGTTGGGGCACAGCGGTCGTTAAGGCCCAGGATTCGGTATAAGCTGAAAGTATGGACCAGCAATCAAAGTACACTATCGGGCCTGGTGACCAACTCGCTCCCCAGCCAAACCACTATGACTCGCTCCGCACCCGTATCGGGCAACTGCATAGGAGGGTGAGGCGACTGGTATGGATTCGAGCGATTGCTTGGTTCGTGATGATTTTGCTAGGCATAGTGCTCTCCGCGGCGGTGCTGGATTGGTGGCTGCGACCCAGCGGCTGGTGGGGACGCGGCGCGTTGACGCTGGGTACGATCGGCGGATGTCTGGCGGCATGCGGCTGGTTTTGGTGGTCGACTTGGCGGCGACCGCTGAGCTTAATGGCGGTGGCTCGGCGGCTGGAGTCGATCTTGCCCGGAATGGGCGACCGGTTAAGCAGCGCCGTGGCCTTGATAGAACAAGCCGAACAAAAATCAAAAACGGGGAACCGCCAGGACGATCTAACCACCGCGGCGGTCAACCAAATTCATGACGAACTTGCCGCCGCCAACCCCGAGGCGAAAATCGATCGCTGGCCAGCGATTCGCGGCGTCTTGACGGCCAGTCTGTTGGTGGCTGTGAGTTTATTTGTCTTGCTCTGGAATCCGGAAGTCGGCTCACTGACGGCGCGACGCATTTTCTCGCCCACCGCCGAAGCCGCCTGGCC
>CAZHTX010000503.1:0-4466 GCA_964535475.1 uncultured Pirellulaceae bacterium
CATCCCAACGATAGATCAAGTCGTCCTCATCGCCGCCGTCGGGGTCTGAGGAACCATAACCACTAACCAACAGCGAATCACCTTCAAACAATTCAATTGCTGCCTGAGAGATCACCGCGATCGGGGCCGCGTCGTCGTCCTGAATCGTGCCGACGCCGTTCGTCGGTGCGATTAGAGCGTTCGTTGCGTTGGCCAGTTCGATCGTGAACGTTTTATCATCTTCATCGCGTTCGTCGGGCAACAGGTCGACCGAGAAATTCTGCGTCGTCGAGAGCGGTTCGAACCGCAGCGTTCCGCTTTCGGAAATAAAATCCTCTTCGGCGATCGCGGTGCCGCTGACGGTTTGGTAGTCGACTTCGATCACCCGGTCGCTGGGATTAGACAGCGTTGCTACAAACTCCATCGTCCCCGCCGAGCCGGCGTCCCCTTCGAGCGCCGCCGCCGGACTGACCGTGATCGTTGGCGTGGGGTCATTGTCAATGATTCGGTAACTGGCGGTACTAGCGGAACTACTGATCACAGCATTGGAAGCTCCAGTTAGCCGCAGCCAAATTGTCTCATCCGATTCATCGATCGTGTCTTGGATGGTAGCAATAGCAAACGGAGCTGATTCCTTGCGGCCTGCGGGAATCGTTATCGTCCTTCCATCGGGCGTAAAGTCATCCGCCGTTGCGGATGAAAGCCCCAAATCGGTTGTGTAAGTAAAGGTGACATTACGCGAACTCGCATAGTCCATTTTGGCCACAAACCGAGCCGAGCTGCCTTCGTTGACCGCTCCCTGCTGATTGGCCGAGCGCCCCTCGGCGACCAAGCTAATGCTTGGTGTGGGGGTTCTGTCTCTGATGTCGACCGAAACCCGACTGGTGCTGTGAGTGATGCGAGAGTCCGAATCGAACAGCTCCACTTTGAAGTTCTCCGTCAGCTCATCAACGTTATCACTCTTCGCCTTGATGGTGAACGTCTTGTAGGTTTCACCAGGATTGAAATTAACTCGCTGATTTGCTGGGCTGGAGTTGTAGTCGAAGTCCGAACCGCGAACTGCTGTGTTGTTGACCGCACGGAACCGAGCCCAAACAGGCGCGTAAATTTTCTTGTTCAGTCGAACGCCGACGGTAATGTTGCCGTTCTCGTCTACGGAACTACCGTTGGCAAGGGTGAGCGAGGCGGTCGGCTTGACATCGACGTCTGCCGTCAGTTTTACGTCGTCCACGAAATAATCATCACCGGCGTAGCGGCCAAAAAAACCTTGCTCCGAGTCCGCTTCGGGATGATAGAACTGGAGGGCAAAATTGTGGTTGGAGGCGTCAGCAGGAAACACAACACGGCGGTCTAACCAACCCTGTCCATACCCCGCCGCACCCATCAAGTCGGGAACCAAGCCCTCGATCTGTTTCCACGCACCTGATGCCGTCCGATATCGAACCAGCAGCGGGTCCATGCCGCTTGGCGATGTCAAAAACTCTGGTTGGTCCTCGTTTCCTTTCGCCTGCACGCGATAGGTCAGCGTGATGTTCTTGTAGTTGCTGAAATCAAACCGCTTGGACTGCAGCAGATCCGTGTCGCTATCAAACTCTGCGGCGCGCCCAGGGGTCGGAGACGTCGCATCGAAGTTCGGGCCACCACCCAAGCCGCCAGAGTCTTTCGGACCGCCGTCGTAGTCATGCTTCGCCCGAGAGACTGTGTCCCAAACCGCCAAATCGAAGTTATTGTCAAAAATCTCGTTGATGAAGGTGGTCAGTAACCGCCGAGCTTCCAATGGCTCAAACGATGCGGCCAGCCGTCTTCGACGATTGCGAGTTTGGCTTCGATTCTTTCGTGATGTCAAGCGACGCATTTGAGACAGCATTTGGTTTCTCCGGTGCCGATAAAATGGGGCAGACAAAGTCCTTACCCCCTTTCGGCGAGAATCGCGTCCGAAGTGCCTCAGTAAATTCCTGAGAATATGGAGAAAAGTTGAACACGTGAAAATCAGATGGCTCGTTCAAGCTGGACAGATCAAAGGAGTCCGAAATTGCGAACCAAGCTGCAAAAAAAGAGCTGGCAGAGTATTTCCACCAGCTCGGACATTTTGCGATAGCCAAACGAGCCTACAGGAGTTGCAGGCCGAAGATGGCGTCTTCTTCGTCATCCCCAAGGTCGCCGAAGTAAGCGTCGGTCGCTTGAGTGCTGCCGGTCTCGGTCGCAGAAGCCGACGCACTGGCGTTTAGGCGATTGATGACGAGCAGTGCGTCGATCGGTGAAACACGCCCATCGCCATTGGTATCAAGTGCTCTGTCTCCTTCTTCCATGATGCCAGCTTCTTCAGTTGACGAATTTGCGTTCAGCGAGTTAATCACTTGCAGCGCATCAATTGGCGAAGCGTGCCCATCGCCGTTCACGTCCAGCGGATCGTGCACGGTGACCTGGGGGATGGCTCGGGGGCTGGCTTCGCCTTCACCCACCGGGCCACCGATTACAAAGTAAGCGACTTGTTCGGTCGTGTGTTTGCGTTCGGAATCACGGATTTGATCTTCGTCAATCGACAAGTCAATGCTGCCGCCGCTGGCCGGTACTGGATTGCTGCCCATCAGCGCTGCCCAGCCACCGTCGCCACCATCCATTCCCGCCGAGCTGAGCACCGCGGTCGATGCACCGGCTGGAGTCACATTGCTGTATTGATACGTTCCGTTATCAACGCCGCGAATCGTGTCGCTGCCCACGCCCGCGGTGAATGGCAGACCGCCGATCGTGCCGCCGCTGGTGGATTCAATCACAAAGTACCCGAGCGTCTCGGTGGCGCGAGTTCTGTCGGTGTCTTCGCCCACGTGCTTGCCAATGTTCAGCGAGCCGGAATTGGCCGGGCTGGTACGGCTGCTGCTACTGGACCAGAACACGCTCCAGTCCTCATCGTTGGTGGACATCACTTGCCCGACCACGACGGGGTTTGAATAACTTTGTTGGTAACCCTGCGAGCCAATTTGCCAACCGCCCCGGCGACTGGTGCTGGAGGCGTCGACTTTAACGGCTTCCAACTTGTACGCGCCCGGCACATCATAAACGCCTTCTTCTATCGCGATGAAGTGCACGCCACCGCTGAACGCAGTCGACCCTGGATTGTCAACTCGCACATCAAACGACGTCGCGGTCACGTTGCTGATCCTCACGACGCCAGGACCCGAGCCCGGGTTGTAGCGAGGCGTGGCCACGATGACCGCCGAGTTATAGCCGTGGTCCAGGCTGACGGTTTGCCAACTGTTGGTCACGCTAAATACGTCGCCGTGCGAGAGCTTCGGTCCCGTGACAATCGCGTTGACTTGCAGGCTGACCGTGACCGGATCACTGACTGCACCGGAGGTATCGACTGCTTGATAGGTAAAGCTATCGGTGCCGACGAACTCGGCGTCGGGCGTGTAGGTAAACGAACCATCCCCATTTAAAGTCAGCGAGCCTGTCGCTGGAGCAGAAACGACAGCCGCGTTCAGTGTATCGCCGTCCACATCACTGTCATTGGCCAACACACCCGGCGCATCGATCGTCAGCGTGCTGTCTTGGTCGAGCGAGTAGCTATCGCCCGTTGCGACGGGCGCGTCATTGACGGGCGTGACCGCGACATCCACCGTGGCAGTGGCCGATTGGCCGGCTGTATCGACGATCGTGTAAGTAAAGCTATCGTTGCCGTTGAAGTTAGCTCCCGGCGTATACTCGATTTGACCGTTCACGATGGCCGCAGTACCCGAGCTAGGTTGCGTGATCGATTGAATGCTGAGCGTATCGCCATCGGGATCAGAATCGTTCGCCAGCACGTCGATCAACAACGCAAAATCTTCGTCGGTCGTGGCTGAATCAGCGACCGCCACGGGAGGATCATTCTGCTCTTCGACCGTCACTTGGACGCTGGCCGTGTCCGAGCCACCGTTACCGTCGCTGAGCGTGTAGCTGAATTGATCGCTTCCGAAGAAGCCAGCGCTGGGCGAGTAGGTCAGCGTGTTGTCCGCATTGACCGTGACCGTCCCACTGCTGCCATTGGTGGCCGATGCGACGTTGAGCGAATCACCGTCGACATCCGAATCGTTGCCAAGCACGTTGAAAGTGACCGGCGTGTCTTCGGTGGTCGTCACGGAGTCATCGCCGCTGGTGGGATCATCGTTGACCGGCGTGACGGTCACATCGACGGTTGCCGTGGCCGAGTTCCCGCTTGGATCGACGATGGTGTAAGTAAAGCTATCGGAGCCGTTGAAGTTCGCACTTGGCGAGTACTCAATCTGCCCACTGACGATGCTGGCCGTTCCCGCAGCCGGTTGCGTGAGCGACTCAATCGTCAGCGCGTCGCCCTCGGGATCGGAATCGTTCAACAGCACGTCGATAATGACCGAAGCATCTTCATCGGTCGTTCCACTATCGTCATTTGCAGATGGAGGCTGGGAAGCGATCAACCCAGTGACTGCAACGGTATCGACATACCAGTAATCCCAGCGACTACTGGACAT
>CAZHTX010000504.1:0-4461 GCA_964535475.1 uncultured Pirellulaceae bacterium
CCGAATTCGCTGGGCGGTGGGAGGCAAATTGTTTGCCGCCGTGGCCGTGGGGGTGGTCGCCATGGTGGCCGTGCAAAGCACCGATCCGCGGATCAGTGACGGTTCGGCGCCTGCGGAGGGTGATCAATATTTTCAGCCGTCGCTCTCCCGCACCGCCAGCGGCACTTTTATTAATGCGGACACGTTGATGAACGACGACTATTGTCTGAAGTGCCATGAAGATATTTATGATTCTTGGTTTCATAGTGCGCATCACTTGAGCAGCTTCAACAACCCGGCTTACGCCGCATCGGTGCGTGAGACACGGGAACTGGCTATGCAACGTGATAACAATGTGCAGGCCACGCGTTGGTGCGCCGGTTGCCATGACCCGGTCCCCTTCTTTTCGGGTGCTTTTGACGATCCGGCCTTTGACGACGTTGCCGATCCGACCGCTCACGCCGGGATCACTTGCACCGTCTGCCACGCGATTCAATCCATCGGCAGCACGCGCGGGAACGGCGACTACGTGATCGATGAACCAGCCCACTATCCGTTTGCTTACAGCGACAACCCGCTGCTGCAACAGATCAATGAACTGCTGGTCAAAGCCAAACCTTCCTTCCATAAGTCGGAGATGCTCAAGCCATTCCATAAATCCGAAGATTTCTGCAGCACTTGCCACAAGGTCAGCTTGCCTGGCGAATTAACCAAGTATCGCGAGTGGATGCGGGGCCAAAATCACCATGATTCGTACTTGTTAAGCGGAGTGAGTGGGCACGGAGCACGCAGTTTTTATTACCCGGCCGTCGCCGAAGACAACTGTAATGGTTGCCATATGCCGGAAGTGGCTTCCAATGAGCTGGGAGCAAAGTATTCGGATAAACTAGGCAGATTAGCAGTCAAGGATCACTTATTCTTGGGCGCCAACACCGCCTTGCAATATTGGAAGGGTGGCGATGTCGCTGTCGAACGGACGACGAAATTTTTGCAAGATAGCTTGCGAGTCGATCTCTTTGGCATCCGCGAGGGTAGGGGTATCGAGGGGCGGCTAATCGCGCCGCTGCGACCGGAGATTCCCGAGCTTCAGCCAGGTCAGGAGTACCTGCTGGAAACGGTCGTGCGAACGTTAAAGCTGGGACACCATTTCACACAGGGAACGACTGATTCCAACAATATCTGGCTGGAGGTGACGGTTAAGGATCAGGGCAAGCTGATCGCGGCCAGCGGTCTGCAAGATGAGACAGACACGGTCGATCCTTGGGCCCATTTTCTCAATAACTTCGTTTTGGACCGTGACGGAAATCGAATCAATCGCCGTAACGCTCAAGATATTTTTACCACGCTCTACAACCATCAGATCCCACCCGGAGCCGGACACACGGTCCATTATCGCTTCCGCGTTCCTCCGCAGACTCGCGGTCCGTTGGAGTTTCACGTTCGCGTCTTGTACCGCAAGTTTGACACGGAATACTTAAACATTATCGAAGCCAACAAAGACCCGCGAGATCCAGTCTTGCGCGGCAGTGGCGAGTCTCCCAACCCACTTCCCGTGGTCGTGATGGCCGAGGATCATCTGGTGTTGCCGGTCGCCGGTGGCGAGGCGGTTGCTGCGGATCGGAATCCGCAGCCAGACTTTCCCCTCTGGCAACGCTGGAACGATTATGGCATCGGTTTGTTGTTGAAAGGTTCGGAGCTGAAACAAGCGACCGAAGCCTTCGCGGCTGTGGAGAAACTGGGGCGTTATGACGGTCCCTTCAATCAGGCGCGGGTGATGGTGGAGGAGGGCGACCTCAATGGTGCCACGCGAGCCTTAGAACGTTCACTGAGGTTCGATCCGCAGCCGCCAGCCTGGACCTACGCTTGGTTGAGTGGCGTGGTCGACCGTCAGCAAGTCAACTTGCAAGCCGCCGCCAATAAGCTCAAAGGAGTGCTGGAGACAAAAATTCCCGCCAGAAAGTTTGACTTTAGCTTGGACTACGTGGTGCGAAATGAATACGGGCTGACACTTTTTGACTTGGCGCAGCAAGCCAAGTTGATGGGAGATCAGGACAACTATGAGAAACATCTCACCGCGGCGGAGAAGGAGTTTCAACGTGTCCTAGACACTGACGTGGAAAACGTCACCGCGCATGCGAACTTGGCGCGAATTTATCGTGCCCGCGGTGATGATGAGCGACAAACTTATCATCGCCAGTTGCATGAAAAATATAAGCCCGATGATAACGCTGCCGAATTGGCGAGCCCCAAAGCTAGGAAGCGTTATCCGGCTGCCGATCACGCGGCGCAATCGTCGGTCATTTATGATTTGAAACCTATACCGTGAGCCGACGGCGCTAGCCGCGGGCCCTCGCCGAGCTTTCAGATAGATTCACAAAACTACAATCATCCACAGCAGCCGTTATGAGTAAACAGAAACCTAACAAACGCTCTACCGCTGGGAGTGACTCGGCCCACCGCGCGGCCACGCCGCGACGCAAAGCCGGCTCGTCCGCTCAAGCGTCTTCAGCTGCAAACCCTTCAGCGGAACAGCTGGCCGATACTGGGGCCGGGGACGACGCGGTGATCGGTCGAGCTTTGCGAGGTTCCTTGTTAGCGGCCCTGGCGATTTTCGCGTTGGTGGGCGGTTGGTTTGGCGTTAAGTATCTAACTCGCGAGCAGGAAGAGACTAAAGTTGTTGAGATTGAAGCGCCGCAGGTGCGGCAATCTGCGGGGGTCAGCCTGCCCAAAATTCCGCTGCTGGACATCACGGCCGATGCTGGCATCGACTTTACGCATTACAGCGGAGCCGTTGGTGAAAAGCTGCTACCGGAAACGATGGGCAGCGGTGTTGCTTGGATTGATTACGACAACGATGGGGATCAAGACTTGTTGCTGATCAATAGTTGCGATTGGCCCTGGAGTCGTGAAGGCGACGCGGTGGCGGACGAGCATCTTTGCCGTTTGTATGCGAACGATGGTAGCGGCCAATTCAGCGATGTGACAGCGCAGGTTGGCCTTAATCAATCGTTTTACGCGATGGGAGTAGCGGTTGGCGATTACGATAATGACGGCTGGACTGATCTCTTCCTCAGCGCGGTCGGCCACAACCGGCTGTTGAAAAATGAGACTGGTGTTTTTCGTGATCTGACCGAGCAGGCTGGCGTTGCCGGTGCCGAGCAGGACTGGAGCACCAGTTGTGGATTTTTTGACTACGATAACGATGGACTGCTCGACTTGATCGTCTGCAATTACGTTGATTGGTCTCGCGACAAGGATCTTTCCCAGAGCTTTTCGATCGATGGAGAGAACCGCGCTTACGGTCCGCCACGAGCTTTCGGCGGCACGTTTTCTTCGCTCTACCACAATGATGGTGAGGGCAAATTCAGCGATGTGTCGGAAGCGGCCGGCTTGCACGTTCGCAATCGCGACACCTCGGTTCCATTGGGTAAAGCCATGGGGGTGGCGCCGGTTGATGTCGATGGAGATGGTTATCTAGATCTGGTCATCGCCAACGATACGGTCCGCAACTTTCTGCTGCTCAATCAACGCGACGGGACGTTTCGTGAATCGGCCGAGTTGGCGGGGATCGCTTATGATCGCAACGGAAACGCTCGCGGCGCGATGGGAATCGATGCGGTGGCTTATCGTGATGACGGTACGGTGGCCATTGGGATCGGCAACTTTGCCAATGAACCTTCCGCCTTGTACTTAGCCTCGGGGCCCAACATGGCGGAGTTTAATGATTTGGCGATGGCCACCGGTTTGGGACCGCAAACCCGTTTGGGGCTAACCTTTGGACTCTGTTTCCTGGACGTCGATCTAGATGGCGGCATCGACATGTTGGGTGTTAACGGTCACTTGGAAGCCGAAATCAATAAGGTGCAAACGAGTCAGTTTTACGCGCAGCCACCGCAGTTATTTTGGAACGCGGGCGCAGCGGGTGGTAACCAGCTTGTGCCGCTGGGTGATGCGGAAACTGGCATGGGCTTTTCCCAACCGCTGGTTGGTCGCGGGGCGGCTTTCGCAGATATCGACAACGATGGTGATTTAGATTTGGTGCTGACTGCGAACGGGGGGCCACCCCGTTTGTTGCGCAATGATCAGCGGTTGGGACATCACTGGTTGCGATTCAAATTAATCGGCCAGCAATCGAATCGCTCGGCGATTGGTGCTCGCGTCGAAGTGCGGGCGGGGGATTCTCGTTGGAATCGGGTTGTCATGCCGACGCGTGGCTATCTCAGCCAAAGTGAATTGCCGCTGACGTTTGGTTTGGGCGAGCGTCAGGTTGTCGATGGAGTGACCATTTACTGGCCCAACGGAATGCGGCAGGAAGTGGAGGTCGACGGAGTCGATCAAACCATCGTGGTCACCGAGCAAGCCAGCACGTAGGAGTTCGCCGCGGTTCTCGTTAGCCGCAATGGCGCTAGCCGCGGTTCTCGTTTTGAACCGAAGAACCTGCGCCCAACGAAACGGTGGCTAGCGCCAAAACCGCTAACGGTT
>CAZHTX010000505.1:0-4456 GCA_964535475.1 uncultured Pirellulaceae bacterium
GCAAGCTGGAGACCTTTGTTCGCGAGCTTTCGCCGGCAGGTGGGGTGCGGCTGCTGCAAGCTCGCTTTGGACGCGACGCGACTGGCCAGCCGACCAAGTTTATCGATCTGGAGGTCGTTGATGGGCGGCTGCGTTACTCGCGGTTTCCCTACCCGCTGTATGAGGTGCGGGGACACATTAGCGTCAACAATGAACTGGTGACGCTGCGGCACTTCCAAGCACAAAATAATGGGGGCGCACAGATCCAGTGCGCCGGAAACTGGACCGCGATACCAGCGCTGCGAGCGGGAAAGCTGGACCTCACGTTCAGTGGCTTTGGCATTCCCCTGGACGATGGTTTACGAACCGCGCTACCACCGCAAGCGCAACAAACTTGGGACACCTTGTCCCCGGCTGGCGTGCTGGAACGACTGGAAGTGCGTGTGGAACATGGTCCGGCAAGCGGCCCACCGAGTTTGAAGATCACCGCCGAGCAGTGGGCCAACAACAATGGCCCGAGTCGCGAAGTCAGCGTCACGCCCGCCGCGCTGCCTTATCGTTTGAACATCACCCGCGGCTTGATAACCATGCTCGGTAACGAAATTATCATCACCGATGTGGATGGTTATCATGGTTTGTCGCGTCTAACAGCGGAAGGCATGTGTCGTCGCCGCGAAGATGGTCGCTGGCAATTAGATATTAACCTGCTGACTGGTTCACGACTCCGCCCCGACATTGAATTGATCCAGGCGTTGCCCCCCGACATTCGCGGCAGCTTTGCCAAACTCCAGTTGCGGGAACCGGTCAGCCTGCGGGGAAATACTCAGCTAATATTGCCAAATCTCGACAACCCACAAACCGTTTTCAGTTGGGATGTGTTACTGCAACTCGAAGGCAATCGCATCGGCGATGCGGGACCGGTGCACGATATCCGCGGTGAGATCATGGTCCGCGGCTCGGCCAGCCAGGCTGGCACGACGGCGGAGGGGATCGTGCGAATTGATTCCTTACATATCAACAATCTGCAACTGACCGGGATCGTGGGCCCATTTTCAATCGCCGGAACCAGCCTCCGGTTGGGCTCCGCGGTGCGCGACGACGACCAGCCCAGCGAACCGATCCGGGGGCAAATTTTTGCCGGTCAATTGGACTTGGTCGGCGAGGTCCTGCTATCGACCGGCCAGTTCGATGTGAATATCGAACTCGACGATGCAAACCTGCCCACGATGCTGACCGAACTGGGAGCCAGCCAAGCTGGCTTGTCGGGACAGTTCGGCGGCGAGGTCAATCTGGAGGGCAATCTGGGAGCGAAGAACCTGCTACGGGGAACCGGTTCCGCCACGCTCAGCGAAGCTAAACTGTATCAATTGCCGCTGATCGTGCAGTTGCTCAATCAACTCAGCCTGACACCGACCGAAGATGTGGCTTTTACCGACGGTTCGACCCGTTTTGCTCTCGATGGCGACCTGCTTACGCTAAGTGATGTAAGCTTGTGGGGAAACTTAGTGGCGCTGCACGGCGGGGGCACGATTAACGGCCGCCACGAATTGGATCTATCGTTCAACACGCGTGTCAGTCCGCAAAATATTTGGAGCAAAATGGTGCGTCCGCTGCGCAGCCAAAAATATACGCTGTGGACAATCTACGTGCTGGGACCGCTGGCCGAGCCACGGATAGAACGACGAGCACTCGACGCGGTGGGTGAAACGCTGGAGCGGTTGTTCCCCGTTATTGAACTCGATACCGCCGCCAATCAACCGGGAGTCTCCCCGCGAGGCTCCACGGCAACTCGCCGCTCTGGAGCGTCCAGGTCTGCGAGCCGTAACCGATAACCCCGAGGTTTTTTGCGCGAGGAGTTTCAGCTCATGGACATTCGTCCCAATCTGCCCATTGCCGGCATCGCCGGTACCGCCCAGGCTCAAGCCAAGGGCAGCGATAGCGATCGCCCAGCCGCCGGTGGTGGAGTGGCGGAAAATCAGCGAATCAAAGATACTGAGGGGATTGATAAGGGGAGCCGGGCCGAGGACCGTGATGCCGATGGGCGTCAGTTACTCGATCAACAACCCGACCTGCAGCGGGACGACGAGCAAGCCGCCGACCATTCTTCGGCAAACTCCTCCCCGCCGCGCGCCCAACATCCTCCCTCCACTGATCCACACCTCGGCCACCGTCTCGACTTCGATGCCTGATTCCATCATTCATTTCACCAAAATGCACGGCGCCGGCAATGATTATGTCTACGTCGATTGTTTCAACGATCCCACGCCGGCCGACCCCGTCGAACTGGCCCGTCAGATAGCCAATCGCCGCTTCGGCGTCGGCGGGGATGGCCTCATTCTGATCATGCCCAGCGACGTCGCCGACGCGCGGATGCGGATGTTCAATGCCGATGGCAGCGAAAGTGAAATGTGCGGCAACGGCATTCGTTGCGTGGCCAAATATGTTTACGACCACGGAATCAAACAACAGCCCCAACTGCGGATCGAAACGGGTGCCGGGCTCCTGGAGATCGAATTAATTATCGAGGCGGGGGTGGCCACCGCGGCGACGGTCAACATGGGGCCACCACGGTTAACTCCGGCTGAAATCCCCACCACGCTTGACGCCCCCGCACCCAACTCGCCAACTCCCAACGCGATCATCGACTTTCCCCTGACCATCGCCGACGTGGAATTGCAAGTGACTTGCGTCTCGATGGGCAATCCCCACTGCATCTGTTTTGTCCCCGTCGCCAGCGACGATCTGGTTCAGCGAATCGGGCCCTTGATCGAGCAACACCCAGCCTTTCCCAATCGCACCAACGTCGAATTTGTCGAAGTGCTCAGCCGAGACGAAGTCCGCCAACGAACTTGGGAACGCGGTTCGGGTGAAACTTGGGCCTGTGGCACAGGCGCTTCCGCCGTGTGCGTGGCGGGTGTGCTGACCAACCGCACCAACGCTTCTATCCTCAATCACCTGGTTGGTGGTGATTTGCGATTGGAATGGCAAGGCGACGGCCACCCCGTAATGATGACCGGTCCGGCCAGCGAAGTTTTCCAAGGGACTTATCGGCTACCCGCGGAAGCCTGCTCGCCCAACTAAGCTGACACCATCGAGTGCTTCCCTCCCAACTCCTCAAATTGCAAGCCGCATACAAATGCCCGCTTCGTCGGCAGAACGCCCGCCCGTCCTTTCCGTTTCCCAGTTAACCCGTCAAATCAAAGGGACGCTGGAAGCTAACTTTGATTCGTTATGGGTGGCCGGCGAGATCAGCGACTTGGCACGCCCCCGCAGCGGTCATATTTATTTTACCTTGAAAGATGGCCAAGCTCAGATCCGGGCCATCATCTGGCGATCGACGGCAGCCAGGCTCCCGTTTCAATTAGCCGATGGGCAAGAGATCATTTGCCAGGGTAACCTCGATGTCTATGAGGCGCGGGGCAGTTATCAATTCATTATTCGCCGCGCGGAACCTCAAGGGATCGGCGCATTGCAATTGACTTTTCAACAATTGCAACAACGCTTGGCAGCCGAAGGTTTGTTTTCGCCCGAGCGGAAACGGCAACTGCCACCGTTTCCGCGACGGATCGGTTTTGTCACCAGCCCCACCGGTGCGGCGGTGCGCGACTTTTTAGAAGTTGCCGGGCGCCGCTGGCCGGGTGTGGAGATCATCGTCATCCCGGCGATGGTCCAAGGTAACGGCGCGGCGCGTTCGATTTGCGCTGGCATCATCGCCGCCAACGCGATTACTCCTTCTTTGGATCTCGTGGTCGTGGGTCGAGGTGGTGGCAGTTTGGAAGACCTATGGTGTTTCAATGAAGAGATCGTCGTTCGCGCCTTAGCCGCTTCGACGGTCCCCACAGTCTCCGCGGTGGGTCATGAGATCGACGTCACGCTGTCTGATTTAGCCGCCGACGTGCGTGCGCTCACTCCTTCCGCCGCCGCTGAAATGGTGATCCCCGACTCACAGCAAGTGTTGGCATTACTCGATCACATGCAGAAGCGGTTGGTGCGTCCAGTCAGAAACTTGCTGACGTTGTATCGCAATCGCATCGAGGCGTTGGCTGACCGGCCGGTGATTCGCCGACCGCTCGATCGCATCCACGACTCGAGCCGCCGACTCGATGAACTCGATCAACGCTCGCGTTCGGCAATGTGGGCCACCTTGGAACGGAAACAACGTCAGCTCAGCCACTCCTCGGCGACCTTGGCGGCACTCAGCCCCTTAGCCACGCTGGCGCGAGGCTATTCGATTACCTTTAGCAAAGGTTCGAGCACGGTGTTACGCGACAGCGGCGACGTTAAAGCGGGCGATGAGATTGTCACGCGACTTGCCAACGGCCAACTCACCAGCAAGATCACCGAAATCGACAACCGTTAGCCGTTTTGGCGCTAGCCACGGTTCCGTTAGCCGTTTTGGCGCTAGCCGCGGTTCCCGCCTTGAACCGAACCCAATCGCGCCCAAAAAACGGTGGCTAGCGCCAAAACCGCTAACCGA
>CAZHTX010000506.1:0-4453 GCA_964535475.1 uncultured Pirellulaceae bacterium
ATTGATACCACGGCGATGCAATCGGTCGATGTGTTTGCCCTGCCCTCAGCGCTGCTAGCGGTGTTTCTCTGTTTTCTCTGTTTGCGTTCTTGGTGGCTGACAGCCGCAATCAGTTTGGTGGCGATCATTTCCCAGGGCTTGGTGCTCGGCGCGGTGCTGCTGACTGGCCAGCCGATGAATGCGATTCTGATCGTGTTGCCGCCGTTGGTCTTCGTGTTGACCGTTTCCGCCGGCATCCATCTGGCAAACTATTTTTTGGAAGCCGTTGCCGAACATCCGGGGCAAAGTCTGGAAATGTCGGCTCAGCAAGCGGTTAAAGCGGGGGTTCCTCCTTGCTTGTTGGCTGCTTTGACCACAACCGTTGGGCTTGGTTCACTATTGCTGGTGCCGATCGTGCCGGTGAGGCACTTTGGTCTGATCGCCGCGGTTGGTGTGGTGGCCAGCTTGGGGCTGCTGCTGTTGGTGTTGCCCGGCACAATGTTGTTGTCGCGGCCCACTCGTACCGCCCGGCGGAGCCGGCGCCGGGATATCGTATTTCGCAAACTTGCTCGCTTTCCGCTGCGGCAACCGGGGAAAGTCCTCGCGGTCGCCGGGCTTTTGGCGATCTTGTTGGGCTGGGGGCTGACGAATCTGCAGACCACCGTCAGCATTCCTAATTTGCTTTCTCCCTCACACCCCATGCGGCAAGATTACCAGTGGTTCCAGCAGCATGTCGGTCCGACAGTCAATGGTGAATTGGTTGTCAAATTTACTCGACCGGACGAATCGGAACCGCTGCAGCGACTGGCCCTGATCCAGCGGTTGCATCGTCAGTTGGCCAGCGAATCGCACGTGGGTGGAGTTTTGTCGGCTGGCTCATTTTTGCCGCCCATACCACAGCGCCGCGGTTTGGCCGCTGCGGCGACTCGCGGAATTTTGCGGCACCAAATCGAGGACCCCGATTCGGACATTGGTCAGCTCGGTTATTTGGCGCACGTCGACGGCGCGGAACTTTGGCGAATCAGCTATCGCCTGCCGCTCGCCGAGGGGTTTCAATACGCCGAAGAATTGCTCCGCATCGGTAGCTCGGTCGCCGCTTCGATCGAGCCCAGTGACCCGTCCGCCGAGGTCACCGCCACGGGGGAAGTGATTTTGATCGAAACGGCCCAGTCGAACTTGTTGGTCGGTCTGCTAAACAGCTTTCTCGGCGCCTTCATCGTCGTTGGCGTGGTCATGGCGGTCGTGTTGCGCAGCGTCGTGGGGGGGCTGCTGGCCATGTTGCCCAACGCTTTCCCAACGCTAGTCATTTTTGGAAGTTTGGGGTTCTCTAAAACACCGCTCGATATCGGTTCGGTGATGACAGCCAGCGTCGCGTTGGGGATCGCAGTCGACGATACGGTACACATTCTCTCGCGATTCGGTAGCCGGCGGATGCGCGGGTTCTCCAATTTAGAGTCGGCCCGCGGTGCGCTCCGACAATGTGCCGCCGCGATGACCCAAACGACGATCGTCTGCGGCTTTTCGCTGTTGGTTTACATGTTCAGCGATTTTCTCCCCACGCGTCGTTTCGCTTTGTTGATGCTGAGCCTGCTGATGGCCGCTCTGGTGGGCGACTTGCTGCTGCTACCAGCCCTGATGGCGACGAGGCTGGGACGTTGGCTGGCCCGCCCGGTGTTGGCCAGTGCGGATGCCGAAGTCGACGCCGACCAGCCAGCGCATAAAAAAACCTCAGAGAGCCGGGGGCAGCCAACTCTCTGAGGCACAAAGGACCAGGCCAGGGTATGTGGGGCAGCAACACCCCTAAACCTGCTCCCAAAAAAGGGTGAGACGCTTGGGTGGCGAGAAAAGTTTCGTCGCGTCACGGGAATTCCGCCGGCAGCCGACTAGATCCTACGAACTTATTCATAGGAGCGGATGGCGGATAGGTCAAGTTGTGAAAAAGTAAAGCTTCCAGCCCTTGGCCGCACGCTCAACCTTTTGACAGTCCAGTACGGGCACTAGCGAAAATGCTGCAAGTACCTGACCCGCGCGTCGGGCAGTTCGGCGCTCATCCTGCGGCTCAGCGGGCCGGGTGGGATGCCCGCTTGGATGTCTTGCAAAAAACGCCTCAGTACACCCCTGGATTGGTCACTTTCGTGGAGCAAGAAGTGGACCCAGCTCCAAGCATCGCGATAATGCCCCTGCCGCATTTGCGAAAGGTCTTCGACAGCTTCTAAATCGGTGATCGCGGGGACTTGATGAAGTAACGTTTTCAAGCGGACGATTTTATGATGCTCGTGATGTTGTTCCCGTTGACCGGGGGGGATTTCGAAGTATTCCGCCAAACCTTCGTCGAGCCACAAAGGCACATACGTTAATGAGGCGTTCAGCAGCGCGTGGGTTGTTTCGTGACGCAGATCGATGTCCATGCCATGATTGGCGTACGCGAACACCATGCCCGGGCCTCGGCGTTTGATAAACAGCGCGCGACGCTGGGGTACGTCAGGAAAGTATTTGGCCATGTAGCCGCGGTAAGCATTCGCTTGTGCGAACAAGATCAAGTGGATCGTTTCGTTGTTGATGCGGATCCCCAATTGGTCGGCCAGCTCTTGGCGGAGCGTGGGCAATTCTTCCCAGACTTTTGAATGGGGGCGGGGGTCATAGTCGGCGTGAAAATGTAGGTTTTCCACTGACCATTCGATCGGCCAACGCGGGCCGGCACGGCGAACATCACGCGTTTCATTCGCACTCACCGCCAGCGTGGGCAGCAGGCTGAGCGAGGTCGCGAGGCACAGCCCGATCAACACCGTTGTGGTGGGGACGATCGCCTTGGGCAGTGAAAGTAAACTCGGCAGCATCAGGCGACTCGTTTACCGAACAACTTTGCAAACAAACCGCGCTGTCGAATCGCTGGCAGCGGTGGGCAGTCGTGCCCCTCGGCCACGGCCGCCGGGTTGACGCAGGCGATCGCTTCGACGTAAGCCGGTCCGGTAATTTGCTCGACACACTGCATGGCGGCTCGCATTCGCGGGCGTCGGCCGCGAGGGCTGTGCGCGTCGGTGGCTAGAAAATGCACCCAGCCCCGCTCGACCATCATCCGCGCGCACTCCTCGGGCGCTTTACCAAAAGTGCCCGTGATGCTGTCTGCGGTGATTTGCATCAAACAGCCTCGTTCGATTAAGCCGGGCAAGACTTCGGGGTGCCGCAGAATTCCCTCGTTGCGTTCGGGGTGACTCAAAATACCGACCATGCCGATCCGCTGGAGCGCATTGAGAACGGGTTCCAAAGGCATGTACAGTTCATGCGGCAGTTCCAGCAGCACATAGCGACCGGTATCGCCCAGCGACAGGCAATCTCCCGTCTTCAGCCGCTCGATCATGTCGCTGTCAATCCGCACGTCGGCTCCCGGCAAGACTTCCAGAGGAATATTCTGATGAGCCAGCAGGCGAGCGAATTCGTTGGTCAAGTTGCGGATGTCGGCTCCGCGGTTGTGCGTGTAGTTGCCCAGTTGATGAGGTGTGAGAATGGCGCGGCAGATGCCTTCATCGACCGCTTGGCGAGCCATTTTCAGCGCATCTTCCCAGCTCTTCGCGCCGTCATCGATGCCGGGCAATAGATGGCAGTGAATATCGGTCACTGGCGGCCAGTCCTGACGCTCCATGTCGATTCCTTTCCAATGTTTTGAATCCGTTCGACCCGCCACCATTCATCGTTTAACAGTCAGCAGCACATCGTGTCATTAAACTTGACCAGACGCGATACTTGACCAAACGCCTGCGGCTGACGGTCAAACGAGCTAGGGGTATCCGACTCGTTTTCTCAGAAAAATAGCCCTCGCGTCAATGGAGATCGCCCAGCGGTCGACACCCGCGTGGGGGCGTTCGATTAGCCGCCCACCAATTGGGAAATCAACGCGGTGGCCAGCCCCAGCACGAGGAAAAAACCGCACATGTCGGTGATCGTCGTCAATAACGGGCCGCTAGCAACAGCCGGATCAAAATCGAACCGTTTCAGCAGCAGTGGCACCGAGCCGCCGATCAAGACGGCCAGCAACGTGTTCAGGCAGAGGGCCACGCCGACGACCAAGCCAAGATAAACATTCCCTTTCCAGAGAAACGCCAGCACCGCCACGATACTCCCCAGCACCACGCCGTTGATAACTCCCACGCCAGCCTCTTGCCGAAGCACCCGCCACAGATCTTGGGGCCGCACCAAGCCCAACGCTAATTCTCGCATGCTGACCGCCACCGCCTGGTTGCCACTGCAGCCACTCATGTCGCTGATGATCGGCAAAAAGACCGCTAGCGCGATCACGGCCGAGAGCGTGTCTTGAAAGCCAGCGATGATCGAAGCGGCCATGATGTTGAGCACGATGTTGATGCTCAACCAAGCGAGCCGCCGCCGCGTTCGCCGCCAGATTGGCATCGTTCGCAATTCCTCGCCGCCGACGATCCCTTGGCTCTTGAGATAGTCCGATTCATTGCGATCCGCTCGC
>CAZHTX010000507.1:0-4444 GCA_964535475.1 uncultured Pirellulaceae bacterium
CTTTCTCAACACGCATGCCGACTCCACCAAATTTGTGCGCGAAGTCGATCATCCCGCCTGCGGAATGATGTACGACACGTTCCACAGCAACATCGAAGAGAAAGATATTCAAGCGGCGATCCGAGCTGGTGGCGACAAGCTATTTCATATCCACATCAGTGAGAATGATCGTAGCACACCGGGGCAAGGTAATATTCGCTGGCAAGAGACTTTCGATACCATTAGTGGAATCGGATATGACGGCTGGTTGATGATTGAGGCCTTTGGTTTGGCCCTGCCCGAACTGGCCGCGGCAACCAAAATTTGGCGACGGATGTTCGATGATGAAATGGAATTGGCCAAAGCTGGATTAGGCTTTATGCGTCAGCAGATGGAAATGCGAACTTCGCATGGCTGAGCGAGCTGGGCGTCACATGGTTGACACCGCAGAGTGAAAAAACCGGCCGTGCTCGGTGTTACCAAGCACGGCCGGAAAATATTAACCTCCGATCGCAGGCGGCAAAAGCGGAGCCGCTGGGAGAAAGACGCGGACCGGGCGTGCTACAGCACGAGCCTCTATGTTGGTCCAGGCCTACCCTGATAATGATCCCTCTGCCTACGGACGACCGGAGGAAAGTGGGCACTGACAAGCAGTGACCCGACTACTTCAATTTTAGGTCCACCTGGGCGGACAGCAAGGTTAGTTCGGCTGTCGAAGCCGCGCAAATCAAAAAATATCCGAAATAACTCCTTTTCTTATTACGATTATGCAACTCAATCGACTGGCCAAGACACTTTGTGACACGCTGGTGACGCGTGCCGAGGGGCTTCGTTTGGAAGTCACTTCGGTCGCCGGTGCGAGGCTGATCGATTTTGGCATCAACAGCGCCGGCGGGCTGCTAGCGGGCTGCCAGTTAGCTCGCGTTTGCCTTGCCGATTTAGCCCAAGTCTCCCTGACCGGTGGCCAGCCAACCAATGATGGTGGTAGCGTGTTAGTCCAAGTCAGCACAGACCATCCGCTGTGGTCTTGCCTCGGTGGCCAATATGCGGGATGGCCAGTGCAAGCGGATGATTTCTTCGCCATGGGGAGTGGGCCAATGCGTTTGGCGCGAGGCCGCGAAGAGATGCTAACCGAACTAAAGCTGGGCGAACCGGCGGACGCGGCTGCAGAGGCGGACTTTGGCGTGGTCGGCGTGTTGGAAACATCTCAGCTACCGGGCGAGCAGGTCATTCAAACGATCGCCGAGCAATGCGGAGTCGCTACGAACCAAATTACACTGTGCGTTGCCCCGGTCACCTCGCTGGCTGGGATTGTGCAAGTTGTCGCCCGCAGCGTCGAAACGGCGATGCATAAGATGCATGCGGTGGGTTTGCCGCCAGCCGCGGTGCTGAGTGGTTTTGGCGTGGCTCCGCTGCCTCCTGTCGCGACTGATATGGTCCAGGGGATCGGTCAAACGAATGATGCCATCTTATATGCCGGACGTGTGACGCTCTGGGTTGACCTCGAACAGTCACAGATTGATGAACTGGGGCCCAAAATCCCCAGCAACGCCAGCAGCGACTATGGCCGTCCATTTGCTGAGATTTTCAAAGCTTATAAGTATGACTTTTATCAAGTCGATCCGGGGCTTTTCAGTCCCGCAGTGGTGGAGATCGTTAACGTTCGCAGTGGTTTAACACGCACGTTTGGCCAAGTCAATCTAAACGTGTTCGCTAACTCTTGTAATTACCAGCCAGACATGGGAGCCCCATTTTGAGTCGTCGGATACTGGCTCTCGGACCTGACCAAGGTTGGCACGCCGAGCGACTTCGGCAAGCTGCGTTGGCGGCTGGTGATGAGATCTGCTGGGCCCGTTATGAGTCGCTGAGGGTTGGTATTGAAAAATCGGGGCGCCAACAAGTCAGCGCGATTAACAGTGCCGACGGCGGCGCCCTCGATGTCAGCCAGTTCGATCACATCTTAGTGCGAACGATGCCTGCCGGTTCGCTGGAGCAGATTACGCTGCGGTTAAGCATCCTGCATTCATTGGTTGAACGTGGACAATCGGTCGTGAACTCGCCGACCGGCATGGAGTGGGCGATCGATAAATATCGAACGTTGGCAAGAATCGCGCTGCTCGGATTTCCAGTGCCGGAAACACGCGTGGTACAAACGCGACGCGAAGCGATGGATGCGTTCGATGCCTTGGGCGGAGATGTGATCAGTAAACCGCTCTTTGGTGGTGAAGGGCGGGGAGTAACTCGGCTGATCGACCGCGAAGTTGCCTGGTACTCGTTTGCTGTGTTGGAACAATTAAATGCGGTGATTTATCTGCAACGTTTTGTACCGCCGGGGGGATCCGACACGCGTTTGTTGGTGATCGGGGAAGATGTGTTTGGCATCCAACGCTGGGCAGCGAAAGGTTGGAAAACGAATGTTTCACAAGGTGCCGCATGTAAGGCGATCGAACCGACAGCGGAACAACGCCAGCTGGCGTTGCGTATTGCTCGGGAGTTTAACTTGCGAATCGCGGCTATCGATGCCATTGATTGCGAAGATGGGATCGCCAAGATATTAGAAGTCAATGCGGTACCGGGTTGGAAAGGTGCTGAGCGGGCGTTGGGAATCGACTTGGCGGCGGTGATGTTAGCCGCCCTCAATGGCAGAGAAACTTTGCAGGATTGTAAGTGACCACAGAGCCGAACCAGAACGTTGCCGCCCGCCTCTCCCGCACGGCTCGCCTGACCCCAACCGGGCTGGCGATTGTAGAAGCGGCCGGTCCGCCACGAAGCGATGGGAGTCGTGATTACCGTGGCATCACCTTTGAGGAGTTGGACGGCAAATCGGATCAGATTGCCCGAGGGCTGATTCGCTGGGGCGTGCAACCGGGGATGCGGATTGTGTTGGCAGTCCCTTTTGGTGCTGAGTTCATTCAATTGACGTTTGCGTTGTTGAAAGCCAACTGCGTGCCCGTATTGGTCGACCCTGGGATGGGCCGCCAGCATCTAATTCGTTGCCTTCGCGAAGCGCGTCCAGACGGATTTATGGCAATCCCCAAAGCGCAAGCGATCCGCACACTGTTACGCGGCAAGTTTCCCTCGGCCCAGTTTAACGTGACGGTGGGGCGGCGATTATTTTGGGGCGGGCGAACGCTGCGGCAAATCGAACATTTAGGGAAGGCGGAGCTGACGTTATCGCCGAGTCGCGAGAGTGACGACGCGGCGGTCATTTTTACAACGGGCAGCACTGGTCCGCCAAAAGGCGTGCGATACACGCATCAAATTTTCAACAATCAAATTGATTTGATTCGCGAGCGTTATCAGATTCGCCCAGGCAGTCGCGATCTCGCCTGCTTTCCCCTGTTTGGTTTATTCGATTGCGTGATGGGAGTGACGACCATCATTCCTGACATGGATCCCACGCGTCCCGCCGATGTTAATCCCCAGCGGATTTTGGAGGCGGTTGATCAGTGGGAAGCCGACCAAGCGTTTGGCTCACCAGCGCTTTGGAACACGGTCTCGCGTTGGTGTTTGCAAACCGGAAACCGCTTGAGTAGCTTGCGCCGCGTGCTCTCAGCCGGTGCTCCGGTGCCGCCCGGTGTGTTGGCTGCGCTGCGGCAAATTGTGCATCCCGAAGCGGAGATTTTCACTCCCTACGGGGCCACCGAAGCGTTGCCAATTGCTTCGATTGAATCGCGCACCGTGTTGGATGAAACGGCGGCTGCCAGTTTGCAAGGAAAAGGGACTTGCGTGGGGTCGAGGTTTAAGAAAATTCAATGGAAAGTGATCGCGATTCACGATGGACCGGCGGAAAACATAGCAGATACCAGTGAAGTCGCGCGAGGAGAAATTGGCGAGTTGATGGTCAGTGGCCCGGTGGTAACGTCGCAATACGTCACACGTCCAGAACAGAACGCACTGCACAAAGTCTCTGATGGCGAACGGGTGTGGCATCGCATGGGAGATGTGGGTTATTTAGATGCGCAAGATCGCTTCTGGTTTTGTGGTCGGAAATCACATCGCGTGCAAACAGGATTGGGGACATTGTATACGGTTCCCTGCGAGGCGATATTCAATGCCCACCCGGCAGTCTATCGCTCCGCCCTGGTGGGTATCGGCCCGGCGGGCGACCAGCAGCCGGTGCTGATCGTCGAGCCACAGCAAGATTGGGATGCCAAGCAGGTGGGGGCGGCGGAACAGTTAATCGCCGAGTTGACGGAGTTGGCTGAGACGCATCCGCTGACGGCCGGGATTAAGGATGTGAGGATTTATCCTCAGCGGTTGCCTGTCGATATTCGTCATAACAGCAAGATTTTTCGCGAACAGTTGGCGGTTTGGGCGGGGGGGGATTGAGCACAGTCGCTGGCTCCGCCGGGACAAGCCCGCAGCGGAGGCCAGAAAGGCCGAGAAAAAAGATTTGATGGTGAGAAGCAAGCTGTAGCTGCCACTTGTTTCCTCCGCCGAGGCAAGCTCGACGGAAGGAAAC
>CAZHTX010000508.1:0-4427 GCA_964535475.1 uncultured Pirellulaceae bacterium
ATGCCAAGCGGCTTGCCGTCTCAGCACAAGGCGAGGACTTCCACGGTGGAACCCAAGGTTGGTGTGGCCACATTTACGTGGTCGACTCCGTGAATGCCGAAACTGTCCTGAAGCACATTTTGGGAGGTTCGGTCAGCCGTTCTTGGTTTCGTAGCCTCGCTTGGTCCAATGACGGACAAACTATTGCTGGGGGCTCAGCCGATGGTGAGTTCGAGGCGGTCGATGTCGATACCGGAATGACTCGATTCTCCACTCGATTGTCCAGCGTGCCGATTGAAACGATTGACTACAGCCCCGACGGGGACAGATTACTGGTTGGATCGGCTGATGGAAGCCTGCGTCTAATGGTGGCCGCCACCGGTCGCGAAATCCTTTCATTTCCATTGGACGGCCCCGTTGAGCATGCGTGTTGGAGCAACGATGGAAAACGAGTCGCTGCCGTGACGCCCAAAGGACTTGTACACGTTTGGGACAGTTCCCAGGGCCGGTCCTTTGTGCAAGATGCCGACCGACGTGGCGAGTTTGTGGAAGCCGTTTATCAATCTGCTCGTGGATTTGCTCGCGCGGAACGAACTCGGCGTCGCGAACTTGCTTTCGGACTCTATCCGGATGAACTCGGATTTTGGAACCGACGCGGACACCTGCTGGCTTATCTCGGACGTTACCAAGAATCCGCTGACGAATTTGACAAAGCCTGTGGTGATGATCTGTCGTTGGCATTCGGACCTTCACTTTATTTTGGAAACGCGCTGCTTGGTTCGGGACAGATGGAGCGATTCAACCAGCACTGTGACCAGTTAGTCGATTGTCATGACGGTTCGCCAATTCCATCCAACGTCGGCCTCGTAGCTCAGCTTTGTCTGTTTAGCGGACAAGCATCTATCAATGGGCGGTCAATTGTCGAACTGATGCAGCAATACATTGGCAAAGGAGATGGCGACTATGACGAAAGCCTGTTGTTAGGAGCAGCGTTCTTCCGCGAGGGGTTGTTGGACGAGGCGAGCATATTGCTGAGTTCGAAAGAGAAACATCTAGTCGAAACGGCGGATCGCTCGAACGATGATTACCTGATCTTGACACGTTTGTTTCTCTCGATGGCAAAAGCTCAGAGCGGTGATCTCGAGTCTGCTCGCCGACACCTGGCCAATGCTCTTGAGATTCGCGAAGGTAATCGCACGTTGCATTGGTGGGAATCAGTGCAGGTAGACCACTTGATCGCGGAAGCGAAACGGCGAATCGACAGCCCGGCGCAGGCGACATTCCCATCTCGAAGAATCGACAACGACCGCTTTATGGAGATTCTCAGCTATTTTGGAATGCATGATGAGGCCAAGGGTGTTGCTAAGGAGCACCTACGGGCAACAAAGCTGGAATTCGGCGAACGGAGCCCCGAGACGGCGCGAGCTGTTGCTGCGTTAGCCGCAATCGAGCGACGATTGGGTAATGAGCAGACTTATCGATCGCTTCTGCTTGAGTCTCTCGACATGGCAGATGAGATGGTAAGGCGTAATTGGATCGACTCGATACGATCCGAGGGCTCCTTCATTGACGACGTCGAAAATCTTTTTCTGCTTGGCCAGATCCTGTGTGAGCGAGAGTTATGGCACGACGCGGATGAAGTCTTTACCCACGCCTTTGAGCTGGAGAATCTTTGGTTCAAGAATTATGAATTTCGGATTTTATGGGGCCTAGCCAAAGCCAAGCTTGGTGATGTCGAACAGGCAATTCAAACTTACGATCTCGGAAGCTTGGTGCTTATTGGCAAGTGGAGCGAATCAACGCATTGGCTGCCAAGATATCAAACGGCGTTTCGCAAAACGATTGGCAGGTCACGGGCTGAGGAATTATCCGCCCTGCTCCCATTGGCAAAACGCAAGTGTGCCGAGCATCCAAATGATTACCTTTTCCAGATCACTTGGCATAAGCTGCTCTGCTTAAATTATTTGCTCGATCCGACCTCCATAGATGAGCAAGAGCTCGGGGAATCAAGAAGATTCTATAAGAACTATGATTTGTCGGTGAAGACTGATTGGGCTCTATCGGTACTGCCACTCTACTTATTGCTCGGACAGCAAGAGCAATTCGACACCGAGACTTTCGATTTAATTGCTCGCGCTGCAGATAAAACGGATGAGCTTGATCCGATGACAGCGTCTCAAATCGTGCGTCTAGCTTCCTTGTCACCTCAGACCGCCACGCATCAGAGTCTGCTTGCTTTGGCTGAGCGAAGCGTTGAAGCAGAGACTCCGCGTGCGGCACATTTCTTTCCAATGGGCCTGTGGGAGTTGCACAACGGAACACCGGAAAAAGCTGTGGATTGGTTGGATGCGGACGGTTGGGACAAGCTCGACCCGGCGATTGGCGTCGTGCTTTCGATTGTCCACCACCGTCTCGGTAATTTTGATCAGGCGGATAAATGGTTGGAGCAAGCGGCATTATCGCAAGAAAGACTAGATTTCTTGCACCCCCATGCCATCGCTGAATGGGTGTTCTACCGCCGTGAGGCCCTGCGGTTGTCTAAACAACGGCAGGCGACAACGGACTTCGATGCTGCGGCGAAGTAACGCATTTGTTCTGCGACCGGTTCCCGGTCGGTGCGTGGGGTTTGCTTCTATTTCCGTGGGTCTTCGACACCACGGCTACCGTCTGGGATCCCTTCGGGATCAACGAAAATCCGCGATTCCACCGACCGGGAACCGGTCGAAGAAGGTAGCCGGGTGTAAGCGCAGCGCCACCCCCGGAAACGTCACGACGCGTACCCGAGTCGACCCTGGAGGGGTCGCAGAACCTTCACGAAGCAATCGTTCATTCCAAATATTTCGGATCGTATTGGATCCCGGCGCGCTTCAAAATCATCTCGAGCTCTTCGCGAAATGTTCGTTTGCGGTGATGTTCGGCTTGATTGGCGATGTAATTGGCAACGCCATCACACGCATCGAGGCTGACCGAGATGATGGCGTATCCGTCTTGCCATGCGAATGCGGGGATTCCAATTTCGCCATGCACCCACGCCGTCGCGGCCTTCTTGATTTCGCGAACAAAATCGCTGGGCCGATGCGTGGTTTTGCAACCCACCAATGAATGCACGTGATCTTCAACGCCACCAACCCGCAGAGGCACCGCACCCAGCCCGCGAATCGTTCCGCCCATGTATTCGTGCAAACGCTCGGCCCAATCCGGTTTGATCCAACGTTTGCGATTCTTCGTTGAGTCCATTTCCATGGGTCTACGACCCACGGCTACCGTCTGCGATCCCTCCAGGATCGGGGCGGGACCTGGGGATTCGCTTATCGGTAAGCCGTCAATCCTCGATTCCCCCGACCGGGAACCGGTCACAGCAGGTAGCCGGGCGGTAAGCGCAGCGCCACCCCCGGTTCATGTCACGACGCGCACGAGAACCGACCCCGGAGGGGTCGCAGAGATGTGCCACCGAATGCGTTTACATCGAAATGAGATCGTTTCCGGTGATAATCGTCCATGCCGGACGTCTGCGACCGGTTCCCGGTCGGGTTGCTTGGATCATGGCATTCCGTGGGTCTTCGACCCACGGCTACCATCTGCGATCCCTCCGGGATCGGAAATCCGTCTACCGTTTACGTTTCCTCCGGGATTGGTGCGCGGACAACTGCTGGTTCCTGACCGGGAACCGGTCTCAGACAGTAGCCGGGGGTAAGCGCAGCGCCGCCCCCGGATCGCGAGCGCGACGATCATATCGACCCTGGAAGGGTCGCAGAGTAAGCGAGATGCACAGATTTCTAGGGAGACAACCGGCTTATGTTCTTGGACTCCCGCGACCCGCATGCCGCGAACTCGGAAAAGTCCCGATAAACCGTGAGGCACATCGAGTCTGCTCTACGCCGATAGGGTGAGCACTCACTTTCCCCCTCAATTCAATCGGCGGAGTTCGATCCTATGCTGTCTCACCTGAAACGTCTGGCAACTCGCAAAGCAACCAAGGACACGTCCAAACGACAGCGAAGTCTGCTTCGCAGCTTGGAGCAGCTAGAGAATCGACAACTGCTGGCTGGGGATCTCGTTTCTTCGACGCTCTATCCAAACACGCCGCAGACGGATGGACTGTACGCAATGGCGGCCGATTCAAACGGCGACTTGTACGTGTCAGGGTGGAAGGATTGGGACAGTTCAGATCCGCAGATCAACAGTTTTGTAGCCAAGCGACTACAGGACGGCACGGTGGATTGGGAACAGGGCGTTTTACCCTACGCGAACGAATTAGAAGTCGACTCTAGTGGGCTTGTTTACCTATTTTCCCGCGTTCAAGAGGCCGGGCTTCCTGTCACTTCGAACGCAGTGAAATCTGACCTTTCTGGAAATAGCGATTATTATCTTGCCGTTCTTGATTCGAACCAAATCGACGACGATCCAAATACTCTGTCGTCCCAGGAGCTTGTGTACGCCACGTACCT
>CAZHTX010000509.1:0-1930 GCA_964535475.1 uncultured Pirellulaceae bacterium
TTTGGCGGGATTTATTTGCCGCATTTGCGAAACGCCATCTACAGTCATTTGATTGCCGCTGACACCGAGTTAGAGTTACATCGTCGCGGTCATCAACCTTGGGTCGATGCCACGACGGATGACTTTGATTTTGACGGCACGCAAGAAGTCCGCTTGGCCAACGACCAGGCGATCGCATGGTTATCACCAGGTCATGGTGGGCGATTATATGAGTTGGACGTGCGCGACATTCGTCATAACTTGTTAGCCACCATGCAACGGCGACCGGAGGCGTACCACCGCAAGGTGCTCGCCGGCCCAAGTGCGGCGGGAGGTGAAGTTGCTTCGATCCACGACCGCGTTGTGTTCAAGCAAGAGGGGCTCGATCAACTGTTGCAATATGACGCGTTTCCTCGCAAGAGTTTGATGGATCACTTTTATGACGAAGAGGCGACTTGTGAGTCGGTGCGTCGCGGGGAATCGCAAGAGCGTGGCGACTTTGTCGATCTGCCGTTTGAAGCCAAGTTGCGGCGAGCTGCCGACCGCGTCCAGTTGCAAATGACACGTCATGGCAACGCTTGGGGTATTCCCTTGACGATGACCAAGGCGGTCACAATGATCGCCGGCTCGGACCAACTTGAGATTGCCTATTTGATCGAGAATCTGCCACCGGAACGTGCTTTTCATTTCGCCGTCGAATTTAACTTCGCCGGTTTGCCAAGTGGTGCTGACGATCGCTTCTTTACGGACGCCGCCGGCAATCAGTTGGGGCAATTGGGTCAGATGTTAGATTTGGATGACTGTCAATCGATAGCCTTAACGGATCAATGGCTGGGAATTACGGTGCGGCTCAGCAGCGATCGTCCAGGCGGGTTGTGGGCATTCCCCGTGGAAACGGTAAGCCAGAGTGAAGGTGGCTTTGAGTTGGTGCACCAAAGTGTTTGCGTGCAGCCGCACTGGATTATTCAAGGCGACCAGCACGGACGTTGGGCGGTCAAAATGCAATTAGCAATGCAGTGTGTAAACCGGGCCACATCCGAGAAATACTCGTCGGCCGGCGCAATGGTTTAACGACGCCGGAGGAATATCTGAGCCGACGGCGCTAGCCGCGGGCGTTTCCGGTAAAACAATGATTAATCGCAAGAGGCCCGACGCTAACGCGTTCGGCTCGCGGAAGAGGCCCGACGCTAGCGCGTTCGGCTCACGGAAGCGCGGCCGATGACCGCCTATTAAATTCTCTCATTTGCTCGAGGGCCTTTGCTCCCCGTGCTGGCGGAGAAATTCCAGCGTAAACAGCCCCGAGCTGTGGCCGTCACCGAAGGCGATGTTGTACGCGTAATTGCCGACCGGACGCAGCTTGTCGATTGTCACCGGCTTGGCTTCCGCCTTGGATAACACCGGCAACTGTAACGCCGCGCGAGCTTGTAACTCGGGGTCGGGCGGTTCGCCATCGCGACGACGCTCGCGACAGGTCGCGCAGGGACATATCTTGCGCAGATGACTGGCGCGGTACAATAACACCAAGCCGTCCGACCAAGTCATTTCAATCTCGCTGGGCGAAATCCGTCGCAAACCAGTCGGGACCGGTTTGTCGCCATCATCATATGTATCAGGCAATGCGTTATTCATAAGCTTGCAGGAGAATCTGGTGTAAGAGGTTTATTTGTAAGGGAACCGTGGCTAGCGCCAAAACGGCTAACACTAACCGTGGCTAGCGCCAAAACGGCTAATGCTAACCGTGGCTAGCGCCAAAACGGCTAATGCTAACCGTGGCTAGCGCCAAAACGGCTAACGCTAACCGTGGCTAGCGCCAAAACGGCTAACGGAAACCGTGGCTAGCGCCAAAACGGCTAACGATAACCGTGGCTAGCGCCAAAACGGCTAACGGCGATCATTGAGCCGTTTCGCTTTGGCTTCAAAACGAGGCAACGATTGTGGCGGGACCGCGCGA
>CAZHTX010000509.1:2030-4418 GCA_964535475.1 uncultured Pirellulaceae bacterium
GAGCCGTTTCGCTTTGGCTTCAAAACGAGGCAACGATTGTGGCGGGACCGCGCGAACTGGAATCCGCAACCCGAGCCGCTGTTCCATGACCAGTTCCAGATCGGCGATCTGGCCAGTGGGGTCTTCCACTTCAACTTGCAATTCATCCATCACTCCTTGGCGAGTGGCAATCAAACGGAATTCGCCCAAACGGGGAAACAGCCTGATGATCTGTTCGATACTGGAAGGAAAAATGTTGACGCCGCGAATCACTATCATGTCATCCACGCGTCCAATGATTCCGCCGTCGAGCCACAAAAAACGACAACGTTCGCTGCGGTTGCGATAACCGCGAACGAGATCACCCGTGCGATAACGGATCGCCGGGGCACCCAATCGCCCCAAGCCGGTCAGCACAAGTTCGGCCAGTTCTCCCTCGGCGGCGGGTTGCTCACTACCGGGTACTAAAAGCTCGGCGACAAACTCGGATTCAATCACGTACAGCCCTTTGCCATCGGAACTGCCAAACCCCCACGGCCCCAGTTCGGTAGCCCCGCTGTGGTCCAGCACCCGGGCACCCCAAGCCGTTTCAATCCGCGCCCGTACCTCTGGAATCGAACCGCCGGGCTCACCCGCCACGATCAACAAACGGACTGGCCAATCACGCGGCGCAAGCCCTTCCGCCTCCGCGATCTCGACCAAATGCATCGCGTAGGTGGGAGTGCAACAAAGCACCGTCGCTCCCGTTTGGGCGATTAAGTGCAATCGCGCACGACTGCTCAAACCACCTCCGGGAACCACCGTCGCACCGCGGGCCACCAGCGCGTCGTTGGCACTCCAAAAACCAATAAACGGTCCGAAGGAAAATGCCATCATGGCGATATCTTCGCAGCGGACGCGGCCGGCGTCTAACACGTACTGCCAAGTATCGAGCCACCACTTCCAATCTTCGCTGGTGTCGAGGACCGGCATTGGTTGACCATGTGTGCCGCTGGTGCGATGAAATCGTGAATAGGCTGTCAGCGGACGGGTGTGAAACTTAGCCGGCGACCCATCCCCAGCATCAATCTCGGCTTTCTCCAGCAACGGCAAACGGCCGAGATCGTCCAAGCAGGTAATTCGCAACGCATCGGCGTGATACTTGCGACGGTAAAAGCCATCTTCCGCCACCGCGGCGGCTAACACCCGATTTAGCCGAGCGACTTGGTGGTGAATTAATTCATCACGTGTTGCTTGCCGCCAGTGCGCACGACGTTCCGCATTGGATGCTGCTCCCGCATCTTCACCTCGCCCGCTGTGTGGGCTGAGGGAGGAGTTTTTTTTGACAGGCATGGGGCAACACGTCTCCAATTTTCCGAACAAGGCAAGCAAGATTCAAGCAGGGCGGGTTCAAGCAGGGCAGGTTCAATCAGGGCGGGTATTGATGGCGGTCTGCAGCGGGCATTTGGCGGGAGGCTCCAGGCCGCGGCGATAATGATCTAACAACTGCCGCGAACGTTCGGCCAACATCCGCCGGACTTCGCGTCGTTTGCCTTGGACGCGTGGAATCACCATCGTATCGTAACCGGTTGTTTGATGTCGCAACCAAGCGATCACAGCCGCTTCGGCTCGCTGCTCGACCGGAATACGCTTTGTTCGCGCCACCGTTCCGCTGCCGACCGGCGTGGCATGCTTGGTCACCGCCGTCGCTAGTCTTTCCGCCAACTGTTGGTGGCAGGGAGCAAAGGCAAGAAACTCGACCACGGCTTGTTGGAAGGTATCCACATAGTCCGTTTGCACCACCTCGCGACGCCGCGCATCGGCCTCGCGACGTTTGGCGTAAGCGTCGGTCGACCGCTCAGCCGCCAAGTCAGCTTGAATCTTGGCCACGGTCTGCGCATCGGTCCAGACGCCCCGCGAGAACATCCGCCGCCCCTTTTTTTCTTGCACAACCCAGTGGGGCCCAGCCGCTTTGATTCTTCGCGTCAGGGCGGCATCCCCTGGGGGCACCAAAATCCAATTCGCGGGTGCCGTGAGAATTTCTCCATCCGCCGCGCGAACGGTGCGATCCGAGGGGCCAGGTGCGTAGGCGGTCATCCGAGTAACTTAAGCGCGGAAACGAGTGGCTGTTGTTGGCTGGCGCAATGAAAAGCCCCCAGCCCCCAGACTAATTCGCTGGCATCGAGAGGAAAGATTTCCATGTCGGGCAACAACGATGCGAGCAACTCTAAGGCGAACTGATCAGCTGCCGGGGCGCGAAACTGGGGGACGATTACCCGGCGGCCACCAACGATCAAAAAATTGCAATAACTCTCCGGCACCCGCTGGCCGTCGATCTCGCGTTTGGGCGGAATGGGCAACCGATGAATCTCCACCGGAGGATCGGTCTCCCGCCCCCAGACTCGCAACTGCAGATCGTTCTGCCACAGC
>CAZHTX010000510.1:0-4414 GCA_964535475.1 uncultured Pirellulaceae bacterium
CTGAGTGGGATCGTAGACGGTGGAACGAGCCGGGCGAGGCATATCAAACCCTCCAAAAAGTGGAAACAAACGGAACTGTACGCCCGCATCTTAGCAGGCGGCCACAAATCCCCAACCCCCCTGAAGAAAGAATTGCAAAAAACCTTCAGTGCACAGAACGCCCACCCCGGATGGAATGCGAATGCACCTGAAAGGATACCGTGCCCACAAACACGTGGTACGTTCCTCCTCGTCCTTCGGTACCGGGGCCAGGTGTCAACCCTTAGTAATACCCGCCCACTACACCCTCTTCTGCGGATAACCTTCATCAGAGGAAACACTACCGCCCCCTCCCAAAACCGCACCGGCAGGCAGTACATCCCCAGTACGCTCCCCTGTCCCCAGCTCGCTCCCCTTCCGCCTGCTCATTCCGATTCAATGCCGGAAGACGAGAGGTCGTGAACGTGTGCGGTGGATAAATGAGGTCAATATCAGTCGCCACCTCTGCGATCTTTCCATCCCTGCGCCTCTTTTAATCCATGAATCTCTCGTTTGAGATTATCGGGAACTTGAGGAAACTGATCAATCGTTCCGCGTATCAAGTGAAGAACTTCAACGGCTTCCCTTGCTTGCTTTAGCGTATCCAAGGGCATCAACCGACTCACTAAGTGAAATTCAATCCGTCGGGATTCACGGCCCGCCGTAATTGTCAAATACGTCGTATCGTACCCGGGAACGCTGACACCAATATCTTGCTGTAGGTTAAAAAAACTCGTTCTCCCAATGGCTTTCCGTATCTCTTTCATCCGGCGCACACTGATTACAAAGTCAAACGTCTGATCCTCTTCGCTTGTCTCCAGCGTCAACTGGGCCGTACCGCCGGAATTAATGCTTAGGCACCAAGAAGGATCACCAGCTTGACTGGGTGACCAGACGGCTATCGTCACAGGGGGAGAACTTCCTTGATTCGCATCACTATGCGCGACGGGTTCAACGGCTAAGCAATTGAACGATAACCATAAGCACACAGGAATCATATTTTGAGCGACCATTCAACTAATCTCCCGTCTCGATTACAAGGCTTAATGAACGATTCAAAATGAGTGTCGTCTATCGCTCTGCAAAAGCAGGATTCCATAGATTTCCGCGGAACCAAACCCGACTTTAAATTACCGCTCGCTGCTTAGCTGCCCCGATTGCCGAAAAATTGCCGCCACCTGAAACAGTCGCCGCACCGGCGCTGTCATGATGGTAAAGGACTCAAGCTGGTGCGGTTCGGCTCGGAATCGACCCCTTTGCAAGCAGTCATTCCGCCTCACCAGTGCCCCATGCCCATCGAACCTAAAGAACTGAGCGATACCCTCGATCGGTTTTGGCCAGTGCTCGTCGCTTGGGCTGATCGAGCTTGTGAAGATCCTGAAGATGTTGTCCAAGCCGCTTTCATCAAGCTCGCCGTGGAAGAACCCGCCCCCGATAACTGCGTGGGATGGCTGTTCACAGTTGTCAAACGACTGGCTAGCAATTCGCGACTAGCAACTCACCGCCGCAAACAACGCCAAATAAACGTGTCGGCTAGTCAGCCCCAGCAAGCCAGACAAACAGAACCTGCTGGCGAGTTTGAGTTGCGAGATTTGCTGACCAGACTCGAAGATCGCGAGCGGGAGATCGTGATCGCTCGTGTCTGGGGCGAACTCTCTTTTGAACAACTGGCTGTGCTAATAAACGAGCCAAAGGCAACCGTTTGGCGAGCCTATCAAACGGGCATCGCCAAGCTGAAAAAGGTCTACCTGGAGCTAAACGATGACAAACAAGAACCATCCACCCTGGAAGCATCCCTTATTAAATCTAGACAAGATGACACCGCAAAGTAACTCGGCTCCCAAGGTCAATCAAATGCCCAAACCTCCCGCAGATGATTTCGAGCAATTTCTGCAACAACAACCGCTGGGAAAACCAAGCGGTCACAGCGGCGAGCTGCTCTATCAGTGCGGCCACGCTGCCGGCATGGCGACCGCCAATCGCCAGTCACAGGCCACCGTCAAACGCTGGCAAACCCTCGGACTGGCTGCGGCAACCATCGCCTGCATGCTGATAGGAGTACAACTATTGCCAACAACACCAACACCCAACGGCGGCCAAACAACACAAACTAAAACTCCTGTTCCCGAAGCAACAACTTTACCGCCCACCCAACTTTATAAGCAGTCACAGGATAGCTTACTCGCTGAGCAACAACCCGATAGCACGGGGCAACCCAATGTTCTTAGCGCTTCCCCCTGGCAGCTACAACTGACAGGTCTTCCGGCGACAACTGCCGAACCCATCCCCACAGTGCCGAACCAAGGCAACAAGATTCTACGACCGAGAGACTACGATTTACTCATTCAAGGAGATGTATAGCAATGCGATATTCACGTCAATTCAAAAGTGCTTTCACTTTGCTAATCGGGTTGCTGGCGACGGCCAGCCCGTTAGCAGCTCAATCCGATCAAATCGTAAAAAAACAACTACAACTGACACCACAATCGGCAACTACGAACACGCCTTTTTTCCGGTTACTCCCAAGCGAAGATCAACAAGAAACAGGTAACGCGGTTCCCGTCCTGCTCAGGATTACTTATGAGCGGAACTCATTCATGACGTCTACTTACCCGCGACTCCACGAATACGCTGAGCTGGAAATTTCCGACTCCAAACTGAATGAGCTGTGGTATGATGGCCTCGCCAGAGAAATCATCCGCGCAGGCTCGATGAGCTTTGCGAACTGGGAGTATCCCTTGCACCGCGAACGACCCTACGGCGTGCTACTTCCGGACATGCAATCACAACGTCAATTGGTGGGACACGGAATGACCGGCTGGATCAAGCAACGGCTGGCCGCCAACGAAATAGAGCAAGCCTTACAGGGCATCCGAGCACAGATCGCATGCGGCAAACACGGCGCGGCAACACCGGTTCTTGTCTGCCAGTTGATTGGAATGAGCTTGGCCAACACTGGATTTGACAATCTCGAACTGGCCATGCAACGCGATGACTCCCCAAACCTCTATTGGTCGTTGGCCGTGCTGCCCCCTACCCTGCAGAACCTAGGCGAAACAGTGCGTTGGGAACTGTGGGCCGCACCGACTCGCATCGATGAACCCTTACCAGCGATTGGCAGCCCCGCTTGGCTGGATATCGCTAATGAGTTTACTGAAATTGCCAACGAATGGATGGACCAAGCATATACCAAGCAGGAAGCAGAGACGCTCAAGAATAACCTTGAGCGGCTAGCGAAAACGGAACTACTGGAAAAACTGAACTTTACCGCCGAAGACATCGCCAACATGACGACGGAAGAACGCATCATGCGCTGGCTCTATTTGGAATACTGCAACTTTCGGGCACACGTTGAGCCCCTGGCGCATCAAAAGCCCAAGGAGATCATCGAGGCAAAACTCAAAATGGAAGCGAGAAACGCAAGTTTGCTGGAAAAGACTGGGGCAAAACAAAGTCCGCTGCCGACCATGTTGCCACACGGCATTTTGGCTTGTCGAAACTTTGAGCGACGCGTCAAGTTCCTCCAGACAATCGAAGCCTTGCGAGATTACACCAACAAACATGACGGAAATTTTCCGGCGAGCTTGGAATCACTCGATTTAGCGGCCCCCAACGACCCCTTCACCGAACAGCCGTTCGAATACGAATTGACCGAATCGGGTGCAAACCTACGGCAAGCCTTGATCGAGGGCTGGCAGGGGACGACATATGACTATGAACTGACCGTGGTAAAGTAAATAGTCATCTTGTCCACCTATCCGTCTTCGCCAATTAGCGTTTAACGATAACTGGGACTAACCATGTCTTCTCCTTCAATCGTAAAGAGGGGATTCCACACAGCAGTTGAATATCAAGCGCCGTCGGACTTCGACTCGCATCGAAACTCTGCTAGTCCACTCGATGTCTAAAACTCTATCCGAAAACCCAAAAGAGCCGCAGGCTAGCGCCAAAGCGGCTAATGGTTTTCGGATAGGTCCTAAGCAACTGGGAGCGCTTACACTGGCATTAAAAGCCCGGCGGTCAGGAGAGTAAATATTTCGCTATGACCGATTGAAATGCGCGACGATCAAGTGGCTTAGTTGTGTAATCATCACAGCCGGCGTTTATGCAATGTGCTCGAGCCCCCTCCATCGCATCTGCGGTGAGCGCAATGATCGGCTGCCGGAATCCAGAATTACGAAGCTGCCTTGCTGCTTGGTACCCGTCCATGATAGGCATCTGCATATCCATAACCACCAGATCAACCTTAATACTTTCCTTCGCCAGTCGCTCAATGGTTTCAATGGCATCGAGACCGTTAACTGCGGTGACGACTTCCCCACCGGCTTCCTCGACAAAACGCTGCGCAAGTAACCGGATATCGCGGCGATCGTCCACAATCAAAACCCTTCCACTA
>CAZHTX010000511.1:0-4407 GCA_964535475.1 uncultured Pirellulaceae bacterium
CTTTCGGGGCCTTGTGCTGTGATTTTGCCGCCGACGATTACCTTACATCCCTCCGGCGCGATCGAGTCGAGTCGGGAGGACAAGGCCAGGGTTGCTTGTTTGAAGTCACAGTCTAGTTCTTTCTGAATGCAGCCAATGGTGGGTAAGCTGGAGTGGTACACGATCCTGCTAGCCTTATCTGCTTTCTCGAATCCGTCGACGGGAGCGAAAGCGTAAATAGGGAGAGGCGGTGGCGCATTCGGGGTCCGGCTGGGAAGGCCAAGGGGCGATGGCAAGGTTTGAGGCGGTGTTGAAGCGGACGGCGCCGGTGGCTGTGAAGAGCTCGCCGGAGCGTTTCTTGAATTCGTCTCGTCCTCGTTTCCCATGCTTGCCCCGGGCAGCACAAACATGGCTCCGGCAAACAACACAACCAACGTCCACCAAGGTCGTCTTGGCAATGCTTGTTCCGTTAAATTCATAATTCGCTCCATCCTTTTCGTCGTAAGCTCGACAGGCCGCACGCCGGGCAGCAACGGCGCCACCTGAAAGTCGTGCTTCCTTTCCAATACCGTTAAGAGGCTGCGCGCATACACGGCGGGTGAACACCGTAGGCTGGCAACCGTCTCTTCATCACAACTCAACTCTGTCGCTCGCTCAAAGCGATTGGACGCAAGGCTGACCAACGGATGAAACCACCAGAGGCAGCGGGCCAGCGTTTGAATGGCCGACCACCATAGATCACCCCGGCGAATGTGAATCAATTCATGTGCGATCAACATCCGCAGTTCGTCTTGGCTGCAGCCCCTTTCCAGCACTTTGGGCAGCAAAATTCTCGGTCTCCATAATCCAACCACTGCTGGTCCAATCAAGCAGTCGATAACCTCAAGGCGGACATGCTGGGTAAAGCTAGGGCGCCACAGGGTATGCTTTTTGCGAAGCAGTGTCTTGCGAGTTGCGTTGAAGAGTCGTCTGGTTGAGGCTTGACCCGCAACGCGGTGCTGTCGAACTCGACGCAGGAAGATCAGCAGGCGGCTAATGGAAATCATTAAGTAAACAATGCTGCCAGCGAATAGGACGATCAGCAAATTTGGCAAACCAAACACGTCTGAAGAATGGCGGTTGGTCGACTCAGGGGCAACGCTGCTGCGAGGCTGCAAAAGTTTTGTTTGCGGTGAGTCCAGCGAGATATCCATCGCGCTTCCGTGAGTGCTGGCAGTTTCTAACGGCACGTTTGTTGGAGTTGAATTTGCTTCTTCGCTCGCACGGATCGTAAAGGTGGTAGGAATACTGTCTGTGCGTGGCTCAATCTGCGTGGTTGGTTCGCCGGAAGCTTTTTTCAGCGACCCATTGCCGACCCAACTGAAGGGACTTGCCGATGATGCAAGCACGGGCGGTACAATGCACTTCAGCAATACCAGACCCCACAGAGCGTGACACAGGTGCGGCCGGTTCGTGCCGATCACTCGCGTGAGAACAAGAACGATGCAAATCAAAAACGTCAATTGGCCAAGTTGCGTGAGGGTCAGCAACCAGCCTGTTTCAAGCCAGGAGACCGCTGGAGGATTCATGGTCTGAGCTCCTCGTTATTGGTCCCTTCTTGTTCCAGACGATCGATTAATTCGCGTAGCTCGTCCAGGTCTTGACGTTCAATCCCCCGCTCCTCGATTAAATGGCGTACCAGCGGCATCGTTTCGCCGCCAAATAGCCGCTCCACCAGTTCATCAACCGTTTGGCGGATCACGGTGCGGGGGCGTGCTTTGGCGGAATAAATTCGCGCACGACCTTGTAAACGACTGCTGGCATAACCTTTTTGTTCCAAGCGTCTTAAATACGTTTGGACAGTGGTCAGTTCGATCGTTCGCTGTAATTGGAGTGATTCGTGGATCTCACGTACGCTGGCCGGGCCCAGTTCCCAGAGTACGCGAGCAACATCCATCTCCCCTTTGGATAATGCGGGGCGAGTGGTCATTTTTGCGATCCGTCGAGGGAAGCATCAAGTACGAACGTACGATACCAGTACAGTTGTACTGCGCCAACAGATAAATGGGAAAAAGATCTCTCCAGACGGCAGGGGCCTGTGCGGATCATTTTTAATAACAGACAAGCTGGCTCAAATCAGCGATGTTTCGCCGCGGAGGCTGCCAGTTCTTGCTTGATGGCAGCGAACGCTGGGTCGTTGGCCAAATTGCGCCATTCGTTGGGATCGTTCTGATGATCGTAGAGTTCTTCAGAGCCATCCGCATAAACAATGTAACGCCAGTTTCGAGTCCGCACGGCGAGATCACCGGGCTGAAACGTGGTGAAGGCTGGCCAGTCCCAGGTCTCTGTTGGATCTTTCAATAGTGGCCTGAGACTGCGACCCTCCAGTCCCGTCGGCAGTGGCACGCCGGTTAAATCACAAAGCGTTGGATAGATATCGATCAAACCAACGGCGGCATCCGTGCGGCGGTTCGATTCAACATCAGGGCCGGCAATAATCAAGGGGATACGAGTCGTTTCTTCCCATAAGGTGCGTTTGGCCCAATGTTGTTTTTCGCCAAGATGAAACCCATGATCACTTAGCAAGATGACGATCGTCTGATTACGATTCGGGCCAGCATCGAGTCCCCGCAGTACTTCACCAACGCAATGATCGACAAAAGTGATGGAAGCTAGGTAAGCCTGCACTAGACTCCGCCATAGATCTTTGTCGACCACATCGGCGTGCCGTGGAGCAAAATAGGTTTCCAGCGCGAACTCCGGGTGGGGCAAATCAGCTAAATCATCCGCGGAGACTGTTGGCAAGACGACTGTTTCTTGCAGGTAAGCAGCGAACCATTTGGGCGGCACGTGCAGGGGAACGTGCGGTCGCCGAAAACCAACCGTTATGAAGAATGGCTTTTCATATGGCTGCTGGAGAGCATCCGCCGCAGCTTGAGCCAATTTATAGTCGCCCATTTGACTGTCGTGCTGAGGCCATGGTCCCCAATCCCAAACAGGTTTTTCCCAGTGCATGGCTTCCGGGGGGCGCGGGTTGCTGCCAGCATGGAAGATGGTTTGCCACGCGTCGGCGACCCAGCTTTCGCCAGTGCCGTGATGGAAAATTTTGCCCCCGCCCAGTGTCTGATATCCATGTTGGCGAAAATGAAGAGGAAAGGGAGGATGCTCTCGAAGTGACGCCAGCTGACTGTAGCGTTCAAACCCATAGCAACCGGTGGTTTGAGGGTATCGGCCTGAAAGCAAGCTGATTCGCGAAGGGCCGCAAAAAGTAGCCTGCACGTGGGCGTTTGTAAACAACACGCCGCGAGCAGCCAATGCGTCAATGTTCGGCGTTTGGACTTGGGGGTGTCCACCGAGGCAGCCGACCCAATCATTGAGATCATCAATGGCAATCACGAGCACATTTGGCTGAGCGGCCAGGGCCGAGGGCAATGGGAACGCCGCGAAGCAAGACAGCGTGGCGATCAAAAATAATGCCCATCGATAACACATTGAAGGTTCCCGCTTGAATTGATCAAATCACAAGTTACTCGGTCAATATAACAATATTTGAGTATTTGTGATGCGAGTCAGCGGGACAGTGATGGCGGAATTTTCGAAGCAAAGCCTATGGTGATTTAAACAGGTCAAGGAATCGATCTTCATAATCAGCGAACACGCCCAGGCGATCTAACTCCGCTTTTAACTCAAACGCGCGGCTGCGGTCCCGGCGAGCGACCTCGAAGAGGGCATCGATTTTCTGCTCCTCCTCGTCTGTGAGTTGCGAGCCGGTTTGCCAATCCTCTTCCATCGTTGCTTCCTCCTCTTCGTCTTCTTCAGCGGTGGGCGCTAAGCGTCTCCGCATCTCGTTGACAATCTGTTCCAAGCGATGTTCGGTCTGTTCCGCGTGTTGGGTCAGTTCGGCCAAATCGAGTTCAATCTTCGCCATTGCCAGGAAGACGCGCAGAACTGCTAGCGAAGCTTTGGGGTAAGCCAATTGAATGAAGATGTGAGGCATCTCACCGAGTAGACAGATGCCTGGCATGCCTTTTTCAACTGCCGCAGCCAATAACACGCCGTTCAGTCCGCCGATCTGACCATCGTTGAGGCGGTGAATTTCTTGTGAATCAAGTTCTTCGAGCAGTGATGGTTGCGTCGCCGCAGCGAAGACGCGTCCCTCTTTGCCGGGTTCCATCTCAGTCGCCATCGCCGCAAAGGTGAATAGGCGTTCGACACCTTGGTCACGGGCGAAGTTGATGAGCTGCTCGCAGAGCGCAAACTTTCCCAGTTGTGGCTGGGACTCACCGATGAAAACAATCACATCCCGCCCGCCCGGCGGCGACTGCCAAGCGAAAAGTCGACTGTGAGGCCGATAAGGTTGCTGCACTAGACCTTCTTTAATGACGGCAGCATCAAGGTCAAACAGTTCGCCAGTGGAAAGCTCCGCAAACTGAGTCATGCCGAGCTTGG
>CAZHTX010000512.1:0-4401 GCA_964535475.1 uncultured Pirellulaceae bacterium
AAAACGGCTAACCGTGGCTAGCGCCAAAACGGCTAACCGTGGCTAGCGCCAAAACTGCTAACCGCTATGCTACTTTTTGTTTTCCTTCAGCCGCTCGCGATTCCGCGGCCCAACGTTCTAGGCTCTTTACCGACCGCCTCAGCTCCGGCAGACGACGCTGCACGGCCATGATTTGCATTTGCTCACGTTGCGTGGTGGCCGGGCTGCCCAGATAAACTTGGCCTCCCGCTAAATCATCCATCACGCCCGCTTGGGCTCCCACGATCGCCCCGTCCCCCAGCCGAATGTGATCCTTCAGTCCAACCTGCCCCGCCAGCACCACGTAGTCGCCTGTTTGGCATGACCCGGCAATCCCGACTTGAGAGCAGATCAAGTTGTGTTTTCCGATCTGACAGTTGTGGCCAATCATGACTTGGTTGTCGATCTTTGTCCCGCAGCCAATCCGCGTGGAGCCATAGGTGCCGCGATCAATGGTCACGCCGGCCCCCAGTTCCACATCATCGCCGATTTCCACGTAGCCCAGCTGTGCCGTTCGCAGATGCCTGCCATCAGAGACTTGGTAGCCGAAACCGAAAGCTCCCAGCACGGCTCCGGCGTGGATTAAAACGCGGCTTCCCAGGCGAGTCCGTTCGTAAAGCGTTACGTTGGGGTAGAGGACGCAGTCATCTCCCAGGTACGCATGGTCCATGACCACGACTCCGGGCATCAAGCGACAGCGAGCTCCGACCGTGACGTGACGACCAATGGTGACTCCTGGGGAGATCAAGCAGTCGGGGCCAAGGGAAGCGGTGGAGTCGACATTGGCGGTGGCAGCAACCCCAACCTCATCGGCTGCCTCGGCCGGCAGGAACGATTTGACAATCGTCGCGAAAGCCTGGTGAGGGTGTTCCGCCACAATTTGCCCACAGCTCAAGCCCTCTAACGGCTTTCTGACCACCAAGGCGGTGAGATTTTTCGGGTTAACCCACTCGGGAAGCGAGTCCGCATCCAGCAAAGAGATCGCTCGTTCACGATGCTCGTAAAGGGGTGCCGCGCCGTCGATCGGCAAGTCAGCATCACCTACCAACTGCCCAGCCACCAGGGTGCAGAGCTCGCCGAGGGTCGTTTTTTGAGAATCCACAAGCAATCCTTCGCCTGTCGATAGAGTTCAGGAAACAGTTCGCCTGTCTATATAAAGCATTTTCACGCCATGCGGCAAGCTCGTTTTGCTACTAAATTGAGGAGCCTCCCCACCCGCCAACAAAATTTCTTCCAGCTGCTAAAATTGTAGCGGGCTATCGTCCCTATGATCCTCACCCGCCCTCACCCAACGATCCGCCAGTGGTCCTCTCCATGCCGCAGCCGTCCCCATCGAGCCCAAGTTTTATCCCGTGTTTCGCGGTGTTTTGGTTGTTGCTCGCCAGTAATTCGGCGTTTGCCCAGCAGTCCGGTGATACTTCCGCAAGCGCTGTGGCAAGCTCCCCAGCCGCGCGGCAGTTCGCCACTAAACTGGCTGAGCTACCTCCCCTTGCCGATCGCCCGGCACGCCCCCAAGCCGACTGGCTGATTGACAGCTCTTCCTTCACAGCCCGCGTCGGTCGGCTGGGCGATAACAAGCTGGCCCTCGATAACAGCTTGGTCCGTCGCGTCTTTTGCTTGGCTCCCAACGCGGCCACGGTCGCGTTGGATAGTCTTGTCACCGGCCAGTCGCTGCTGCGTGGTGTCAAACCCGAGGCGATCGTGACCATCGATGGCCAGCGATATCACGTTGGCGGCCTGATTGGCCAACCAAACTATGCGTACTTGACCGACGAGTGGTTGGCGGCGATGACCAGCGACCCGGCCGCTTTTCAGCTGGTCGATTTCCATGTCGGCGAGCCTCAAGCCCGTTTTCACTGGCAACGGCGACGGCACCACGCGGGCAATGTTAATTGGCCACCCCCTGGCGTCCACTTGCGTCTCGACTTCCAGCATCCACACCTGGCGGGCGTCACACTCTCCGTGCATTACGAACTCTACGACGGTATCCCGTTATTTTCCAAGTGGATTACGATCGACAATCAGTCCTCCCAGCAAATTCAATTGGACAGTTTTGTTAGCGAACAATTGGCAATCGTCGAAGAGGTTAGCTGGGTGGAGACGCGTGACGGTGTCGAAATTCCCCCTCCTACCTGTTTGCATGTCGAGACCGACTTTGCTTTCGGAGGCTTCAATTCGGAAAATGCCAATCGGCATGTTGTTCACTGGCGAACCGATCCTCAATATTCGACCCAAGTAAATTATCTCAAAAGCACTCCCTGCATGCTGGAGGTCAGTCCGACTTATGGACCGGCCCAAAGGATTTCGCCCGCGAGTTCATTCAACAGTTACCGAGCTTTCGAATTAGTCTTCGACAGTTCGCAGCGGGAGCGCCGCGGCTTGGCAAAACGACGCATGTACCGTTGCTTGGCTCCCTGGGTAACTGAAAATCCCCTGATGCACCACTTGCGAGTCGCCGATCCAGAGAGCACGCGGCAAGCGATCGACCAAGCGGCCGAGGTTGGCTTTGAGATGATTATCCTGTCCTTCGGCAGTGGTTTTAATATGGATAACGAGGACCCGAAGTTCTTGGAGCAATGGAAAGCGATCGCCGATTACGCGGATTCTCGCGGTGTCGAACTGGGGTCTTATTCGTTACTAAGCAGTCGTGCGGCGCCAGCGGAAAACATGATCGTGTCTCCTGCCGGGTTAAAGCCGACGCACGGTCAATGCCCGGCGCTAACAAGCCCCTGGGGTTTGGCTTATCTGGCCAGGCTGAAAAAATTCTATCAGACCACTGGCTTCGATCTGCTCGAACATGATGGCTCTTACCCTGGAGATGTCGATGTCACGCCGCGACCGCCTCTGCAGCAAGGCGAGCAAGACTCGCGTTGGGTCCAGTGGAAATTGATCAGCGATTATTACCATTGGTGTCGCCAACAAGGAATCTATCTCAACGTTCCCGATTTCTATTTTTTGTCAGGTTCTAACAAATGTGGCATGGGTTATCGCGAAGTCAACTGGTCGCTTCCCCGCGCCATGCAAGTCATCCATACGCGACAAAACATTTATGATGGAACTTGGACGAAGACCCCGTCGATGGGATGGATGTTCGTGCCCCTCAGCCAATACCACGGCGGCGGCGCGGCGGCCACGATCGAGCCGCTCCATCAACATCTCGACCACTATCGCCGCATGCTGCTCAACAATCTAGCACTCGGTGTCCAAGCTTGTTACCGAGGTCCTCGCCTGTACGACACCCCTGAAACCAAACAGATGGTAAAGAGTTATGTCGACTGGTTTAAGCAACATCGCGAGATCTTGGAGAGTGACCTGATCCATGGACGCCGCGCCGATGGCCGAGACCTGGATTGGATGCTGCATGTCAATCCGGAATTATCCACCAAAGGCATGTTGTTGGTTTTCAATCCTTTGGATCGACCAGTCGCCCAAACGCTTTCGGTTAACCTCTACTACACCGGACTGGACGGGCAAGCGGTTGTGACCGATAGCAATGGAACCGAGCAAATTGTGCCTTTGAGCAGAGACTACCAGGTCGACTTGCAGGTTGAAGTCCCTGCTGGCGAGATGAGCTGGTTCACTATTAAGAACCTATCCGAAAACCATTAACCGCTTTGGCGCTAGCCGCGGTCCTTTGGGGTTTTCGGACCTTTGGGGTTTTCGGATTGGTTTTATGTAAGCCACTGGGTAGGCCTCTCCCCTGTGATCTCAGGTTTACGCAGCCTCGCCACTAGGGTTGGGCGCACTTTTGGAACGTATCTTGCTGCGTGGTTTTCCTGCAAACCATGTCGGCGGTGACTTATTGCCGCAAGATGTGCTTGAAAAATCATCCGCAATGAGGATACGAAACCAATGTCGATCAACGTTCCAGCGAAACTCGTGCTGCTGCTCTTTATCGGTGGTTTGGCTCTGTTTTGGACTCAATCCGCCGACTCGATGCAAACGTCGGAGAATCAGGCAAAACCAAGCGACTCACTCCCCACGCCAATTCTCAACACGCATGATTTAATGGAAGCGTTCAATCAACCTTACTACCGAAGTCTCAAGCAAGAGATGAGTGAGGAAGCGCAAACGGAAAAGAAATGGGAGAGCATTGCCCAGCGTGGTTTGCAAGCAGCCGAAATTGCCAACTTGGTCGCGATTCGTGACACCGACCACGACGAAAAAAAATGGCGACAGTATTCCGTGGATCTGCAAGAGGCGGGAAAACGCTTGAGCCAAGCGGCTAAGTCGAGAGATTTCGCAGCCACGAGCGAAGCTTATCGCGGACTCTTGCAGAGTTGCAATCAGTGCCACACGGAATTGGCCGGACCACACGCTCCACGAATTCAGCCGTAGCCACTAGCCACTAGCCACTAGCCACTAGCCACTAGCAACTAGCCA
>CAZHTX010000513.1:0-4365 GCA_964535475.1 uncultured Pirellulaceae bacterium
GCCTTGTAACTCCAGCCGAGCGAGCGAAGATACTCGACTCGCCCGCGCTCGAAGTAATTCAAGTAATTAGCGTGATGCACGCGACGCTGACCATCGGTTTCACTGTAAGCGACACGGAACGAAAGCGTATGCGGAGTGGACATAAGAACCGTAACCGGAGGCGTGGAGAGCGTATCGTTTCGGGACAGTATTTGCGGTTTGCATTGACCAAGGAAAGCTAAACAGCCTAGACTTGCGCTCACCAATACGTCACCCCACCGACCTTGAAGCACACAATTGGCAGAGTAAAGCGATGAGTACGGGCGAAGAATCGGGCACTTCCTTTCACACCATGCGCGGTCGGGATTACGCGGGCATCCGCCAATTTACGATCTTTTTGGAAAACCGCGTCGGCCAGCTGCTGGAGGTGATTCGGCGATTCGAGGGCACCGGCATTCGCGTCGTGGCTTTGTCAATCAACGATTCGGCCGAGTGCGCTTTCGTGCGCATGGTGGTCAGCGATCCCGAGCGGGGCCGTGAAATCCTCGAACGAGCCGGCCTGGCCCTGATCGAATGCGATCTCGTCGGTGTGGAACTGCCCAGCGGCCCGCAACCGCTGCTCCGCGTCTGCACGGCGCTGCTCCAGGCCGAGGTCAATATTATTCAAGCCTACCCGCTGCTGACTCAACCACTCGGCGCACCGACCGTGGCGCTGATGGTCGATAATCTCGAAGTCTCGACCGATACGCTCAACAGCAAAGGCTTTCGCATCATCACAGAAGGCGACTTGGCCGATATCGATGATCCTGGGCTAGCTTAACCCCAAAACATCTCCACCGGAGGTGTCGGACGCAGCGACGCGGCAACAGCGAAGATGGCCAGTATTAGTCCGCTGCCTAGTAAAAAAAGTCCGGTCATGATTGTCGCTCCCAAGGGGGTGGGGTTGCTCGTCGGTCTCGCGGCGATCCCCCGAAACCATCTCTACCTAAGGCAGATCCGGGACCGAAGCCGCAATCGGTCCTTGAGTTTCTTCTCAAGTCTAAGCCCTGTAGGGATTTACGGCTGTTTGACCAGCAATCGAGGGTGTTATCATAACGACACTGGCTGACGTCGATTTGATGACGGCTAGTTAAATCTTTCTGATGACACTTGAGTGAATTTTGGGTCGCGAGTGATTTTCCTTGGGTTAGTGGAGCTGTCAGGCCCGGAGAGAGTTTCCGGCGTGGTGGTGGATGTGGGTTTTGGGCTGTGGTTTTTTTGGAGAGCACAGTTACGAGCAAATGTGGCCCTCCCCTCGCTGTCGCTCGACCCTCCCGCAAGCGAGAGGGTGACAGGACCCGACCCTCCCGTAAGCGAGAGGGTGACCGGACCGGAGAGGGTTTCTCAACTGGGTGAAGTTTGGGGATGATACGGAATGATTGGCCGGCAGTTGGCGTTAGCGGGCCGCAGTTAGCCGACCGACCCTGTTTCTTTCTCACTTCTAGCGATAACCTGCTGATTAGCTGGTGCTAGCGGTTCGCTCCGGTTTGATTTTGATTCTTTGGCAGGTTTTGGGCTGGCACGATGACGACACCCATGATGCGACAGTACGACGAGGCCAAGCAGGCTTGTGGCGATGCGTTGCTATTTTTCCGCATGGGGGATTTCTATGAACTGTTCCATGAGGACGCGAAGACGGCAGCCGCCTTGCTGGGGCTGACGCTGACGAGCCGGGATAAGGACAAAGAGGGTGGGGTGCCGATGGCCGGTTTCCCGCATCATCAATTGGACGCTTATCTGCGGAAACTGATTCAAGCCGGTTACCGGGCGGCGGTTTGCGAACAGGTGGAGGATCCCAAGCAGGCCAAGGGGTTAGTACGGCGGGAAGTGACGCGGGTCGTATCGGCCGGCACGTTGCTGGACGACCAGTTGCTGGATCCTCGGGAAGCCAATTATTTGGTCGCCGTGTTTCGTCCCTTTGGGAAAGACAAGACGGCGAAGGTTGACGGCTTGGCCGATGCCACCGAGGTCGTGGGCATTGCTTGGGCCGAGCTGAGCAGCGGCCGTTTTGAAGCGGGCATTTTCCCGCTCAGCCGTCTGGACGACGAGTTGGAACGGATTGGACCGGCGGAGGTGTTGTTCCGTGAGGATGACGCACGTTTGACACCGGACCGAACGCGTGATTGGCAGATCACGATGCGGCCCGCTTGGACGTTTGCCGACGAGGAGGCGCAGCGAACGTTGACTAAGCAGTTTGGCGTCGCCAGTTTGGAGGGATACGGCTTTAACGACGAGCACACGGCGGCGATTCAAGCAGCCGGCGCGGTGCTGTGCTATCTGCAAGAGACGCAGTCGGGCGGGCTCGATCATTTTGATGCCTTGCTCGCGCATCACCGTTCGGTGGTGTTGGAAATTGACGCCGCCACGCGTCGCAGTCTGGAGCTTACTCGCACGATTCGCACCGGAGCCCGCGAGGGATCGCTCCTTGCGGTGCTCGACCAAACGGTAACGGCGATGGGCGCGCGGTTGCTGAGCAATTGGTTATCGGCACCGTTGGCCGAGGCGAGTTGGATTGAACAGCGACATCAAAGTGTGGCCGAATTAGTCGCCGCCACGGAACTGCGCGAAGAGATCCGCCAGACGCTCAAAGGGGTTTACGACCTGTCTCGCTTGTTGGGACGAATCGCCAGCAGCCGCACGGGTCCGCGGGATTTGCAACAGGTCGGCCGCACGCTGGCGATGTTGCCGCGGCTGAAAGCTCGCCTCACCGATCGCACAGCCAGTTTGATCACGGAGATTGAACAGTCGTTGCATTTGTGCCCTGAGTTGCACGCCATGTTGACTGAGGGCTTGGCCGATGATTGCCCGTTGGCAACCGCCGACGGTGGCTATATTCGCGCGGGGTTTGACGAAGAACTTGACAATCTTCGCCAGTTGGCCCAGGGGGGCAAAGAGTGGATTGCCCGTTATCAGGCGGCCCAGATCGACGAGACGGGAATCCCCAACATCAAAGTCGGTTTTAATAAGGTGTTTGGTTATTACTTGGAAGTCACCAACGCCCATCGCGACCGCGTGCCGGCGACATTCATGCGGAAGCAGACGCTGAAAAACTGCGAACGCTATATCACGCCGGAGCTGAAAGAGTATGAGGAAAAAGTCTTAGCGGCTGACGAACAAGCCAAGGAGCGTGAGCTGTGGTTGTTCCAAACGATGCGCGATAGCGTACACGAGCACTTGCGTCAGTTGCAAGAGACGGCCGCCGCGTTGGCTCGACTCGATGTCTTTGCCGGTTTGGCCGAATTGGCCGCGCGGCGGGGTTGGGTGCAACCGGAGATGAGCGATCAGATTGTGCTGGACATCGAAGAGGGGCGTCACCCGGTGCTGGATACGACGATGCCGCAGGGTGCTTTCGTCCCCAACGACGCCACGTGCAGTGCCGAGGATGGGATGTTGATGATCATCACGGGGCCGAACATGGCCGGTAAAAGCACTTACATTCGTCAGATCGCGTTGCTCACGCTGCTGGCCCACGTCGGCTCATTCGTGCCGGCCAAGCGGGCGACGATCGGTTTAACCGATCGTATTTTTGCCCGCGTGGGAGCCAGTGACGAGCTGAGCCGCGGGCAGAGTACTTTTATGGTGGAGATGGTGGAAACGGCCAGAATCCTGAACACGGCGACTCCTCGCAGCTTGGTCATCCTTGATGAGATCGGGCGGGGCACCAGCACCTATGACGGATTGGCGTTGGCTTGGTCGATCACCGAATACCTGCATGATCGCGTCGGCTGTCGCACTTGGTTTGCCACGCATTATCACGAGTTAACACAGCTGTCCGAATCGATGCCGCGGTTGGTCAATTTGAACGTGGCGGTCCGCGAGTGGGACGATCAAGTTGTCTTCCTGCATCGCATCATCGCCGGTGGTGCCGACAAAAGTTACGGCATCCATGTGGCCCGCTTGGCAGGCGTCCCCACGGCGGTCAACGAACGGGCCAAAGACATTCTCGCGCAACTGGAACACGATCATCGCGACCAGTTTGATCGCTCCACCATTGCCCCTCCCAAATCGTCCAGCGGGGGTGCTTTGCAGATGACTCTGTTTGGTTATTGCGACCACCCGGCCTTGGACGAGCTTCGCGGCTTGGACGTTGGTTCGCTCTCCGCCGAAGAGGCTCAAGCTGCTTTGCAACGATTACAAACGCGAGCACAAGAGATCCCCGCAATCGGTTAATTGCGGCCATCAGCCGCAACGCGCCAGCGTCCGCTTCCCCAGAACCGTCAGCCGCCACGCGCCAGCGTGCGGTTCACCAGAACGATCAGCCGCCACGCGCCAGCGTGCGGTTCACCAGAACGATCAGCCGCAACGCGCCAGCGTGCGGTTCACCGGGACCATCAGCCGCAACGCGCC
>CAZHTX010000514.1:0-4360 GCA_964535475.1 uncultured Pirellulaceae bacterium
GCATGATCGGAACTTGAGCCGACAACCGAGAGGCCAGCAGATTAAGCGTGCCATCCCCCCCGGCAGCGATCACGCAACAGCGATGCTGCCCAGCGGCCAACTGGCTCTCAGCGGCCAACTGGCTCTCAGCAGCCAACTGGCTCTCAGCAGCCAACTGGCCCTCAGCAGCCAACCAGCGGTCAATGGCCAGCAAGTCCGTTTCTACCGAGACGATTAAACCAGCAGCAGCCAGCTCCGCACGGATTTGCTCGATCAGCTGCCGCCCCTGACCCGAACCCGCTTTGGGGCTAGAGGCGATTAGCACTCGATCACCAGCTCGCATCTCGCCCCCGCTGGAGAAGTCGGGGTCGGATAATCCCGACTGGCTCTCATGTGTTGGAATTTGCTTGTCCATGCTCGGTGACCTACGTTTTCCAAGGATACCCTTGTCAGGGTTTCCATCATTTTCAAACTCTCCAACACGGCTGAAGATTCTCGTGAAATTCCTGCGTCGTTACTGGGTTGCCGGTTTAGTGCTAATGATGGTCGGCTTACACGCCGTGATCATTGGCTATGTCCGCAGTCAAGTCGCTCGCCTGAAAAACGCTCAGTCGACAGCGGTCACCGTGGGCAGCTTCCGGTTTCAACCGATCCGTGATCCCGATCAAGTGTACTGTTTTCGCCTGCACGCGGTGCTCGATCCCACGCGACGAAACCGGGGGGAGGAGCGACTGGAGCAATTACGGCTAGAAATCGCCGAGTCGGCCGAACAATTGCTGAGACAGGTCGAACCCGATTGGCTGCTGGACCCCAGCCATGATGAAATCAAAGCTCGCTTGCTGGAGGTCGTACTGGGGCACATCAATGAACCGCTGGTCCAGCGCGTGTTAATTACGGAGTGGCTGGCAGCTCCCGCCTCGGCGATCGCCGTCAATGTCAACGACGGCAGCAGCGAACGGGAAAAACAACCGCCGGTGATGTTGCAATAACACACAACCAGCGGACACACCTGCGGAAAAGCGGAACACGCTTCCCAACCGGTCGCGCGACGCCTGCTATTTCACCGGCCGCGCGATGGTCAATTGTTTTGTCGCCTGCTCACGTGTCGTCTGCAAGCTAATGGCGGGCTTTTCCTTAACCATCTGAAACGTGTTGATCTGCGTCTTATCCGCCTCGAACATCACGCGGTTGGTCAACCAAATGCCGCCCGGCAACGATGGCAATTCGAGCTCAAAGTAGACCCACGTGTAGCGGACATCTTGTTCCAAACCGACGTAATGGAACCGCTGCTGACGAGCTTTAATCTGCTCGGGCTCCGCCTTCGTCGCAGCCTGCTCGTTGGCGGTCAAAAAGATCCGATCCCGTAGATAGGCCGTCAGCAAGGGCTTGGCCTCTTCCTCCGGCATTTTCTCCAACACCACGCGACGTCCGCTGGTCGCCGATAAGGCGTAATCTAAATCTCGTGGCGAAAGCCGTAGCGAGACCTGCAAACGATCTCCAGCCTCATTCCACTGCGCCTCGGCGACGCTGGTGTGGAAGGGGTGCGCCACGGTGACAGCCGAAAACAGCGTCAGTATCAATCCCAGCATCTGCGGTTCTCCTTCGAATTCCGTACACAGTTTGCCACGCACGCGAGTTGCCAGCGTGGCCTGGCGACCAGCCGCAATCCCGGGGCGCTCCGAGGAACGCCCCAAGATTGCTATTATCGTCTACCGCGACAACTTAAGCGGCAGCCTTATCCTCGGCGGCTGGCTTTTTTGCCGACTTTTTCTCGGCAGGCTTCTTAGCATCAGTCTTCTTGCCTTCTGCTTTCTTAGCATCAGCCTTCTTGCCTTCGGCTTTCTTGGCGCCCGACTTCTTGCCTTCTGCTTTCTTGGCGTCCGCCTTCTTGCTCTCAGCCTCAGTCTCGTCCTTTTCTGCAGCCTTGGTTTCAGCCTCTGCCTTAGCCTTCGCCTCAGCGGCTTGCTTCTTGGCCGCTTCTTCAGCAGCCTTCTTCTCCTCTTGCTTGGCAGCCTTCATGGGGTTGCTTCCGCCACCTCGACCACTCGACTTGAACAATTCAAAGCGAGTCGGTTTTAAGACCGGCGGCCAAGAATTATTGCTAGCGTCGGTGTCGGCCAATTGGCCACGTGGATCGAGCTCCACCCGTTCCAGCAACTTGTCGGTCATCACCATTTTGCTGACCTGCTCACTGTTGCGACGCCAGATTTCAGCCGGCAACGTCATCGTTTCCTCGGAGCCATCCGCAAAATGCAAGCGGAACACAATCGGCATCACCAAGCCACCCTCGTTGGTAAACTCGATCAAGTAAAAATTGGTTTTGCGACGCAGCAGCTTTTGCTCGTCGTCATCAAGCGATTCCAAGTACTTTTGAAATGCTTTCCGATCCGACTCACTGACCTTATAAGGGTCGTAATCGTTATAAAAGTCCTTCAGGCCAGGGAACGAGTCGACGATCTTGGGCAAATCCTCGTTAAGTTCCGCCGACAAACTGGGCTCGCGGGCTTCGCGTTCCAACCTTTCTCGCTCCGCCTTGGCATCAGGATCACCGATTTCGATCTGATAGTAGTTCACATCGGCGATACCAATATCGACGTGGTCGGTGCTGTAGAACCAACCTCGCCAAAACCAATCAAGATCGACGCCCGAAGCGTCTTCCATGGTGCGGAAGAAATCGGCCGGAGTCGGTCGCTTGAATTTCCAACGACGGGCATATTCACGGAAAGCGAAATCAAACAGTTCGCGACCAAGGATCGTCTCTCGCAAAATATTGAGTGCCGTGGCCGGTTTGGCGTAGGCATTCGCACCAAACTGCAAAATCGATTCGCTGTTGGTCATGATTGGCATCTGACCATTGCTGCGCATGTAGCCGGTGATAGCCTTGGGCTCACCGCGGCGACTGGGGTAATCATCCTCCCATTCTTGCTCTGCCAAGTATTGCAAGAAGGTGTTCAGTCCCTCGTCCATCCAAGTCCACTGCCGTTCATCACTATTGACGATCATGGGGAAATAATTATGCCCCACTTCGTGAATGATCACCGAAATCAGAGCGTACTTGGTCCGCGCCGAATAAGTACCATCCTCGTCGGGACGTGGCCCGTTGAAGCAAATCATCGGGTATTCCATCCCGTAGACTGGGCCATTGACGCTGATCGCGGTCGGATAAGGATAATCGAACGTATAGCGACTGTAGACGTTGAGCGTGTGCACGATCGAAGCGGTGGAATACTGACTCCACAACGGCTCCGCTTCGTTGGGATAATAAGACATGGCGTACACAGGTTGGTCACCCACGTTATGCACCATGGCATCCCAAATAAACTTGCGACTGCTGGCGAAAGCAAAATCGCGGACATCCTCGGCGTAGAACACCCAAGTCTTCGTCTCGTCGGTCCCCTCAGCCTCGTTCTCTTTTGCCTCATCCGGCGTGACAATAAAGATTGGCCGGTCGGTATCTTTGGCTTGCTCCATTCGCTCCAGCTGTTGCTCGCTCAAAACTTCCTTGGGATTTTGCAATACGCCAGTGGCCCCCACGATGTGGTCGGCCGGCGCGGTGATCCGCACCAGGTAGTCACCCATTTCCAAGGTGAATTCACCAGAGCCCAAAAATTGCTTGTGCTGCCAACCGGTATAATCGGTGTAAGCGACAACGCGGGGGAACCACTGGGCCATTTCATAAATATAGTTCTCGTCCTTTTCAAAGAACTCGTAACCGCCCCGCGCTCTGATCACTTTGGCATCAACGATGTTGAATGAAAAGCCGATGGTGAATTCAGTTGTCTCGCCCGGTGGCAATGGTTCCGGGAGGTCGATCCGCATCATCGTGTCAACAATCACGTAAGGGATATCATCCCCCTCGCCATCGACCACTTCGCTGATCTTGTAGCCACCATCGAATGATTCGGCGATCATCATCCCTTGCAACTGGCTGAACGGCACCCGCGAACCGAAAGGCCGCCCAGTGCTGGTTACGTTGCTGACCGACTTGGGGTTAAAAATGTTCTGATCTAATTGAACCCACACGTAAGAGAGCGGATCGGGGGAAAAATTGTGGTAATCAATCTTCGAAGTCCCAATCAAGCGTTGATTTTCATCGTCCAACGTGACATCAATTTCGTAGTCAGCCCGTTGTTGCCAATAGTTAACCCCTGGCGCGCCTGATCCGGTACGATAGACATTCGGGGTGGGGAGTAATTCTTCGAGTTGCCGAAACGCGTCAGGACGATTCCCATTCTTGGCGTTCGGCGGAAATTGGGCTTCGACCGGGGCGGCAAGGCCGACCAGTCCCAGAGTGAATATTGCCCACAAAGTGTTGGCCAACGGCCTCGAGCCAGTTCGTGTTTCTTGGTGCATAGATTGATCTTCAGTCCACTGGAGACGT
>CAZHTX010000515.1:0-4355 GCA_964535475.1 uncultured Pirellulaceae bacterium
CGCCACGGTGGAGTCAAACAGCGGCACGCCCATTAACGTCAGCGGAATGAGCAAATCTTGCGGTTGACTCCCCCGCTCCACAGACCAACAGGCCATTCCGCCGAGCATCAAGCCGATCAACATGCTCCCCGCATCACCCAAGAAAATCGACGCTGGGGGTCGGTTGTAGCAAAGAAAGCCGGCCAAAGAGGCGGACATCGCCATCGCCATGATGGCGACAGTCACGTTGCCGCTAACAAAAGCGCATAGCGCGATCCCCAAGGAAGCCACCGCGCCAAAACTGCCCGCTGCCCCGTCAGCCCCATCGATCAGATTTACCGCGTTGATCGATGCCAACAGCCAAACCATGAATAGCGGCAAAGTCAGCACGCCCAGCTCAATCGTGTATCCAAACAACACCACAGCATCGCTCGGTTGCCAAAACAACCCTAAGCCAAAGACGATCATGACCTGCACGATCAATTTCGACTTGCCACGCAGTGGGTAGCGATCATCAATCATCCCCAGTAATAACGTGGCCAAAGCGGCACACGCCAGGGCCGTCCAGCGGGTCGACCATGGCAGTCCCCCCTCGGTGAATGACGGGATGAACAAGCGGTCAGTCATGAATGCCACGAAGGCCACCGTGGCAAATACCGCGATCCCGCCACCCAAAGCGATTTGGCCACGATGTAATTTGCGAGTCGGATCAGGGGAATCGACTAATCCAATGCGACAGGCCAGCCAGCGAACCGCCGGCACAATGACCAAGCTAATAAACCAAGCAGCAAAAGCGGTGAGTATCAGAACTTTTGCGAAAGCTGCGGGTTGCATGTCAATGGATTCCTCGAGGAGGCTGCCACCGGAATGTCTGGGAAGATTAGGCAATCCAGTCGGTCTCTGGTGGCTTTACTTGTTTTTCGTGTTGGCATCCTAATCATTGAGTGAAAACAGTTCAAATTGGCGGTCGGTAGTCGCGCAGCGCCCCCACAGGGGGTAAGTCCTTTCAATGGGGCGATTCGCACCGCTATCGCTGCAAGAAGAGTTCTCAGGCGTGCCTTGGGGAGGGATTTCCGCTCCAATAATTTATTATGAACATTGGAAATTTATCGACCAAGTAGCGTTTCGAGTTGGCGGACTGTCCGGGTCAGCGTGACTCGGATGGCTGCGTCACTCTTGCCGGTGCGGCTGGCAATCTCCTTGGTGGACAGCTGTTCGACATACCGCCAGCGAATGATTTCACGTTTCGCCGGCTCCAACTGCTCAATGGCCTCTCGCACTCGCGCGATTTTGACATTGCGGCTGAACGCGGCCGAGGGAGTGGTCATGCTGGTGGCCAGCAGATCGGCAAAGCCACCCCCCTGCTCCGCTCCGGCAAACGCGGCATCCAGCGAGCACTGTTTGGCCGCGTTGCGACGCCCCGCGGCAAAGTGGTAGCGATGGGCGTCGATCACGCGGCGGCGGATCAGGCCGAACAGCCAAGCCAGCGGATCCAATTCCGGCCCAGCGACCTCGGCCAACGACGTCACGGCGCTGGTGATCGCTTCTTGCAGCAGGTCCTCGGGTTCGACTTGAGTCAGCAGTCCGTCCCCCGCCACGCGGCGAATGAATGCTAATAGTCTGGCCTGCTGTTGATCGGCCAGCGTCGCCAACGCGCTCGCATCGCCTTGGCGAACCGCGGCGATCAACGTCTCATCTTCATCGCTGGACTGGAAATTCATTAGGCTGTCAGTGAGGAAAGCAATTGAGTTCTTCGCACGCTGGAAAGTTGGCCGCGTGCTGCCGACCGATACGATAACATATGGAAACAACTTATCCGAAAACCGTTGACCGAGTCGGTTGATGGGTCGCGTGGCCTCGCAGGAATCTTCAAGTGCGCCAACCCGATCATTCTAACTTGACCGGCAACACCTTCTCGGGCGAGACGTTGCCGTTAGATTTCGAACGGTGCTTGGAGAAATTTTCCCAAGCTGCACCGCTGAGAAATCTTCATGATTTAACTCGGTTTCTAGGTGACGGTAATCAAGCTTCACAACGCTTGGTAGCCTGGGAACTAATCAAGCTTGACCTTGCCGAAGCCTTGCAGGCCGGAGTCGACCGAGTGATCGAGGATTACTGCGACGCGCTGCCGGAGCTACTGCCGCTCGAACAAGTTCCGATCGACGTGGTGTTGGAGGATCAAGTTGTCAGGCAGAGTCATGATAAAGCGGTCGAGTTAGCCGAGTATCGCTGGCGTTTTCCCCATTTGCAATCAGCGCTCGATCGCTTTGGCTTATCAACTGGCCCTCAGCAAATCAGCAGCGACACCTTGCCGGCGGACAGCCGCATTGATGAGTTTGTGATCGTAAAATTGCTGGGCCGCGGTGCCTTTGCCAGCGTCTATTTGGCTCGGCAAGAAACAATGCAACGACTTGTCGCGCTCAAGTTGGCTGCTCGCACGGGCGACGAATCCCAGGCGCTCGCTCGCTTGGATCATCCCAATATTGTTCGTGTCTACGACCAGCGTAGCCGCCAGCAACCGCCTCACGAATTAATTTACATGGAGTATCTTCCCGGCGGCACGCTGGCGGATGTGATCGCCCAGTTGGCCAGCTCGCCCGCGCCGATGCCCGCGCCGATGCCCGCGCAAGCGGCTGAACTGACTGCGGAACAAGTGACTGCGGAACAAGTGACTGCGGAACAACTGGCTGCGGAACAACTGGCTGCGGAACAACTGGCTGCGGAACAAGTGACTGCGGAGACGGGGGCCGTCGGGCCTACATTGCCTGCCGGCGGGCGTGCGTTACCTGCCGGCGGGCGTGCGTTACTTGGGTGCTTGGATAAACATTTGGTTGGCTCCGGACAGCTGCCACCGGAGCACTCCGAATCGCGGCAATGGTTGGCCGAGGCTGATTGGCCTTCCACGGTGGCGCGGATTGGTTTTCAGTTGGCTCAAGCGCTTGACTACGCGCACCGCCGGGGCGTTTATCATCGCGACGTTAAACCAGCCAACGTGTTAATGACGGCCGAAGCGATTCCCAAGTTGGCCGATTTTAACGTCAGCGTCGCGGGCGGGGAGAGCTATGCCGATGCGGCCGAAAACTTTGGTGGTTCGTTGGCTTACATGTCCCCGGAGCAGCTGTCTGCCGCAGATCCGACTGATTCGCGTCAAGCGGGTGACTTGGATGGCCGCTCAGATCTGTACTCGCTGGCCATTTTGTTATGGGAGCTATGGAAGGGGGAACGTCCTTGGCAGAGTCCGCGGGCGCCGCAATCCTTTTCGGAAGCCATTGCTTTACAGATTGAGTTGCGAGGTCAGCAGTTAACTTTTCCCGCCAGCGGCAGCGCGACTGAGCGGGCTTTGGGTGGCGTGCTACGAGATACCTTACAACTGGATCGTGACGCGCGGCCCGCGACGGGTGCTAAACTGGCGGGGCAGCTGCGGTTGGCTCTTTATCCCGAATCCGCTCCGATGTTTTATCCTCAACCGGGAGGGCTTCGGCAATCGTTATTGCGTTTCCCCGTCTGGTTGTTGACCGGTTGCATTATCTTGATCCCCAACGCGGCCGCGGGTTGGTTTAATTATGAATATAACCGAGTGCAAATCTTGGAACGTTTTGCTGAGATAAATATCGAAGCCACTTTTTATCCATTGGCCACAACGGTCAACTTGATTGCCTATCCACTGGGGGTGGTTTTATTATTGCTGTTCACGCGACCGATCGCGAGTGGAATCGAAGCTGCCCGCTGCGGTCGGTCGGTGCCGGAAGGTTCGCTGCGAGCGGCTTGGCGGTTAGGAATGTGGGCGGCCGTAATTGGCGGTTCCTTGTGGACTTTGGCGGGGCTTGTTTACCCGTTAGTCTTAAAAGCTTGTCATCCCGAGTTTACCTGGGATGCCGCTGCGCATTTTTTCTTATCACTGGTATTGTGCGGCGGAGTCGCTTGGACTTTACCTTTTTTTGGCGGGGCTGCCGCGGGAGTCTTATTATATTACCCCGTCTTAGTCGCTCCCACGATGGAAGATGATAACTTTGAGAACCGGATTCGCACGCTGCGGCGGACGGGCGGACGTTATTTAATCGCAGCCGCGATGGTACCATTGTTAGCCGCAGCGTTGATTTCTGAGACCGAAGCACGTTGGATTTTGATGTTAACACTTGGCGTAACGGGCTTAGGGGTGCTCAGTTCTTTCATCGCTTATCAGCGTTTCGAGGAAGCGTTCCAACGCCTAGCCGTCGCCATCACGAAGTGATAGTAGAAAAGGCTTCCAGCCTGTAAGAGTAGAATAGGCTTCCAGCCTGTAAACCGCATTCATAGGGGGCTCGATTTCCGCCGGGCTTGTCCCTCGTTGTACAACGCATCAAGAACTAGTCAGTCACGGCCCGAACGGTTGCTTG
>CAZHTX010000516.1:0-4340 GCA_964535475.1 uncultured Pirellulaceae bacterium
CTCCACCGATAAACGTCAGGGCGGCAATATCTCCGGCTTGCACCCGCAATACGTCGCCACCAGCTTCTCCATGAAAGGTCAATCCAGCGATGGTGCCGCGGTTGTTGATCAAAATATCAACACCGCCACCACCGACGAAGGTCACCTGCCCGAGTTCATTGCCATTGTTGACCAGCGTATCTTCGTCTTCACCGGCATCAAAAAGCAATGTGCCAAGCACGTTATTATTGTTTTGCAGGTTGTCTTCGCCATCGCCACCGCGAAAGATCAATTGGTTAACCACAGCGTTGTTAATTAATAAATCGTCACCCGGTTGGCTGCTGGCGGAAAACTCACCCGTTTCGGGGTCGAAGTCTTCGTCGGCGGCAAACGTCAGCGTGCCGATGACCGCAGTGTTGGAGAGCACCAGCGTGTCGTCGTCATTGCCACCCGCAAAAGTCAGCTGGCTGGCAGCTCCAACAGCGCTGAGATGGTCGTCGTCGTCGCCCCCAGCAAAAGTGATCGACCCGCCAGCTTCGCCGCGGTGCTGTAAACGGTCATTACCGCTGTCGCCCGCAAAGTAAAACTGGTTGATCTCGTTGCCGACGCTGACAAAAGTGTCGTCGCCAACCCCGCCGATGAATTGCGAGTTCCTAAAGCGGAAACCATTATTCTGAAACCCATCGTTACCTTCGCCACCAGCAAAGGTAAGTTGGGAGACGTTGGCAGCGTCGTTAATCAGCAGGTCATTCGCTTGACCACCCTCGAATAACAAGTTGAAACTGCCCGCCGCAGCCTCGTAGATCAGCATTGTGTCTTTGCCACCATTGGTCACGGGCTGTAACGATCCATCGCTTGCAATTTCGGCGTCGCCGCCAAAGTGAATCGCTGATGCTTCGGGACCGTCAAGCAGCAAGATGTCATCATCGGCACCCCCACCGATCGTGACGCCTGAAACTCGAGCACCACTGATCGAAACCCCGTCTTTTCCACTCGCTCCATCAAAAAAGATTTGGCTCGAGTTGCTGCCGTTGATGAACATTAAATCGTCATCAGCCCCTCCGTTGAAGGTTAACTCGCTCAGTCGCAATCCATCATTGACGAAGACATCATCCCCTTCGTCTCCGACGAATTCGATACCGGTTACATTTGCCCCGTTGTTTTCAAAAACATCGTTACCGGTGTTGCCGAAAAAGGAAATGTTGGTGGCATTGTTCGCGTTGTTTTGAAAGACATCATTTGCCGCACCGCCAAAGAAATTGATCGCGGCAAAACCGGACGCATTATTCTGGAAAGCATCAATGCCGCCGTCACCGAAGAAGGTGATGTGCGAGCTCTCGCTGCCGTCTCCGCTGCCGCGAACAATGAATGTGTCGTCCCCTTGATTGGAGCCGGCGATCAGCTCGCCAGATTCATCAAAGTCGCCACCGAAGACAAGTTCACCAATCAAAGTGCCCTCGCTGACCAGGACATCATCATCGCTGCCACCGGCGTAAATCAGCGAACGGATTTCATCGCCCGTGTTGAGGAAGCTGTCTTTACCGAGGCCACCGGAAAAACGCATCGTGTCAACTTCATTGCCGCTGTTCTTGAAACTGTCATCGCCGTCGCCACCAATGAACTGGAGGTTGGTAATTCTGCTGCCCGAGTTGAAGAATTTATCGGCCCCCGCATCGCCGGAGAAGAAAATGGCTGCCAGGTCATCAGCGCTGTTAATCAGAGCGTCGTCGTCAGCTCCGCCGTTGAACTGCAGGTTGCCGACCGCTCCACGCACGATCAGAATGTCGTCCCCGTCGTCACCACGGAAATCGAGTGTTCCCAGCACGGTGCCGTCGGTTTGCAGAATATCGTCATCAGCGCCGCCGACGAAAATCAGTCCCGCCACGCTGCCGGTGTTCAGCAGGCTGTCGAGGCCTTCGTCGCCGCTGTTGATGAGTTGGCCGTTGGCATCGAGCTGTTGATCGCCACCAAAATTCAGCGTGCCAGTGACCGTTCCCGTGTTTACCAGCACGTCGTCGTCCGCCCCGCCGCCGAAGGTCAACGTGGCAACCACACCTTCGTTGCGCAACACGTCAGCGCCTTCATCACCACTAAAGGTCAATGACTCAGTGATTTCACCAAGATTTCGCAGGATGTCGTCATCGGCTCCTCCCGTGAATGTGAGCCGGGTTACATCGCCGTAGTTGAGCAGGCGATCGAGCCCTTCATCACCGCTGAAGAATAATTCGCCAATCGTGCCTTTGCTCGATAGCAGAATGTCGTTATCACCGCCAAAGTTGAATCCCAGCAGTTGGCTGCCCCCATTGATCAGGACATCGTCGTCTGCGCCGCCGGTGAATGTTAGTTGTGAGATCGGTCCGGCGTTCGCCAAGATATCGACACCCCCGTCGCCGCCGAACACAACGGGTCCCAGCAAGCTGCCTTCGTTTTGCAAGATGTCGATGCCATCATCGCCGCCAAAGTTCAGTGCGCCGGTAATCTCGCCGCGGTTGAGTAGAATATCATCGTCGGCACCGCCGCTAAATTCCAGTTCGAAGATGGTGCCGTTGTTGATCAACGTGTCAGAGCCTTCATCGCCGACCGCTATTGGCACGAGATTGCCGAGAGAGTCGATTGATTGGTCTCCAGCGAACACCAGCGTGGTGTTGATCACACCATCGTTTTGCAGGATATCATTGTCGGCCCCGCCGCCGAAGGTGAGTGTTTCCACCGTACCTAAATTTAATAGTGAGTCGAGCCCCTCGTCGCCGTTAAACACCAAGCTGCCAACCGCGCCAGTGCCCGAGAGCAGCACATCCTCATCGCCACCAAAATTAAGCGACGTGGGGATGTCTCCACCGTTAATCAAGATGTCATCATCGGCGCCCCCCAAGAAGGTCAACTCAGTCAGTTGGCCCAGGTTGACAAGTATGTCACTACCATCATCGCCGGTGAAATCAAGCAGACCAATCGAGCCTTGGCCTGACAGAAGAATGTCATCGTCGCCGCCGAAATTGAGCGTCGTGAGGTCGTTGCCGTTGTTGATGAAAATGTCGTCATCGGCGCCACCAAGGAATGTTAGTTCGGTGATCTGGCCCATGTTGGCAAAGATGTCGGCACCATCATCACCTCCGAAGGTGAGCGAGGCGATTGAACCATTCCCGGAGAGCAGGACATCATCATCCCCGCCGAAATTCAGCGAAGTGACATCGCTGCCGTTGTTGATGAAAATATCGTCGTCGGCACCACCACCAAATGTCAGATCCGTGATGGAGCCGAGATTGACGAAGATGTCGGCTCCGTCATCGCCGCCAAAATTGATGTTGCCGACACTGCCGATTCCGGTCAGCAAAATGTCATCGTCTCCACCAAAGTTCAAAGTGTTGGTTTCGGCACCGTTGTTGATGAAAATGTCATCGTCGGCACCACCGCGAAAGTTGAGCGTTTCGATGGAGCCGGTGTTCGTGAGGATGTCGAGACCATCGTCGCCGCCGAAATTGAGTGTTCCCAGCACGCTGCCTTCGTTGAGGAAGATATCATCGTCGGCACCGCCGGAAAATGTTAAGCCGTCGATGAGACCCGAGTTGACCAGCGTGTCGACGCCATCGTCGCCGGAGAATACGAGGTTCGTAATGTTGGTTCCGGTGAGCGTTAAAATGTCCGCATCGGCACCACCACTAAGTGCGATGTTGTCGCTGAAGTCAGGGATTTCGAAGATGTCATTGCCCGCGCCGCCTGCGAGTTGGGAGTCGCTGGTGGCGATCAGCGTGTCGGCAAACTCGCTGCCGACCAGTGCGTTAAAACTGCCCTGGGCGTTGATGATGTGGTCGGTATCGCCAGAGGTGGAGACCGTTTGGGAGTTCAGTGAGTCAAGTGAGATCGCGCCCAGATCGTAGGTAATCCCCGTGCCGTCACCAAAGTCGGCCAGGCCGAAGTCGAGCACATTGTCGCCGCTGAAATCGATCACGGTGAGCGTGCTGTTAGGGGAGAGTCGATAGCGATCGCTGCCCGCGTCGTTGGCGGCAATACCACCCGCCGGCTGGTTGGCAAAATCATTGCCACCGCGAAGCAAATAGACGTCATTGCCGGAACCGCCAAATAGGTAATCCTGGCCGTCTCCGCCATCGAGCACCACGTTTAGACTTGGATCGGTCACTCCGCTGGCATCGATCACATCGATGCCGCCGAGGGAGAGGAACTGGAGGTTGCCGATGCCGGGACGGAAGGAGGCGTTGGTGATGGTGACGTTATCATTGTCGTTGGAGCCGACAAAGATTTCCGCCTCATAGATGCCCACACCGCCGTCGTCATCAACCACGGTCAGTTCCACCACGTTTAACACTCCGCCATCAATGAGTATCCCAGATCGGAAGAGCGTCGTG
>CAZHTX010000517.1:0-4339 GCA_964535475.1 uncultured Pirellulaceae bacterium
GCGTCGTCGTGAACATCCGCAAGTTGCGGTTGGGATTATTGCCAGCCAACCAAGCAATCGCACTGTAACGCGCCCGCCCGGTGTCAATCATGGCATCCAGACCATAGGGAATGATGGCGTGCAGCATTCCCCACGGAGTCCGCTCGCGAGCATTCTCTGGACGGTTGTAGTAGTACTGCAAGCACTGGGCGATCGGACGCTCCAAACGGCTCGCCGCGGCGGAAACCACCGGTGCCGCCGGCTGCCGCGGTGACTCGGGAAAACTTTCCTCAACGTCCGAGCTCTCCGGCTCGATGCTGGGCCGATCGTATGACTCTTCGCTGGCAGGATCTCGCTGGCGGGATGTCTCCCGCTCAAATTGCTCAATCTGCTCCTGAAGAGCACGCCCCCGATCTTGCTGCGACTTGTCTCGCAGCGGCTCAATCTTGGGCCGTCGCACCGGTAGTTCTGCCGGCATCTCAACCGACTGCCGCCGCGAATTTGACGCCGAAGGATTCACGCGAGGAGAGACAACAGGACCCACCAACCCGCTGCCAATCGGCGAATCAACGGACTCTGCGGCTACCGACCGTGGCTGCTCAACCGGTGCGGGCTGCGCAACCGGTGCGGGCTGCGTCACCGGTGCGGGCTGCTCGGCTGGCAAAATGCGACGCGGAAAGGTAAGCGTTTCAACTTTCACCGGGTCTGCCGGTCCAGCCGCGGGCGCGGGTTGCCGACCCGAGGTTGGTCGTCCAGCTTCAGCGGGCGGCACCAAACGAGGCACCGGCTTGAGTCCGCCGCTAGCTGACTGTGAACTGCCGAGCGGTGCGACCCGTACCGCCGCGCGGTCAGTGCTTTTGCTCGTCGAAGCCCCGCCAACAGCACTCGGTGACGATGCTGTCGTGGCGGGTGCTGTCGTGGCGGGTGGTGTCAATGACGGCGGGTCTGTTTTTCGCTGTTTGCCCACCTCGACTTGCGGCGGCGTGGTCCGCGGGGCTGTCTGCGGAGCTTGCAAGCCAAATTGTTTGGCAGCAATCTTCGTGGAACTACCGCGGGCAACCCAGCCGTCGCTGCTGACGGCCGTCGGATCCGGCTGCTTTGAATTTTCCGCGGTCACCTGGGTGGCGACGACTGTCTTCGCGACCCGGGGTGCGGCTAGCACGCTAGTTTTCCCAGGTGAAGCTTGTAAAGTCCGCCGGCTGGAGGCCCGCACGGGCGGCTTTTCGGCTGGAACCGGCATGTCCAGATTGGGTTGCTCGCGGGTTAAACGCAGCACAGGAGCTGGCGCGGATGTCCCGCTGACCCGCTCCGCACGTTCGTCGGCTCCGGGTGCCGGACGCTCATCACGGGCCGCCAACGGACTGCTAACTCCGCAGGCGATAAGTAATACCAACGGTAGCGGGCGATGCGACCATTGGTACCATCGAACGAGCCAAGTGACGTATCGCATGAACTGTCGGCGGGCTGGGAGTAACTGCTGAGAGGTCCGGCATGCAGGCGTGAATAATCGACATAACGACGATATTCGCTCCTACCGAACTTTGTATCGGACACCACCCGGCCACGACTCCATCAGCGTTGAAAATTTGCTCGACACTGCGACAAACATTCGCCTTGGCCAACCCGTTATGGGGAGGAAGCCAGCTCGATTACCAATGCTTTAGAGTTTTCCTCGCTGATCGCCTGCTCCAGTCCGCTGGTATAGTAATCGGCGTATTTTCGTGGTACCGCACGGCCGTGCCCGTGCTGCTCCAGCGATAAATCCTCGGTGATCACCATTTGTGCCACGATCACGTTGTACATCCCCGCTGGCAAGCCAAGCTCGCCGTCGATGGAAGTGATCGAAAAATGTCCCTGGTCATCCAAACGGCCACTGCCACGCCACTGGCCGTCAGTGGAACGGAACTCGATAACACCAGTCTTCACGGGTTCACCATCTTCAAACTGCACCACCCCTTCAACGGGCAGCACGGCAGGTCCACCACAACCGCTGACCAGCAACAAGCCGATTGCCAAATACCACTTCAAGCGATTCAGTCCAAGTAGGTGGAGCGACCGTCGTTACGATTAGCCAACGACCCTAACAGCAGGGTATCAGTGGTGGTCGAAAATGTCCGCACCGAACCATCGACCATGGAGAAATTGACGACTGCTGGATGCCAACTGCCAAAGGAAATGGAATTGGCCAACAAGTCGTTGGGGCTAAGGGCCAACCGAGCCCCCGGACCGGCCAGGCGGCAGGAAGCGGGCAGGTGATCCCCATCATAGGCGGGCGAATCGTCGGGAAAAACTCCCAGTCCGTTCCAAGGGATATGCTTTTCGCCGAACAAGAAAGTCGAGGACGAGCCGTCTCGAACCGCCGACATCCGCACCCGATCACGTGGTTCCCTTGGCCGATCGTCGACACATTTCGGACGCACGCTAATAATGACGCCCGTACCGCGGCCGCCGTAGTAAAAATCCGTCGGTGCACCGACCGAGCCGGGGGATAAATCACCGTGATTGCCGGCGTAATCGCAAAGCGCGCCAGTCACGTTCCGTCCCCCAGAACCAGGCCAAGGACAGCCGCAAGGCAACGTTCCGCCACCCACGCTGCCACCTACTTCGCGGAGCCCAATCGGACTGGTGCCCGCGCGTCGGCTAGGGCAAAGGAACACGTCAGCAACGGTTTCGCGAGCAAAATCAGGATGCTCGTGCCACTCGAGACTCAAATCCCAGTGATTCGCTTGGTTTTGCTGCTCTAAAAATGGCAACACCCGCACAAGCCAAGTCGGTTCCTCACCCCCACAACTCTGATTGGCGGGAGCTCCCGGTCTCGGTTCATAACGGGCCGCCGGGAATGCGCCCATGGCATCGTGGTGAAGATGCGCGGCCAGCGTTAACTGTTTGAGGTTGTTTTGACAGCTCATCCGCCGAGATGCTTCTCGAGCACTCTGCACGGCAGGCAACAACAAGCCGACCAAAATCCCGATGATCGCGATGACGACCAATAATTCGATCAGCGTGAACGCTTGTCTGGTGTGCACAAAATTACGGTGGGACATCGCCGAAATCCAAAGAAATATAGAGGCCAAAACCCAAAATCGCCCACGTTCCGCCAACCGCTCCCGACACATCACGACAGCGAGTGCGAACGACCGCAGCAATCTTTTCCCCCCATTCTACTAGAATCGGTGGAAGAGGCAACGCAACTGTGATGGAAACATCAGGAACGCTCGCGCTGCCCGTCACAACACGCCCGCCACAACACGCCTACTTCTCGCTGCCCCGGCTCAAGCCTCGCTGCGAATTGATTGCATCAAGCCCCGCAAGACGAGATCGTGATAGCTGACGATACCGACGACTTGATCACCGTCGATAACCGGCGCCCTGGCGATCGAAAACCGCTCGAGCAACCGGGCACAATACCGGATGTTCATGCTGGGCTGCACGCTCAACACCGGTTTCGCCATGATCTCATATAGATTCACACGTTCGGGCGAACGATCTTCGGCTAAGACTTTCTTAGCAATATCGGCCAACAAGACCAGGCCGAATTCATCGTTAGCGTCCCGCTTGGCCACAATCAAAGCACGCGTTTCCGGGTGCTTCATAGACAGCAGCGCGGCCTTTACGGTTAACTTACCATCGACCATGTCAAAGTCACGCTTCATCACGTCAGCGACTCGGACAATCACCTGATTACTCATATGTTCTTCTCGATTATATCGGTCAACTTTTCAATTTGATGACTCACCCCGACGGCATCCTCGACATCGATTTGGATCGCGATTCCGGTACCCGGTTTTTCTTCAAACTCGGCAACGCGACAAATCGTCTCCAAAATTTTACGGCTCAAATGCCCCTCCACCAAGAACATCAAGACATCACGTTGGCTCGCCAACGACAGCCCCAGGAAAGACTTGGTGGGATTCAAGCCCTGGCCGCGGGCATTGCCAATAATCGTCGCTCCGGTCGCGCCCTCTTCGCGAGCCGCTTTCATCACGCCGCTGGTCTTGTCGTCGTCCACAAACGCAATGATCAATTTGAAATGCATACTTTTTACCTTCAGTCCATACTCAGCCAGTTACCACAGCCTCTGACTCTTGGCTCTCCCGTTCCAACATCTCGGCCCGTCGTCTGCGACGCGCGTGCCGCCAAGCGGCCAACTGAGCATATCCCATTACCGACATGATGGGAAACAAGGAAGCAAACGCGATCAACCCAAAACCATCGATCACCGGATCACGCCCCGGCACGCGGCTGGCCAACCCCAATCCCAAAGCGGCGACCAGGGGAACCGTCACCGTGGAAGTGGTCACGCCTCCCGAATCGTATGCCAACGGCACGATCTGCTTGGTGGCAAACCAAGTTTGCACCA
>CAZHTX010000518.1:0-4325 GCA_964535475.1 uncultured Pirellulaceae bacterium
CGGAGATGGCATCGGCCGGCCTGCTGTGGGTTGAATAATTCGCTGCCAAAGAGGAGCTCGCGTGCTTAACATTTTTCAGTTTGCCATTCCCGGCCCGTCGCGGTTTTCAATGCTGGTGCAGACCGCGATGGGGCTCTGGGTCGTGATAACGGCTACCCCGTGCCGGGCTGCGGATGATAGAAAACCCCAGCCGGTGAAAAATGTTTTGTTCATCGTCTCCGATGACCTCAAGGCGAGTGTCTTGGGATGCTATGGTGATCCCCATTGCCAAACGCCAAACATCGACGCGTTGGCCGCGAGTTCCATGGTATTTGATAGCGCCTACTGCCAGGGCACTTGGTGCGCTCCGTCGCGGCAGTCGTTTATGTACAGTCGCTATCAAGGAAAGGGACGCCAAACGCTGGGGGAACACTTCATCGAGCGAGGTTGGTACAGCGCCCGGGTGGGAAAAATCTTTCACATGCGAGTGCCAGGAGATATTATCGCCGGCACCGATGGCCAGGATGTCCCCGCTTGCTGGACCGAGCGTTTCAATTCCTCCGGGCTGGAAGCCCATACGCCAGGAGAATACGCGTGCCTAAACCTGGATATTTTCACGACCGAGCTGGAGGGCAGGCAATCAACCCGGATGCCGCATCGCGCTTACGTCACGGTTCAGTACGACGGTGATGGCTCGGATCAGCCCGATCACAAGACTGCGACAAAGGCCATCGAGTTACTGCGGGAACATCAGCGGGAACCATTCTTCTTAGCCGTCGGCTTTGTGCGGCCCCATTATCCGATGGTTGCCCCCGAGCAGTATTTTGCTCCATATCCCTATCAACAATTAGAACTACCGGAGGTGCCCCCGGGAGACCTTGACGATATCCCACCGCTGGGTATTGCCAGCGCCCGCTCAGCCACCACTGGATTCGACAAATATCCCGACAACCAACGCCGCATGTGGGCTGGCTATTACGCGACGGTCCAGTTCATGGATGCCCAACTGGGAAGGATCCTCGCGGAACTCGACCGACTGGGGCTGCGCGAATCCACCGCAATCGTCTTTACCAGCGACCACGGGTACCATTTGGGCGAACATACGTTTTGGCAGAAATTGAACCTGCATGAAGAAGTGACCCGTGTGCCGTTGATGATCTCAGCACCCGGTTATCCAGCCGGTCGCACCAACTCAATCGTGGAGCTTGTTGACGTTTACCCGACATTGGTCGAGCTCTCTGGAGGTGTTCCTGCTGCCAGCCTTCAAGGCACAAGCTTGCGACCAATTTTGATACATCCTGAGGAAACGGTTCGCGACCATGCAATCTCATTTGCTAACGGAACCGGTTTACGCACCAAAGACTGGGCTTTGATGCGCTATAAAGATGGCGAAACCGAGCTATATGACATGCACGCCGATCCGCACCAGTTCAACAACCTCAGCAAGGACGCTGACTACGCCGAGGTGCTTGCCGAACTGTTGCAAACTTTGGAAGGCAGGCTTTCGGCAGCCAAACTGCCAGATCACTCGTAAATGGATTCATATTCCCATTCGCCCTCAACTGGCTCATACTCCCACTCGTAGTAGTCGTAGTACCAGTCGTCGTCGTAGTAGTAATCGTCGTAATATCCATAGTCGTAATAATCGTAGTAGTCATACTCGTCATAGTAGCCAGCGTAGTCATACCCGTCATACCAGTCATCGTCATACCAGTCTTCGTCGTACTCATATTCATAATTGTAGTCGACGTCATAGAAATCAGCCTCTTCCTGGAGCTCTTGTTCGATTGTCTGCTCTAGCTTCTCCTCGAGATCGGTATCATAGTACGGGTCGTAACTTTCCTCAGCGACTTGTTCCTCATCCAATGACTGCTCGATCTGCTGCTCGAGATCGTTTTCCAAACTTGTGTCGACGTCCTGAGAAAAGGCGGCCACTGGATAGAATAACATGCTGGCGATCGCCAGCGCGACGGTGCGGGAGAGGATGTTCAGTGTCATGCTAGATGCTCCTTCGAATTTATTTCGGGATAGGTAACAAGCGTTTGATTGCTGGCCGGCCGCCAACAATGTCTGCCGCGATCGATCCAACCTTTGCTGGGTCTGACTGGCCAGGAGGACGGTTAGTCAGAAACGTTCGGATCAATATCAACATCGGCTTCGCCGTCGGGAGTTACTTCCACATCGGCATCGGGTTCAACCGATTCGACTTCGCGATTAAGCTCCAGATCGGGCGTCTCAGTGGTGTCACATCCGACCATAGCCAAGGTGAGTGCGGTGATTACGACGCCGATGGAACGAAACCTGTGAGATCTGTGCGTAATGACATGGCTCATGTGCGGCTCCTGCCTGAAGTTCGATTAAGTGCGGATACTTTAAAGGTTGTTTTGATGGGGAAGCGACTAGCGACTTCTCCGCTCGGGCGACTCATCTTTAAGCCCGGTGTCGGGTCGGCCCTGCTGCCGGGTCACCAAGGTTTTGCCGTTTGCGGCCATACGATGAACGACAATCATCGATCGATTTTTGATTTCTAGCGGGCGGCCCATGAATTCGATCTCGTCTCCACTTTCAAGCTCGGTCCCTTGAAATGTGCTCTCGTCACCCAAAACGGCAAATACAATCTGTCCCTGCTTCGTTTTTACTCGAGCTAACGCGGTTTTCTTCTCAACCCCGGGCAGTTGGACCATTTTTAGACCCTCGACGGTGCCGTGCCACCGCTGCAGCGGCCGACGTTTTGGGATTCGAATCCTTTGGTCACCAATTCGTAGAGCTTCGGCGATAATCAGCTGCTTCTCGCCAATGCTGGTGAGTTTGCCGAATGCTGTGATATTTTGGCCACTCTTGATCTCACTACCCTTTAGCCCCCTGCTCGGTCCAAGGTCGATTGGGACCCGATTCCCGCGCTCCGTCTCAAGCAGCAGCAACAAGTGACGGTCTTTCGTGCCACGCACATCAACGAGCTTTGTTCGCACGATCTCTCCCGAGATCTTGCCGCGGTTTTGACCTCGTTTTCGTCCAGCTTCTGCCGTTTCATCACCGCTGCCGTTTTTAGACACGCCTGACTGGCCAGCCGGGGCAGAGTCTGAATGGCGCATGCCCGCGCCTTCGCTTTGTCCGCAAGCGGGGTTCGCTAACAGGCTACAAGCCAACAGGCCGCTGGTCATCACTATGTGAACTTTCATTTCTAAGCAATCCTACGATTCAATCGAGTGTGCACGAGAAAACCTGGCATCAACGCCTGGTGACAACGAGCTGCAAGCCAAAACAATGCAAATGCAGTGAGGCACGACATTTAGATCGACGTCGAGTCGTCGCCACAGGCTACGCTCACCACCATGCACGTCGTGCATATTTAATGCCAGCAATCGGCTACCGCCTCGGTGGTAGAAAAAGCAACCGGAGGCCAGTCAACGAGGGCAAGAGAAAGCTGGTGGGAGCTAGCAGCTGCTAGCGGAGCAGGGCCGCATGGTGCCGCATTGTGCGGGGGCCTTGAGATATTACATTACAAACAGCTGAGGACCGCGGTTCTACATGCTTACCGCACGGCTTCCGCTGGGACTCGCGCCAGCGAAGGATCGGCGGGGCCCATTTCATAGGCGCTGAACTGAGCCCACACGGGACAGTGATCACTGATTGCTCTTGCAAGCTCAGGACTCAGCTGCATATCACGTTCGATGCTTAGCACATTGGCCAAACGAGTAAATTCGGCAGTAGCACGACTGTCAATCAGGATGTGGTCATTCTCTTTGTCGCCCAGCACCATGGTTGAGCCGGGTGGCGCGACGGAGACTAACCCCGGGATCTCCCCGAGTCGAAAGAATTTTGTGCGGGCAGCATTGAGATCACCAAGTAAAATAAAGTCGTCTTCGCCGTAATACTGATATTCCCACTGGCGAACGTTTTCGTAGACATCGGCCAGCACGTTCAGCTCGTTCAGATCTCCCGCGATGGAGACTTCATCGGGATCCGTGTGGGCGCTGATCAAAGTAAAGGTGAACGGCGCGCGGGTCGCATCAGGTGGCGGTATGACTGAAAAGGACGCCACGTAGGGCTCGCGATGCATGCGGTCTAATTCGTCGTTCATCACGTAGACACGCGTTTTATCGACGCGAATCCGCGTGGTGTCAAAGACGTAGGCGTATTGTTCTCGGTGCGAAGGGGATGTGGGGCGTCCGATGGGATGACTGACCACTGCGTCATACCGCGAGCCATCCTGATTCATGAGAGCTAACAGATTGCCAATCGGGTCGGCATGAGGCGAGCGGATTTCCTGGATCGCGACGATGTCAAAATATTTGCAGATTGTCGCCAGCTGCGCCATCACTTCGGGCTTATTCGTTTTTGATTCG
>CAZHTX010000519.1:0-4320 GCA_964535475.1 uncultured Pirellulaceae bacterium
CACACTCTTTCCCTACACGACGCTCTTCCGATCTTATCTGCCTTATCGAGATCCCCATAACCCGCAGCGCAGCACTCGCTGGGCGGTGGACGCGTTACGGCGTTTGTTGGAACGGTATCCAGGCCAGCACGCGGCCTTCTGGGCGGAACCGGTGGCTGGGGAAGGTGGTTACTATCCCGGCAGCTATGACTTTTTCGCCGCCCTCTGCCCGCTGCTCAGAGAAGCGGAGATTCCGATTATCTTCGATGAAGTCCAATCGTTTGCCCGTTTGAGCACACCCTTTGCTTTTCAGCATTTTCAGCTCGACCAATGGGCCGATGTCGTGACCGTTGGCAAGATCACTCAAGTCTGCGCGACGCTCTATCGAACATCGATGAAACCGCAGGCACCGATTCTAAGTCAAACGTTTACCGGTGCTTCCAGTTCGATCGCCGCCGGCCTGACCGTGCTCGACACGCTCGAAGACCAAGGCTGTTTCGGCGCCGACGGCAGCAACATGCAGCTGCACCAATATTTTGTTGACAAACTGGCTGGACTGGCCAACGAGTTTCCCGGCCTCATTCACGGGCCTTATGGAATTGGTATGATGATCGCCTGGACCATGGGCGACGGATCATGGGAGTTGGCAAAGCAGACGGTCGACATCATGTACGAGGAAGGCTTGATCGGTTTTCTTTGTGGGGGTGATCCCGCCCGGGTGCGGATCTTGCCTCCCCCGGCTGCCACCAAGGAAGCTCATCTTGATTCGGCAATTGAAATCCTGCGTCGCTGTCTGGTGCGACTGAGCCAGGCTAATCCTTCATAACGGGCGACTGAGAATGGAAGTAGTGCGCGCGGTGCGGATCGAAGATGTCGATGCGCTCTTTGAGTTGACTCGTCAAGCTGACCATGGTTTAACCAGCTTGCAAATCGATCGGATACGTTTGCACGAACGCGTGGAACGCAGCGTGTTTGCTTTTCATCGCCGCAGCGAACGCCCCGCCGGCGAGCCCTACGTCTTGGTCATGGAGGATTTGAGTTCATCCAAGTTGATTGGGCTCTCCGGTGTGATGGCCAAAACGGGCGGCTACGAACCGGTCTATGCGTATCGCCGGGTTAAATCGCTGCGTGTCTGTTCCCAATTGGGGCTGGAGCACACGCTGGAGTCATTGCATCTGCAGCGGATCCATGACGGCCCCTCGGAGATCGGCAGTTTGTTTTTACTGCCCGAGTTTCGTGGTCACGGCCGCGGACGCTTGCTCTCGCTATCACGTTTTGCCCTGCTCGCTCAACGCCCGCAACGTTTTTCCGATCGCGTCATCGCGCAAATGCGGGGAGTCAGTGATAACCAAGGGAACAGCCCTTTTTGGGAAGCCTTGGGTCGCAAGTTCTATTGTTGTGATTTTCCCCTCGCCGATGCGATGTCGACGATTTCAAAGACATTCATCGAACAGTTGAACCCGGAGTATCCAATCTATCTGCCGCTGCTCTCCGAAGCCGCCCGCGACACGATTGGACGCGTGCATCCAGAGACGGAACCAGCCCTCACGCTGCTGCGGGCGGAAGGTTTTTTGGAAACGGAGCTGGTCGATATTTTTGACGGAGGCCCGACCTTGGAGTGCGCGATTGCCTCCTTGGCCGCGGTGCAACGTTGTCGAGCCGGAACGGTCACCGCGGTCGAACGCCAGATCGAGGCAGACTCGCAAATTCTTGCTTCCATGTTTGGTGGCTTCGCTGCCGTGTTGGCTCCCGTGCTGGTTGATGAGCAGGGAGGCTGCGTGATCGAAACGTCCACGGCGCTCGCCCTGGGTGTTAAAGTGGGCGATCAAGTTTGGACCCTCACCCCGTATCCCACAGGCTAGGTTTTCATCGTGACCCCTTCACTTCGCATTGCTGGGCAAAAAGTGGCCGGTCAAGGTCCTGAATTAAGCAGCCTGAATCCGGCTGACCAAGCGGTCGTGTGGCGGGGGCGGCAAGCGACCGAGTTGCAAGTCGAGCAGGCCATGCAAGCGGCCACCGCCGCGGTAGCCGACGGGGAAACCGGCGCATCCGGCTGGGCGGGGACCAGCAGCGAAGATCGAACTGCGATCGTGCGCCGTTACGAAACGATTCTGCGGGAGTCGCAAGACGAGCTCGCCGAATTGATCAGTCGCGAGACAGGCAAGCCGTTGTGGGAGTGCCAAGGCGAAGTGGCGACCTGCATCGCCAAAGTCGAACTCTCGATCCAAGCCGCCAGCGAACGTCGCGCTCCGCTGCAGACGATGGTCGGCGAAGCGACGGCCGAAGTGGACTATCGACCGCTGGGGGTGGTGTTGGTGTTGGGGCCTTATAACTTTCCCGCGCACCTGCCTGGTGGCCAGATGATTCCCGCCCTGTTAGCCGGCAACACGATCGTATTCAAACCCAGCGAGCTGACACCCGCCGTGGGAGAGTGGCTTGTGGATGCTTGGCAACAGGCTGGTTTGCCCGCCGGGGTGGTCAACCTGTTGCAAGGCGGTCGCGAAGTGGCCGAGTGGGCGATTGATTATCCCCAACTCGACGCCGTCATGTTCACCGGCAGCCTGCGAGCCGGGCGAGCGATTCATCGCCGCTTGGCCGGACGTACCGACGTGTTGTTGACGTTGGAGATGGGAGGTAACAACCCGTTAGTCGTGCTTCCTGATCCAGCGGGGCAAGGGGCTTTGGATGACGATCCATCAGCCGACTTGTCGCAGGTCGCCGGCATGATCGTGGCCAGCGCCTACGTCACGGCCGGTCAACGCTGCACCTGTGCCCGACGCTTGATTTTGCTCGACGACGACTGGAGCGACACCCTGCTCGAGACATTGATTGATCGTGTGAAACGTCTCCGCGTTGGTTTGCCGGGGGACGATCCTGAACCGTTCATCGGGCCGCTGATTTCACCGGCCGCAGCGGAGTCAATGCTCGCGGCGCAACTCGCGTTTGCCCAGCATGGCGGGCGTGTGTTGGTCGAATTGCGCCGTGATGCCCGCAGTCAAGCGCTCTTGCATCCAGGCCTGATCGACATGACCGGGGTTGCGGTTTCCCAGGACGAAGAGCATTTCGGCCCGCTGTTGCAAGTCTACCGCGTGCCCGATTTTGAAGCCGCGATTCGGTTAGCCAATGATACGCGGTTTGGTCTCGCAGCCGCTTTGATCGGCGGTAGCGCGGAACAGTTCGAACAGTTTCGACACCAGGTTCGCGCCGGTGTCGTTAATTGGAATCGGCAAACCACTGGTGCCAGCGGACGTCTGCCGTTTGGTGGATTGGGCGATAGCGGCAACCATCGTCCGGTTGGATACTGGGCGGTGGATGCGTGCAGTGACCCGGTTGCCAGCCTACTTGCGGAAGGCAAACCCAATGAGTCGTTTGATCGAATGCAACTTTGATGGCATCGTTGGCCCCACGCATCACTTTGGTGGTTTGGGGGTTGGCAACGTGGCCTCGCTGTCTCACGCCGGTCAAGTTAGTCATCCCCGCGCCGCGGCACTTTGCGGATTAGCCAAAGTCGAAGCGGTTATGGAGTTGGCTGACCCGGCGAGCATGCGCGCCGCGCTGCTGCCACCGCAACCGCGACCCGACTTAAACTGGTTGCGCAGCCTCGGCTTTGGAGGAACCACTGCGGAGATCTTGGCCGAAGCGGCTGAAACGGCGCCTCATTTGTTGGCGGCCGCTTGGAGTGCTTCGGCGATGTGGACAGCCAACGCGGCGACCGTGGCCCCCGGCGTTGATACTTTGGATGGAAAGACTCATTTTACCATCAGCAATCTTTCCAGCAGCCCGCATCGCAGCCTCGAACCGAATCGCACCGAGGCGGTCTTTTCACAGATCTTTTCCGCCGACGAAGACTACTTAGTGCATGCCCCGTTGCCAGGTGGATTTGCCTTCCGTGATGAAGGAGCCGCCAATCACATGCGATTGTCTGCTCCGACGGGAGCTGGCGGGCATCATATTTTCGTACACGGCGGTGAAGCAGCGACGGGTGGGAGATTTATTGCTCGACAAAGCTTCGATGCGGTCGCGGCCATTGCCCGTCGGCACCGTTTGCCCCAATCACGAACATATTTGCTGCGGCAAAATCCAGCGGCGATCGATGCCGGCGCCTTTCATAATGACGTCGTCGCAACCAGTCACGCCAATGTCTTGCTTTATCATGAATTGGCATTTCTCGATGCGGATCAGGAATTGGCCCGTTTGCAACGCCAGTTCACCGCCGAGCATGGCCAGCCTGTTGCGTTGATTCGTATTCCTGAGGCCCGGTTGAGTTTAGCGGCGGCAATTGAAAGTTATTTGTTCAACAGTCAATTGATTCCCAACGCGTTTGGCCAGCTGACGCTGGTG
>CAZHTX010000520.1:0-4320 GCA_964535475.1 uncultured Pirellulaceae bacterium
CGAACCAAACCAGGGAACCGATCTTAGGGACGAAAAACAAAGAACTGGTGACCATCACCGTGCCAATGGCGCCACCGATCCACGCCCACCAAGGAAGACTCGACACGGGGACGGTAAATTTCGGAGGAAAATGCCCCATCGCCAAGGTCACCAACACCAGCAGTGCGGTCCCCGAAGCAAATGAAATCGTGGAGGCTTGCAAAGGATGAGCCACATGCCGACCGAGAAATCCATTTGCACTCGGCTGAGCTCCCAGCAGGGCACCAGTGAGCAAGCCAATCGCGACGGCAACAATAAAAAACCAACCATGATTGGCCACAGCGATCCCCGCTTGTGCTGAAAACATTAACCGAATGCTGAACGATCAGAGCTGGGAAACTTGAGCCACTGCGTCGGGCTGATCTGTTTGCTGCGACCGCCGCTCGGGACCGGCCACTTCGCTGCCCGTTCTGACCAGTTGATTCTGGGCGTCAACGAAGAGCACCCGTGGCTGATGTTGCCCGACTTCGTCAGCAGGAAAAAAGCCATAAGCAGCAACGATGACGCGATCACCGGGGTATATCAAGTGGGCTGCGGCACCATTGGCACAAATATCGGCGGAGCCGCTACGACCAGCGATGGCGTAGGTCTCAAGTCTGCTACCGCGAGTCACATTCCAAACATGCAGTGACTCGTACGGCACGATCCCGCTTGCCTCCAGCAATTCTGGAGGCAAGGTGAGGCTGCCCTCGTACTCCAAATCGGCCCCCGTCACGGTGGCTCCATGGATCTTTGCCAACAACAATTTACGAAACATTATCGGTCACGCTCAGGAAAGGAGTCAGCAAGTCACGCGTGGCGGGGTCAGCCAATGATAACTTGCCGAAACCACGAACCGCCCCAGCCTGCATCGCTTCCTGTTGATGTTCCTCGTAATTCGTGATCAACATCACTGGAATTTCAGCGGTGGCTGGATTGGCTCTCAGTTGGCGAATGACTTCCATCCCGTCGCTGTAATCGCAATCAAGTTTGCGATTGACGCAAATGAGATCCACCGACTGGCGCGTGGCACAAGCCAAGGTATCCTCGGCACCATCGGTTTGCACCACGTTGGCGTCGAAATGGCCTTCGATCAGCCGCTTGATGGCGACATGATCTGGGCCACAATTACCACAATCTATAACGGTCTTTGGCATCAAACTCTTTCCTGATAGCAACTCGCTCACTCCTGAGCGATAGCAAACAACTTGTCCTTGGTACTGATATACAGTGTGCCGTTTGCGGCAACCGGGGTGCTGTAGACGCTAGACCCCATGTTGATCTCCTCGAGCGGCTCATTATTCTCAGCACCCAATTCAAACACTGAGACATCTCCGTCTTCATCGCCCACGTAGACTTTGCCGTCGGCAATTAAGGCGCTGCCCCAAGATTGTGCCAGCATGTCGTAGGTGAAGTGCAAGATCGGCTTACCGTCGGGGGAACCCTTAGCATCGAGACAATGCACCAAACCGGAGAAGTCGGCAAGATATAGCAAACCGTCTTGGATCGTACAGGTACCACAGCTACGGTGCATCTCCTCTTCGAAGTCAATTTCGCCGTCGCCATTTTGATCCAAAATCGAATAATGCCAGACGACAGCCGAATTAGCATTATCAATTGCCGCTTCACCCTGCTCGGGCTCCACCGCTTGAATTCGTTTGTGATCGATCGGTTGACGATCGCCACCGACGAGCTTGACAGCCAATTGCGGGCTAACATCACCTCGTTTCGTCGGATCAATGCACCACAAGTGACCGATACCTTCTCCGTGCTCAGGATCCTGGCCGACCGCGATGTAAACCAAGCCATCATAAATCGTGGGAGTGGCAATCAAATTATTGCGAGTGCCCGCTCCACCCAAAATCCACTTGGACTCTTTCGGATTGCAGTCAAACTTCCACAACAGTTCGGGCTTGCCGTCGGTACCGCGATCGGCGCGGAAGCTATACAACCAGCCATCACCACCAGCAAAGAGAGCTTGCGGGACGCCACCCAATTCGGCGACAGCCGGGCTGGACCACTGACCATGCAGAATATTAGTGCCGGGCGCGGCATCAGTCCACAGCACCTCGCCGGTGTTTTTATCCATGCAGATAAAGCTGGGAGCGTCGGGTGCGGGTAAGTTAATGTGAGTCTCGTCGAGTCCGTTGCTGGTGTTCACGAACAACAGATCTCCGTAGCTGGTGACCGAGCAGGAGGCCATGTTGTGCTGGCTGACCCCCAACGAATCCATCATATTGAATACCCAAAGGGTGTCGGCCTCTTGCTTATCAGCAGGCGTGATGACTTTGAAGAAGCTGATCCGCGGACCGGCGACCATCACATTCATTGCTCGTTCGACGCCGTCAACCATGGCGGTCACGGACCACTTTTTGCCAGCCGTGACGGTATTCACTTTGACACCACCGTCGATGACAAAACCACGTTCTGCCAGTTGCGTCTTGACGCCTTCGGTCAGCGAGCCCTCATCCAAACCGGCAATCGCTGCTTGATACGCTTTCATTTCAGCTTCAAAGGCAGCCAAAGTGTCTTCATCCTCAGTGTTTGGCTTGCTGGGTACCGCAATGTCTAACACTCGCCCGACTTCATTCTTGACTTCTCCATCGTCGACGCCGTCATAATACCCCTTGGTATCGAGGCAACGAACTTCGCCGCGACTGGTGACAAACCACAAACGCTCGCCTTCGATCAGCGGAGCACAGCAAATCCCTTGCAGCGGCCAGTCGTGAACGCGACCGGTGATTAGTTTTTCACTGCTGTGCTGCCACAGCAGTTCGCCCGTCTCTTCATCGAAACAGAGCAAGCATCCCAAGTCCGTTTGATTGGGATAGCGGGCCATGTGCCCAGCACCGTTATTCGTGCCGACGTAAACACGACCATCAGCGATTACCGGATTACCGTATGTCTGGCTTCCCAAATCGGCGATCCACTTAATGTTCTCAGCTTTCGAGTTATCCCACTCACCAGTACGGCGATCGAATTTGCCGACATTCCAAGATTCGGGCAAACCTTTTACGTTCGGCGTGTTATTTCGCAGCGAGGTACCGCCCCACTGAGGCCAATCCCCACCAGCGTTCATCACACTGTCAGCTTCATCACGATGTCGCACATCGGTGGTAACAAGTTGACTCTGACCAGCAGCTAAACCAACACCATCACTCTCTTTAGGAGCCGGCTCTTCTGCAGCAGGTTCTTCAGCGACCGGCTCTTCTGCAGCTGGCTCTTCTGCGACTGGTTCCTCTGCAGCAGGTTCTTCAGCAGCGGGTTCTTCAGCGACTGGCTCTTCTGTAGCTGGTTCCTCAGTCTCAGCAGAACCCGATTCCAGCAGCGCCGGATCGATTTCTTGCAAATCGCTGGTCTCATTACTTTCACAGCCACCGATTGCGGTTGCCGAGACACTGCCCAACAGGACCGCGACCGACAGCATCAGCCAAACAGATAGTTCTTTCTTCATTGTGAAGCCTATAGGAAACTTGCTTAGGTATTTGATTGGTTCAACAGGTCGAGATGGGATATCTAGGAGTTGGGAACCACTTCGATATTGTCGAGATAGAGCTCGGCGACTTTTGCGTTACCGAACAATCCAGGGCTGCCCGATGTTTGCGGCGACTGATCGCGAGCGGTCACGGTCCACTCCTTCGGCTCGGCTTGATCTTTCGGCCAAACCTTTGCTTTTAGCACGGCGACCTTTCCAGTGGGAGCTGAGGCATCATCCTCAACCGACGCTTGAAATTTCATGCGGTACCAAACATCGGCTTGCCAAGGGAAGTCGATGGTTTGAGCCATGCGGCGTTGCGGAGTCCAAGTGCGAATTTGCAGTTGTTGGCTATTACCCATGAGGTCGAGCGTATAGCCTTGGGCGATGAGACCGATGTCGGGCAGCTGGTCCGACATCTCAGAACCCTTCACGTCAGCCAAGATGGTATAGTTAGACAGATTGCTGGGGCCCATCCAAGCTTGGCTTCGCGCGCCTTTCGGGATGGTAGTAATTTTAACCATGGCAGGCGAACCATCCACGGTTCGGATCACGTGTCGATAACGGGCACCGACCCAAGTTACTGGGGGATTTTTCAGTTCATCAAACGTGAACTTCCAAGGCAACGGCGGTACCACTCGGGCCCGCATCTCGCCGCTGGCTCCGGCCAGCTTCGCTGTGACCACGGCAGCCACGTGCTCAGTGGTCTGCGGCGCGACATACTTGCCATTTTCAACGGCCCCAGCTCCTTCGACTTCGAACTCGACGTCGCTGGCCGGCACTTCAGCAAGCATTTGGCCAATAGCGTTGTAGCTTTTCACCGAAAG
>CAZHTX010000521.1:0-4319 GCA_964535475.1 uncultured Pirellulaceae bacterium
GTTCCATCAGCCGCCTGGCGCCAGCTCGCGGTTCCATCAGCCGCCTGGCGCCAGCCTGCGGTTCCATCAGCCGCTTGGCGCCAGCCTGCGGTTCTCACACAACACCACACCGAGAACCGCACGCTCGCGCGTGGCGGCTGATGAGAACCGCACGCTGGCGCGTGGCGGCTGACCCCTTCGATCATTCCGCTTTGAGCGACTGCAGATAAGCGATCAGGTCGGCAACTTGACCAGCGGTCAAGCTGTCGACCACCCCCTCGGGCATCATCGAAATCTCCTGCCGCTTACGCGTCTCAATTTCGCTTTGCACAATTTCAATCGCCACGCCGTCGTTCTGACGAATCGTGGCCGTTTCCGCACTTTCCGTAACGACAAAACCGGTCTGCACGCGACCGTCAACGGTCAAGAATGACCATGTTTCAAAGCCCTGCGCCAACTTGGCGCTCGGCATCAACAGCGATTCTAACAACTCGGCTTTCTTATAACGTTTACCGATGTCGACTAAATGCGGACCTTTCGGAGTTTGCCCCGCTTCGCTGGTGTGACAAGCACCGCACGATTGCGACACAAAATACGCTTGCCCCCGCGCAGCATCTCCATCCTCAGCCAACACTTTGGCGATCACATTAGCCGCTTCCATGTTGCCGACCAAGTCTGGATTGTTGGGATCGGCCTTGATGATCGCGATCGCTTGTTGCTCCTCCGCTTTCATCTTCACCGGCTGCTGGCCAGCCCCCAGGGAGATCTTGTAACGTTTGACCGACTCTTGCACCGCGTCCATAACCGCTGCGTTTTCGCTCCGCCCAGCGCGAATCAAGACGTTGGCAATGCGTGATGACTGCGACCACCGCTGGCGATCATAGTAAGGCCCCGAAGTATCAGGTCGGGTTCCCCACCAATCGCCCGACGTATACTCGCCTTCCCGATAATACAACCTGGCGAGCAAATCTAACAACTCAACCCGCTCCGACTCGGACAACGCGGGCAATTCAGCAGCGGTCGACGAAGTCACCTCCAGCCTGGCAAGAACGCCATCGATCACGACCGGCAAATGCATGTTGCGCAGGGCTCGCAGCGCACCGCTGCGGTGGGGCGAATCGAGTGCTTGCAAGCAGGCTTCACCCGCTTGCAAAGCGACCAGTGTCTGCATTGCCAAGTGCGGGAGCACGCGATCGACATCTCCCAACTTGTGCGACACTTGGCCGACTCGCTCCGCACCTGATGCATCGCGGATTACTGCCAACGGCAAGACTTGTTGAGCGACCGTGGCGGGGCGGGCAATCGCACCGGCATCAGCCAACCGCTTCAGCCCAATTAAAGCTTGCCCTTGGACGCGAGGGTCCGCGTCGGACAAAGCTCGCTCGTAAATTTCCACCGGGACGTTTGCCAACTGCGAGCTTCGATCAGTCAGCGCTCGCAGCGCGAAAGCACGTAATTCCGATACCGTCTCAGAAACTTTTAACAGATAAGCATGCGAATCGCCGCCGAGCAGCTGCTTGAGCGTGAACAAGGCTGCCACGCGTCCGGCCAAAGGAGCCGCCGCATCGTCGCACAGTCCGCGCAGCAAGTCAGCTCGTTGTGGCTCCGCACCGCGTCGCAATAATTCGTGCTGCGCCGGTATGGTCCGCGCCGTGGCCCCATCGCGAAGCAGCTCGACCAAAGCTCGATCGGTCACATCAGCCAAGATGGGAAACGGTTTTGGCAAAAACTCTCGCGGCGTTAATTGAGCGACGAAGCCCACATTCTCATCGCTGAAACTGAAACCGCCCCCTTTCCAACTGCTGACAAACATCCGCCCGCTGGCATCCATTTCAATGTCTGTGGGCCGCGGCAAATCCAAGAAAACGTCTTGATCGGCTAAGTACGATGGACCAGCTTCGGGTAAACGATGGCGATAAACTTTGCTGGTCCCCCAATCGCATGTGTAAGCCGCTTGACCATACTCCCGCGGCCAACGCGGTTCAAATACATACATCGCTCCGCAACCGGAGCCTCCGCCATAATCGGCCAACGGCGGCATCGTTTCATCGGCGTAATGCAGATACTTGGAAGGGTATCCATAATCGGCGGTTTGTAAGATATGCGACACGCGAATGTCCCATCCACCGCCATCATTGGTGTTATCGCGGGTAAACATGTTTAAATAAGGATCGATGCAGACATCGAGAATATTTCGCTGGCCCCAGGAAAAAACTTCCAACTCCGTACCATCGGGCCGCACTCGCACAACGCCTCCACCACGACGCGCCAACCGCGTGCTGTCACTCCCCGTCGCTTCGGTAAAGCCAAAATCACCAACGGCGATATAAATCCAACCATCAATCCCCATGCGAATGCCGTTGGTGGTGTGATCGGCACCTCGCTTGGCAACTTGGTCGGTACTGAGCCCCGTGACCAACACCTGCTCGCGATCGGCTTCCCCGTCGCCATCAAGATCTTCAAACAGAGTCAACAGCGGCGGATGCAGCACCCACAGTTTACCATTATCAAAGTGCAATCCACGCGGATGATCCATGGTGGCAAATGTGTTCACGCGATCGGCCACACCATCGCCGTCGATGTCAAGACATCGCAGCACGCGACCACGCCCCGACTCCTTGCCCAATGAACCTTGCTCGTCAACTCCGACAAAAACTTCCCCTTGCGTTCCAGTGGTGATGCAGACGGGATAACCGACCTGCGGCGGCGAGGCGAAGATTCGCACATCAAAATCGGCCGGTGCTTTGACATCGGCCGTGGTCGCCGCTGGCCCGCTGGCAGCAGTCACGCTGGCCGGCAGTTCGGGCAATGCTCCAGCATACGCCTCAACTTCCCAAATGCTGCCCCAACTACCACTGCTCGATGCCAGAAACTCAACCTTCAAATAACGCACTCGCTGGGCATCGATCCGATGCGAAACGATGCGTTGCTTCTGCGCATTCTGGCTGGCGTCCACTATCGTCCGCCACTGCTGACCATCGTCCGACCCCAGCACCTGATAACGATATACGGTCCCCTCCTGTTCCCAGTGAATTCGCAACGACGAAATTTCTTGTGGTGATTGCAGATCAACCACTAAGGATTCACCTTTGGCCGGCCCATTGGCACACCAGCGGGTATTCAGCAGCCCATCGACGGCATTTTTAACAAAGTTATTCTTCGACGTTTCTTCGCTGCTTGCGGTGGCCGGTTTGCCGCGCAGCAAATCATCGTCACCGCAACACGGATTGTTCAAATGCTCGGCCGCCGCGTCTGGTTTGGGAATATCAACCAGTGCCAGCACCTCCTGATGCTGATCTTCGCCAGTCGGCTGAATTTCCGGAGCCTGCTCACCATGCACGGCCCACAACAAGCCACGGGTAAGCATGTCTAAATAGGCCGGCTGGGCCATCGTTTCATTATAATGACCGATGGTGGTGGCAAATACGCGAGCCTTATGATACTGATTCGTCCAGACGCACACCTGCGGCTGACCGTCGGACTTGCGGATCGCTTGTCCCAGCGGAGTTGCCGTCGAGAACAGGTGGGGAACATGATAAAGTTCCCCTTTGGGAACATCCCACCCCGCTCCAAAACCTTGCATTACCGGATGCTCGGGAGCAACATTTTCAACGCGAAAAGGATAATGAGGACCGTGCCCCGGAGATCGCACTCCGCAAAACTCAAACCAAGCGTCACTGCCGACGCGATAACAGTGCATGGCACAGTGGATCAGCACGGCCGGCGTACCAGCCCGGTGCGGCGCCAAGATCACCTCGGCCCACTCGGGGTCGGCAACGCCGGCAAAGCATTCATTATGAACCACCACGTCGAATCCCTCGGCCCAATTGGGATCCTCGTAAAGTGGTATCTTAGTGTTCGTGGTGCTGCCACCCTGCTGGATCACGGTCCACTGGATGTTGGCGCGTTGCGAAAGCCCTTTAGGTATGATCAATTTCTGACGATCATAATCATGGCAACAACCACCCGTGACGAGTAACGCCTTGATCGGTTTTTGTGACTGATTTGCCGCGGGGCTCTCACCCGCAGCGTTCCCGGTCGCAGGGGCCTGTGCGAGACCCAACCGGGAGGACAACGGCGAACATAAGCAGGCCAACAGCACTGTGGCTGCCAACGGCGAACGAAAAGTGCGAAACGAGTGGTTCATAAATTGCAGGTGGGCTATTGCCAGGTGGGGTCAGCGAAAAGTCGATGATGTGAAAAGATACTGATTCTATCGTCGTCCGAGCCACTTGGAAACGCAAGGGTGCGGTTCCATCAGCCGCAACGCGCCAGCGTGCGGTTCCATCAGCCGCAACGCGCTAGCGTGCGGTTCCATCAGCCGCAACGCGCTAGCGTGC
>CAZHTX010000522.1:0-4318 GCA_964535475.1 uncultured Pirellulaceae bacterium
CCGCAACGCGCCAGCGTGCGGTTCCCCGGAACCATCAGCCGCAACGCGCCAGCGTGCGGTTCCACCGGGACCATCAGCCGCAACGCGCCAGCGTGCGGTTCCCCGGGACCATCAGCCGCAACGCGCCAGCGTGCGGTTCCTTGTACGTCTGCGGAAACCGCAGGCTGGCGCCAGGCGGCTCAGCCGCAACGCGCCAGCGTGCGGTTCTCCGGCCCACCGACGCCCAGCAGGGAAATACAGCCCGCTCTCAGACACGGCCCAGAATTCGATCGAGCGAGTCGGATGTTTGATAAATCAAAGCTTCGGGGTAATGCGCATAAGGGTGAAAGTACTCAAAAGTGAGAAAGCCGCGATAACCGACTTGGTCAAAAGCTTCCATCAAGGCGGGCCAGTTCGTCGTGCCATCTAACAGGGGGCGAAAGGTTTCCAAAGAATAGTCGGTCCCTTTTTTGGTGAATTCTTTTAAATGCACATGCTTGGTCCGCTGGCCCAAAATCGGCACCCAATGCTCACTGTGCTGAAACATGGCAATGTTGCCTGAGTCAAAATGCACGTTGACGTATTCGCTGCCAAAACTATCGACGAAGGCGTTCATCTCCATCGGCGTCATCAAGTAGCCGTTGAAAAAGATATTTTCAATGTTTAACGAGACCTTCAACGCTTCGGCTTGCTTGGCCAATTTACCGACCGCCTCCCGCGCCCGCGAGTCACACACATCGTTGGGCACGGGGTCGTGGTCATCTCGCCAAGGAATGTGCACTGCGCCGGGCACGAGCAACACATTTTCGACTCCCATGTGATGCGCCGCTTCGGCGATCTTCCCGGCCAACTCCAGCCCCCGATTTCGCTTTTCCGAATCGTTGCTGGTTAGCGGGTAAGGCCAAAACAAGAAAGAACACAGCCCGCTGATTTCGATTCCAATTTTGTCGGCCAAATGCCGAATGGCGGCAAGTTCGCGTGCGCCCGACTTGGGGGAGAGATCGTTTTCCAAGTCATAATTCAGTTCGATCCCCTCGAACCCAGCATCTTTCGCGAGTCGCAAACATTCTTCCAAAGACATCCGCTCTGGATAGGGAAAGGCCCACAAGTTGATCGACTTTTTCATTTCATAACGCTTGGTCGCTCCCCGCCGGTCATCTTTTTCTTGCGTCACGACCCGCGGCTGGGCAGCTGCCGCTTGAGCCAATCCGGCCGCCGCGACGCCCCCACCGAGGGCAGCCAAACCGCACTTGAGCGCATCACGGCGAGCTACCGCGACCGTTTGTCCAAAGGGTACGTTCCTGGAATGCTTTCCTGATGTCATGACGGCAACCTGTTGATGTTCCACGGAACCGGACGCTAGTGCGTTCCGGCTGATGGGGAAGAACCGGACGCTGGCGCGTTCCGGCTGATGGGGAGGTACGTTAGCGAGGCAGCTTACGCTGGTCGAGACGTTCACCGGCTGGCTCGCGGAGCGGCATTTGCAGACCGGCTTTCATGCCCAGCTCCGCAAACAACTGACCGCGCAGCTGTTCAATTTGCTCACGATAAGCGGGCACGTCGATTAAGTTGTGACGCTCCTCAGGGTCCGTTTGCAAATCATGAAAACTGTCTCGATCCCAGACCCCATGATAATACACATATTTATAGCGTTCGGTCCGAATCGCTAACAGCGTTGGCGTGGCGGGAAAATTCCACTCCCAATGATACTCGTATAAAATGTGTTTGCGCCAGGGCACTTCTTTCCCCAACAGCAAAGGGGCGAACGAGCGACCATCAAATTGGTCCGCTGGCGATGCGACATCCGCAAGCTCCAATATCGTGGGTGCGATATCGATATTTTGCACCAACTGTGGGATTGTGCTGGCGGGTTTGATCTTGCCAGGCGCCCAGGCGATCAAGGGAACTCGCATGCTGGTTTCAAACGCGTCACGTTTATCATAAAAACCGTGCTCGCCCAAATGAAAACCATTATCTCCCATATAGATCACCAACGTGTTCTCAGCCAAATCGTGCTGACGCAAATAATCGATCACGCGGCCGACATTCTCATCGAGGCTGTGCACGGCTTCGCAGTAGTCATAAAACAATTGATCAAAGTCGGGGACTGGATCTTTATCGAAGGCACCGGTCTCCATATGATCGATCCCGTGGATCGAATAACGACGGTCACGAACCCAGCGGGGCTGCGACCGATAATTGCGTTCGGTGTTAGCCATCGTCTCGGGATAATCGATCGGCTTTCCCGCATAACGCCCCGCGTGCCGAGGAGCGGGGCGAAAAGGATAATGGACTGCTTTGAAAGACAGATAGAGAAAGAAGGGCTGATCGGTGTTGCGCTGTTGAGCTAACCAATCCATGGCAATCTGGCTGGTGACATCGGCGTTGTAACCCGAAAATTTCCGACGCTCTCCATTAAGGTTAAACGTGGGATCAAAATATTCTCCCTGCCCTTTGTAGCTGGCCCAATAATCAAAACCTGGACGGGGTTGATCATTGTCGTGGCCCATGTGCCATTTACCAACCAACGCCGTTTGATAACCAGCTTGGCGGAGATATTCGGGGAAAAAAATTGTGCCGGCGGGCACGGGCCGCTGATTGTCAACCACTTGGTGACGATGCATGTACTGGCCGGTCAGAATCGAAGCTCGCGAGGGGGAACAGAGCGACGTGGTCACGAACGCATTTTGAAAATGCGCGCCCTCGCTGGCCAAACGATCGAGAGCGGGAGTTTCCAGCCACTGGGGAGCGGCCGGATGAAACCCCATAAAATCGAAACGATGATCATCGCTGAGGATAAACACCACGTTCATCGGCTCGGCGCCGCGAACGCAATTGGCCAACATACACAAAGACAAACACAAAAGAGCAGCTATCGAGCGCACGATGATTCAACCTGAAGGGAACGGGACCAGATTTTTCGCTTCAGTTTACACCAATCGTTCGCTCGGATCTTTGACGCGTTTTAACCTGCTGCAAGTTAGTTAGTAATCGCGAAAACTTTCGGCGGAGCGAAAGGCGACTTTAGCCTTTGGCGGCGGTCAACGTGTTGCGGAGCAACATGGCGATGGTCAGCGGCCCGACGCCGCCGGGGACCGGGGTAATTGCTCCAGCAACAGCCAACGCTTCTTCCCAGTGCACATCGCCCACCAAACGGTCGCCGACGCGATTAATCCCCACATCGATCACCGTGCACCCTGGCTTCAGTTGCGCACCGCGCACCATCTCGGGGCGTCCCACGGCGGCAATCAACAAATCGGCCGTGGGGAGAATTTCTGATAAGTTTTCGCTGCGGCTGTGCGCAATCGTGACCGTCGCATTGGCCACATCGGGACCGCATGGCCCGGTCTTGGCGGCCAGCAAAATGGCCATCGGTTTGCCGACAATTTCGCTCCGTCCGAGCACCACCGCGTGCTTGCCGGCAACCGGAATTTGGCAACGATGCAACAGTTGCAGCACGCCATGCGGAGTGCAAGGCAAAAAGCGAGGGCGGCCTTGCATCAACAGCCCCACGTTCTCCGGGTTGAAGGCATCGACATCCTTCAGCGGTGTGACCGCGTCGAGCACTTGACGCTCATCGTAGCCCTCGGGCAGGGGCAGCTGGACCAAGATCCCATGCACTTGAGGATCTTCATTGAGCTGGTGAATTAGCTCCATCAAAGCGACTTGCCCGGCGGCGGCGTCGAGTCGATGCAGGCGGCTGACGATCCCCGCTTGTTGACAAGCGCGCTCCTTGTTCCGCACGTAAACTTGGCTGGCAGGATCTTGCCCAACCAAAATTGCCGCCAAGGTAGGTTGGCAGCCTCCAGCTGACACCCAACTGGCGACGTCTTGGGCAATCTCGGCGCGGATCTCGGCGGCGATTGACTTTCCATCCAAAATGCGAGCGGGCACGGGCAACTTTCTTTGCGAGGCGGGGGCGATTGAAACCGATCGATAGGGTACCGATCTATAGCGTATTGGCTTCTCCGTTAAGAGCAACCACGCCAACACCAGACGTACAAATTGCAACGCCTGCGGCGAACGAGCAAACTGCAACGCGTGCGCCTGCAACTGACGAGACGGCTCATCCTAGGAAGCCGGGATGGTTTCGGTGGTGCCGGAGCGATGGGGTTCACCGAGCGGGCCGGCCGGCGCACTTTCATCGCCGACGCGTCTGACGAAAGCCCACAGCAGAAAAATGACCACCAAAATACCGCACACGGCAACTGCCCCGTAAATCAAAATTTGGTTGACCAACTGGCCGACCGGGGCAATCACATCACTCCAGCGATACTCGACCAACACCAACATGTCCGTCTTGCGTTCCCGAGCAGTCGGTTCAATCGCGGGCAGCGTA
>CAZHTX010000523.1:0-4313 GCA_964535475.1 uncultured Pirellulaceae bacterium
CGACATAAATGAACTCGTTGGTGTTGAGCAATGACCGGCAAAAGGCAAACAGGCCCAGGCGACTCACGAACTGAGTCGACAACTTGAGCTCCTCCGGCGTCGGCGAGCGGGCGAAAGCCAGCTGAAAACCACGTCGCACCTGCTGGTCCACGCTGTCACCACTTTCGGCCCGCAATCGTGCGGCAAAGTATTCTGCTTGGCGAAGCACGAAAGCGTTATTGAACATCGCTAGCGACTGCAACGGCGTGGTGGTCGTGAGGCGGGCTGCGGTGAGATTTGCCGAATCGGGGCAATCAAGCGTGCTGAGGAACGGATTGGGAGTGGTGCGGACGCGGAACCGATAAATCGAGCGCCGCCAAACCTCCGGATCATCGCCGGCTCGATAACGATAGATCGGCGCGTAAGCTTGTTTGTATTCAAACAGCTCGAAGCCGGGGCCACCAGCTTGCTCATTCAATTTACCACTGACCAGCAACACGGCGTCACGAATCGCTTCGGCTTCCAGCCGCCGCGAGTTTTGTCGCCACAACAGCCGGTTGTCGGCATCAATTTGCGCTGCCTCGTGCGTTGCCACGAACTGCGATTGCTGGCGATAGGTTTGACTGGTCAAGATCAGACGATGCAGCATTTTCAGTGAGCCGCCGTTGGCAATCAACTGGCCAGCTAACCAGTCGAGCAACCGTGGATGCGAAGGGCGGCCGCCGCCAAACCCAAAGTCACTGGGCGTTGCCACCAGGCCTTTGCCGAAATGCCAGTGCCAAAGTCGATTAACGATCACTCGCGAAGTCAGCGGGTTGGCCGGGTCCGTGATCCAGCGGGCCAGCGCGGCGCGACGCTCACCGGCGGGCGTCTCGGAAGTCCCCAACTGTGAGTCAAGCATCGGCAGCGCTGAGAGTGCAGCGGGCGTTAGCGGTTCGCCCAGCGGTGACTCCGGATCGCCACGTCCCAAGACCCGCACAGCGGGCACGGCGGCAAGATTATTGACACCATAAAATCGCGGCGGCTCGCTCAATGCGGCCAATTGGCTGGCAACCATCTCGCGGTTGTGCCGCAATTCGGCCAGCCCTGCTTGTTGGTCAGGCGATAGCAGAGGCGGGTTGGCCGGTTTAATCTTCGCGTCACCAAAACCAACTTGATCGTGCGAGTAACCATTGCCACCATCGGTCACGATCAGGGTCAGAAAACGAGCGGACCGCGGCAGGAGTAAATCAATCGACTGCAGCCCCGCTCGGCGATTCAATTGCTCCACAACTCGCAGCGGCTGGCCATCGAGCAAGATGCGAACATCGGCGCGAAAATCTCCCTCCGCGCCAAAGTAACCAAGCTGGGCGGTGAAACGCAAATCACCCGCTTGCCAGTTCGCCGCGATCGGCTGCAGGTCAAACGTAATTCCCACGTTGGCATGCAACCCCAACAAGCTGTGACCAGCGGCGGTAAAATCAATGTCGCCCAGACTCGGCGAATATTGCGAATTGACCGGCCCGTTGCGAATGCTATCCCACGCTTTGCCAGAGGTGATCGGCAGCCGGTCCACTCGCAACCCGCTCGTGCTGATCACCACACCGGCCTGTTCATCTGCTGCGGGCTGTTCGTCTGCTGCTGGCTGTTCGTCTGCTGCGGGCTGTTCGGAGGCCGCTAATTGTCCGGTGGGGATAAAGACGCCATCGACAAAGCGATTCTCTGAGGCTCGAAATTGATTGAGGCGAACATCATCGAGGTCGCCCCGGCGTTCTTGTTGAGCCTCGGCCGTGCGCGGATCAATCCCGCCTCCGACGACTCCGTCACCAAACCCCTGGCCTCCGCCGACGAGGTCGGCCAAGTCCACACCTTGGCCCGTTTGCAAAGCGATTTCGTGATCCAGATCTTGCAACCGCTCGCGGAGGCGGGCACGGTCCCGCTCGTACTGTTCGAGCTGGTCGGGGCTAACAATCCGCTCCGCCCGCTCGGCCCCGGCAAAGACCGCTTGCAATTGAAAATATTCGCGTTGCGAAATCGGATCCAGTTTATGATCGTGACAACGCGCACAGTTCACCGTGAGTGCCATCGTGGCGGCCATCACTTGCGTGGCCATGTCGTCTAAGTCGAGCGCCCGAGCGGCCCGCCGCAAGACGGGACTCTGCGTTTCCACTTGCCCGACAAAGTCCCACGGTCCAGCGGCCAAGAACCCCGTGGCAATGATGGCTTGTTGATCGGCTGGCCACAACACATCGCCGGCAATTTGTTCTTGCAAGAATCTGGCATACGGTTTGTCGAGATTGAAAGCGTCAATCACGTAATCGCGATAGGGCCAAGCGTGATCGCGGCGGAGATCCCGTTCAAAACCGTGAGTGTCTGCATAGTGAGCGATGTCCAGCCAATGCTGCGCATAACGTTGCCCATAACGGGGCGAAGCCAACAGTCGATCCACAACCCGCTCGTACGCATCGGCCCGCGTGTCGCTGAGGAAAGTTTGCATTTCAGCCGGAGTCGGTGGCAGGCCATGCAAATCAAAGGTCAAACGTCGCAGCAGGGTGCGACGGTCCGCCGGGGGCGCTGGAACCTGTCCGCTAGCCAACTCCCCACTGACTGAAAATTCACTGACTGAACTCTCAGTAACCAAGCTCGCGGCAGCCAGTTTGGCAAAGACAAAGCGATCAATCGGGTTGCTTCGCCAAGCCGCTGGCAAACCGTCGGGTTCAGGCGGCGAGACCTCCGCGAGCGGTTGCAATGACCACCAGTTGCTATCAGCCTCGGCTGCCGCGCGGAGCGTTAGTCCTGCCGGCCACTCGGCTCCTGCCGCGATCCAACGTTCGATCAGCGTAAGCGCGTCAGCTTCCAGCGGTGCCCCGGCAGGTGGCATCCGTGGCGGCTGGTCGTCCGACGTCGTGATCACTTGATACAAGAGACTCTCGGCCGGTTGGCCGGGAACCACTAAATCTGCGTCAAAAAAATCCTCCGCCGTCGCCAAGGCAATGCCACTCTCTTGATTGCCAGCCGCGTGACACCGCAAACAATGGCGAGAGAGCAGGGGAGCGACTTGGCTGGCAAAGTCCACTTCGCCTTGCAAATCAGCAGCAACCGCCGGCTCAGAGGCCAGCGTCGCAGCGACGGCAAGCACCAGCAATCTGGCCCGCAGCAATCTAGCCCGCGATGCGAGCACATACGACAAAAGCACAGATCGGCTCATCGCGTCGGTCTCCGAGGCTGATTGGCGGGGCGACTGCAGATTGGCGGGGCGACTGCAGCGGGGCACGTCGCTGAGGGATCATAGAAAACCTCAGCGACGCTTAACAGCAATGCGAAGATCAGCAAACGTCCGACAAAGTCGGCGCTGACTGATCCAATTCAACGCACCCAAGCAAGGTGGTGCTGCTTAGATCTCTGTGAAGCCGTTGTAGTAGTTCGGCTTGACGATGAAATCGTAAGCGTCAGTACCCTTAACTTCCAAGCTCTTCGCATCCCACATGATCTTTTCGCCCATTTTCTCTGGTGCACTGGCTGCCCAAACGGCCAGATTGCCCAGCAGAATGGTTTCTGTCAGCGGACCGGAATAATCGGGGAAGTTGCTGACCGCGGGCTTGGAGGGATCTTTGATGGCCCGAGCAAATTCACGGAAGTGGCCCGGCGAACGGGTAAATTCCACGTCAACCGCTTTGCCATCGATCAATTCGTACTGAGCGCCGTAATCATTGGGCGAGAACAATTTGCCTTCGCTACCAATGATGATCGAACCGCTGCTGGCCAACTTGATCGCCGAACCATCGTCGTTGGTCTTGCGGCCCTTAAGCAATTCGTCCGAGGGTAGCTTACCGCCGTCATACCAAACCATCTTGACCGGACCGCGAGTGTCGGTGCCGGGGAACTCGAAGACGATCTCAGACCAGCCGGGATAGGTGATCTTGTTGTGCCCCGACGTGATCGCTTGCACGCTGGTCGGGTTCAAGAGATCACAGCCCATGAAAGCCATGTTGAGGGTATGGCACGCCATGTCGCCCAAGGCGCCGGTGCCGAAATCCCAGAAACCACGCCACTTGAAGGGATGATACGCGGCGCTGAACGGACGCATCTCGGCAGGACCAATCCACTCCTTCCAGTGAATGTTAGCTGGCACCTCTTCCGCCGGCGGTTGACCAATCCCTTGCGGCCATACTGGACGGTTCGTCCAAACGTGCACTTCCTGGATGTCGCCAATCGCGCCCCCTTTGAGCATCGCGGCTGCTTCACGCAAACCCGATTCGGCGGTCCCCTGGTTACCCATCTGCGTGACCACACCCTTTTCGCGAGCTATGTCACCCAGGCGGCGAACTTCCCAAATCGTGCGGGTCAACGGCTTT
>CAZHTX010000524.1:0-4313 GCA_964535475.1 uncultured Pirellulaceae bacterium
ATGGATCTGTTGCTCGCTCGCGGAGCCAACCTCACTTACAGCGATCCCCACGTGCCGCAACTGCCAAAAATGCGGCACCACAACCTGCCCGATTTGCACAGCCAAACGCTGACGCCCGAATTCCTCGCCGACCAAGACTGCGTCCTAATCGCTACCGATCACAGCGACTTTGATTACCAAGCGATCGTCCAACACGCTCCTCTAATCATCGACACCCGCAACGCCACCAAACACGTCAGCGGAGCAGGCCGCTCCAAAATCCGCAAAGCCTAAGCGAACCCAAAAAATGCGAGCGCAAGAAGTCTGCGACCGTTGATCAAACGGGGGAAAGGCGAATCTCGCTATTCCCGGCCAGAAGCGGCAATCGCCATCAGTTCGCTTACAATCGCCGGGCAGGCAGCTTCTAGCATGTCCAGAACCTGCTCAAAACCGGCCTCACCGCCGTAATAGGGGTCGGGAACATCCCGCGGCCAATCCTCACCCGGCAAAAAATCGCTCAACATGCGTATATGCGGCGCCGGGCCATGAACCATTCGCTGAATGTTAGAAAAATTCTCACGATCCATGCCAATTATTAGATCAAACCTTACGATGTCAGCTGGTTCTAACTGCCGAGCTCGACTTTCCAGCCGATATCCCCGCCGCTCGGCCGCGGCACGCATGCGAGCATCTGCCGGTTCGCCGCAATGGTAACCCGCAGTCCCAGCGGAATCGACAAAGACTTTGCCGTCGTATCCATTATCGGTCAGATGCTGCAACATCACTCCTTCGGCTGCTGGCGAGCGACAGATGTTCCCTAAACAAACGAAGAGCAGAGAGCGCGACATTATTAACTGGCTACAAGTGGGCTGATTAAAAAGGGGAACAGCGCGTGCGGAGCAGGGCCGGGTAGAGCGGGGCAGGGCCCACTCTCCGGCCTGAGCCTAACATGCCCAGGAACCACTTTCCAGCTTTTTATCAGCCCTGGCTATCGCCGACGTGATACGTGGCGAACGAGTTTCCGACCAGTAATCAGTTGAGCACTTTTGCGGCGCGAACCAGATCGCAAAATTCACGACGCATTCCAAATGGATCGCTGCCGATTGATGCTTGGGCGATCGCCAATACTTGTTCGTAGTTGGCATCACCCCGGTAAGGCGATTCGCGAAGCAGCATGCCGAAAGCGGCGACGGCAGCTGCGAATTGCATGTCGGCATCAGCGTCCGTGAAAGGAACCGCTTGATCACGCACCACAAACTCGATCCGCTGGCTGACGTCTTCGCTGGGAAATTTGTAGCGCAGGCGAATTACCAACCATTCGTCACTGAGCGAACTTTCCAACGCGTCCGTTGGCTCAGCCTGATCGGCGTGCACCGGAGAAGTTCGAGTTTGGTAGCGAAGCGGATCAACGGATGTCATTTGCGAAGGCAAGGGGACTCCCGGCGGCACTAGTTCGTAGAGCGCGGTAACGCAGTGCCCAGCCCCAATCTCGCCAGCGTCTTTCTTGTCATCGTTGAAATCTTGTGATTCCAGCACGCGGTTCTCATAACCAATTAATCGATAAGCGGCGACTTTGGCGGGGTTGAATTCCAATTGCAATTTGACGTCTTTGGCAATGGTCACCAAGGTGCTCTGCATGTCCTGGACTAACACCTTTTGGGCTTCGCGAATCGTATCGATAAAGAAATAGTTTCCATTTCCCCGACCGCTGATCTGTTCCATCATGGCATCGTTGTGATTCCCCATGCCGAACCCTAGCACGGTGAGAAAAATGTTGCTCTTCGCCTCATCTTCGATCATTCGCACCAGTTGATCGGTACCGGTCCTGCCGACGTTAAAATCACCATCACTGCAGAGGATTACGCGGTTGTTACCACCTTCGATAAAGTTCTCCCGTGCCAACCGGTAAGCGTCATCAATTCCGGCCGCCCCGTTGGTGCTGCCACCGGCGGCAAGCCTACCGAGCGCATCATTAATTCGTGTTTTATCGGCCCCCGATGCGCCCGACAAAACCACGCCGCTGGCACCCGCATAAACAACCAACGAGACGCGATCATCGGCCCCCAGTTCATCCACCAAGAGACGCAATGCCTGCTTCAGCAATGGAAGTTTGTTCGCGCGCTTCATCGAGCCGGAAACGTCGACCAGAAAGACCAGATTGCTACCCGCGGCAACGCCGGCTTGCGGCTCGACACCTTTGATGGCAATACGCGCTAATTGGTGGGCAGGCTGCCAAGGACATTCAGCAATCGCAACGCTGGCCACGAAGGGATCCGAGGAGGATGCCTCGGGTTGCGGATAGTCATAATCAAAGTAGTTGACTAATTCCTCAATCCTCACAGCATCTTTGCGAGGCAGACGCGATTGCCCCAGCAAGTAACTGCGGATTTTGGAGTAGGAAGCAGTGTCCACGTCGACCGAAAAGGTACTCAGCGGTTCATTGCGAGTGCTCAAGAAAGGATTGTCGACGATCAAGTCGTGTTTATCGCCTGACATGCCGGGCCCCTGGCCCTCATCGGTCGGATCGTCGGCGAACTCCGCGGGCATCGCATCGAGCGAGCCAGAATTGAGCGGGCCAGAATTGAGCGGGCCAGAATTGAGCGGGGACTCCGCCGCCATCATCGCCCTCCCGTCGGGAGCCGTGACGTTCTTATTTTGAGCCACCTCGTTCTTGCCACAACCAGCAACCATCAGGATGGCCGCAACCAGCAACCAGTGGCTCCGCCCGCCCAACCAAAATTGGCTGCCTGCTCGTTTCTCGATCATCGTTCGCACTCCCATTTTGAAAATTATGCTCACCGCGAGGATTACCGGCGATAGTCGCCGGAGGGTGCGAAGCAGTTCCCGGTTGGCGGAAAAATAAGGAAAAACCAGCCATTCCCCCCGCTCGAACCGGGCTGCCGCGCCGCGAAAATCGCTCGTCACGTGCGGCCGTGGCGGCACAAAATTGGCACGCTGTGCAGAACCCGCCAGCTAAAAAAAAGCGAACGGCTATTTTCATTGCACTGCAACACCCGAAAGGGTAGAATGCGTGCCACTAAATCAAGTTCGAGCATCCAGGCGAACGGAGATGCCCATGCCCTATCACTTCACACAACCGTGCCCCACCTGCGGTCGACAGCTGCGGATAGCCATCGATTTACTTGGCCGCGAGGTTGGTTGCCAACACTGCGGAGCGGAATTTACGGGCGGCTGCGATGGCTCGTCCGCGAACCACGCGACACTGGAAGCACCCCTGCTGGAACGCGTCGAAGCGATCCTGCGGCGGAGCGACGAGTACGTGCACGCGGCACCGCTGGAACGACCGCCTCATTAAGCGCCCGCCTCATTAAGCGACTGTCTTATTAATCGCAGCCGTTACGAAAGTAGCCGTTACGAAAGCTGACTCCAGTGATGAGCGCGTCCGGTCAGCCGCTCGAGATCGGCGAAATAGTGGGGATAGGTCTTAGCCGTGCAAGCCGGATTTTCAATTTGCACGCCGGGCAACTTCAGTCCGGCCAATGCCAGACTCATTGCCATCCGATGGTCATCATAAGTTTCCAGCAAAGCACCACGTAATTCACCAGGCGTGATGCGCATGCCATCGTCCAGCTCGGTGACTTCGGCACCCAGCTTACGCAATTCGCGAGCGAGATCGCCAATACGATCGGTTTCTTTAAAGCGATTATGGCCGACTCCACGGATCGTCGTCGGGCCTGTCGCAAACAGGGCGACCACGGCCAATGTTTGCACACAGTCACTGATCGCGTTCATGTCGACATCGATCCCGCGAGCCGCTCGTCCCGAAACGGTAATTTGGTTCGCCTCATAACTGACTTGACAGCCCATCTTGGCTAACACCTCAGCAAAGGCGACATCCCCTTGCAAAGCCTGGCGATGCAAACCTTGCACGGTGACCGTGCCACCGCTGATCGCCGCCGCCGCCCAAGGATAACTGGCCGCCGAGGCGTCTGGCTCAATCGCATAACTGCGTCCTTGATAAGCCTGGTCGGCAGGCAGCAAAAACGTCGACTCGTCGACCACATCGACTCGCACGCCAAAGTCTCGCATCAAGGTGAGAGTCATGTCCACGTAGGGTCGCGAGACAAGTTCACCGGCGATGCGAACGGTGATTTGTCGGCGGCTCGCAGGTGCGGCCATCAACAGCCCACTCAAGTACTGACTGCTAACGGCCCCGGCGACGTTCACTTCGCCACCTTGCCAACCACCACTGGCGATCCGCACCGGCGGACACCCTGCGGGCGAGAGTGCCTCGGCGCCTCCGCCCAATTGCTCAATCGCGGCGATTAAATCGGCAATCGGACGTTGGTGCATGCGGGGCACGCCATGCAAAT
>CAZHTX010000525.1:0-4297 GCA_964535475.1 uncultured Pirellulaceae bacterium
TCGATCTTGTAGATGTGCATTTTGCCGTCGTATTCCTCGGAGAGTTCCTCGAGGCCTTCCGCCCCCGGCCCCTCACCAGCAACGGAACCTTCGTCAAGTAAGCCCAAGTTTGCCCTGGCAACCACTGCGGGCATCGATTTTGTCTACCAAAACGGCGGCGACCCGGCCACGCTCGGGGCTCGCATGTTTGAACAGACCGGTGGTGGCGTGGGTGTCATCGATTTCGATCTGGATGGCTGGCCCGATCTCTATTTCACACAAGGCGGCAACTGGCCAACCGGCCAAGCGAAGCCAACCAGTGACCCAAACGTCCACGATCATCTCTATCGCAATTTGGGCGGCGAGCAATTCCGCCAAGTTGCCGCCCAGGCTGGCGTGCTGAACCTAGGTTTTGGCCAAGGGCTAACGGTCGGCGACTTTGATAGCGACGGTTTTCCCGATCTATTCGTTGCCAACATCGGCGCCAATCAGCTGCTGCGCAACAACGGAGATGGCACGTTCAGCGACGTTTCTCAGTTGCTCGGTAGCCTACCCGATCAATGGACAACCAGCTGTGTCATGGTGGATCTCAACGGCGATGGATTGCTTGATATTTACGCAGTCAATTATCTCACCGGTGATAATGTCTTTGAACTGATCTGCGGCGGTAAAGCATGTTCTCCCAAAGTTTTTCCTGGCGCTCCGGATGAGGTTTATCTCAACCAAGGAGATGGCAGTTTCCTTCAACTGGCAAATGCCACACCTCAACAGGAAGCGAAGGGACTGGGCGTGTTAGCAGCCCGTTTTGGTGACGACCCGTTGCCCGGGCTATTTATTGCCAACGACCAAGTCCCCAATTTTTTCCTGCAAGTCACGCCAGACCCCGCCGACTCGTCCGCCATCCAGCTGACCGATCGAGCTTTGCTCCGGGGGCTCGCTTACAATGTGGACGGCCTGGCGATGGCCTGTATGGGAATCGCGGCGGACGATCTTACGGGAAATGGGTTATTAGATTTTTTAGTAACCAATTTCATGGACGAACCCAATTCATTGTATTTGCAAGACGCTCCCGGTTTATTTATCGACGCCACCCGCGCGGCTGGCCTCCAGCAACCGAGCTTTCCGTATGTGGGTTGGGGCACCCAGTTTTTTGACGCGGACTTAGATGGTCAATCGGATCTGGTCGTGACTAATGGGCATGTGGACGACTACCGCAGCGAGGGCAAGCTATATCAGATGCCGCCGCAATTCTTTATCAATCGGGGTCGCGCTCGCTTTGAACAATTAACAGCCGACACGCTGGGAGATTATTTTAGCGACAACTATCTAGGCCGCGGACTTGCCAAACTCGACTGGAACCGGGACGGACTGGTCGATTTTGCCGTCTCCAATATCAACCAACAGGCGACCCTAGTCAGCAATCAAACCAGCGGTGCCGGCGGCTACCTCAACGTGGAACTGGTCGGCACAACTTCAGCGCGCGACTGCATCGGCGCTGGGGTGGCAGTAACCAGCGACAAGGGCAACTGGAAGCGTCAATTGGTTGCCGGCGACGGCTACCAGGCATCCAATCAACGTCTATTGCAATTCGGCCTAGGCGACGCGACTGAAGTGCAAACCGTGACCGTCAATTGGCCCAGCGGCAGTCGCACAATCATCGAAAACCTACCCGTCAACTCTGCGGTCAGCATCGTGGAGGGTGCCACGCGTGGCTTCACGCGTGACGGCAAACCCTGGACAGCCGTCGTCGCCAACGAAAGCGATTAGGTGGCGAACACGGCAACAGCGACTATGAAAACTCGCCGCTTCCCCCTTGTCGCTTTGTTCTTGTTGATCTGCGCGATCTGCTTGCTGGCCGGTTGGTGGTTGCTGCGACCAACCCCTCAACAGCGGGCGGCACAACTATTTGAACAAGCGTATGAAGATCTCACGGCAGGTCGCTTCGAGGCGGCCGAGCAATCAGCCACCCGCGCCTACCAACTCGACCCGGCCCGTGACGATGCCCGCCTGATCGCCGCGCAATCGGCATCGCGACGCGATGATTCCTCCGCCAGTTTGCGGCACGCCGAAACCGTTTCCGCAGCGGACCCCAGCCTCTACGGTGCGGCCCAATTGCTAGCCGCCCAAATCACGCACGAATCTCTGTATCAGCTATCGGCTGCGGCCGAACACTACCGGGCTGTCTTGGCGCTCGACCCCGAAAATGTTGTCGCCAACAGCGGGCTGGCTCGCCTGTTCGGCGAAACGGGCCAACGGACCGCGGCGATCGAACCTGTCTTAAGATTAATTCGCAGCGGCAACGCGGGCGACCTGCTGATGCTGTTGGCCCGCGAAGATGGTGTCATCAATAATCAGGAGCTATTGAACAAAGCCCGACAAGCCAATGGCCAAGACCCATTACCGTTGATCGGGCTGGCTTGGCATGCCGCCGACAAAGGCCAACACCAACGGGCGGCCGAGCTGCTCGAACAGGCGATCACGCAAGGCCAACCAATCGCCGAGGCGCGTCTCGGTCTCCAGTGGGCCGCACTGGGAGACTTCAGCGCGCTAGCCCGCTGGAGCCTGAGCCTCAGCCCAGCGGCTGAAACAGAGGCCGCCAGTTGGATAGCTCGCGGACGCTTGGCGGAACATTTAGGTCAAAACCGAGCGGCGATTCGCTGTTATTTAGAAGCTGCCGAGCGACAGCCCGAATCAAAAATCCCCAACTCACGGCTCGCCCAATTGTTAGCCGGCGTTGGCCAAACCGAGTTAGCCACCGCCTTCGAGGCACACGCCCGCGAGCTGCTGGCGCTGACCGATTTACAAGACCGCATTTTTTTCTCCAGTGAACCCAGCGGGCTTGATCGTTTGCTGGAGCTAGTCGACCAATATCAGGCGGTGGGACGGAACTGGGAAGCCTTTGGCTGGCTCCAATTAGCCACTCAGATTGATGCGACCGCCCCAGCCGTGCGCGAGCGACTCGGCCGCTTGCAGCAACAACTTCGCGGTGCACCATTGCGAGTGACCGACCCTCGCCTGGCCCCAGTTCGGCTGTGCGACAAACAAGCCTATCCGCTTCCCGATGTGCGGCCGCCAACGATCACGCCCGAGAGTTCGAACCCGCTTCCGACTGCGGATCCCGGCAAGATGGAATCTGGTAAGCTCGACTTCCGCTTCGTGGATGTGACCGCGGAGACTCAGCTCGACTTCACCTACTTCAATGGTTCGGCGGAGCAGCCCCCGCGGCGGATGTATGCGTTTACCGGTGGCGGGATTGCGGTGCTCGATTATGACTTAGATGGTTGGCCCGATAGTTTCTTTACGCAAGGCACCACCTGGCCAGCTGCTGCGGCGGATGGACAACACCATGATAGGCTGTATCGCAATCTGCAGGGCGAGCGTTTCCAGCACGTCGCGGCGGCCTTTACCGAACGGGAACTTGGCTTTGGCCAAGGTGTGACCGTTGGCGATTACGATGCGGACGGCTTCCCCGATATCTACGTGGCCAATGCTGGCAGCAGCAACCGCCTGTACCGCAACAATGGCGATGGGACTTTTCAGGATGTGACGGTGTCGGCTGGCCTCGGTGGCCAAGAGTGGACAACCAGCACCGTAATGGCCGACTTTGACGGCGACGGATTAGCCGACATCTATGATGTCAACTACGTAAGTGGCGAAGACGTTTTTCAGCGCGTATGTGTGGATGCGAATGGCCACCCGGCAATTTGCATGCCCTTTGATTTCGACAGTCAACGCGACACACTCTGGGTCAACCAGGCCGCTGGTACATTCCTCGATCAAACAGCCGAGCTGCTGCAGCCGCAACCGCTCGGCAAAGGCCTCGGGGTGGTCGCCGCGGATGTCGCTGGCGACGGCAACCTCAGCCTGATCGTGGCCAATGACACCACTCCCAACTTTCTTTACAGCCGAGTAGGCGATGAAACTGAGCGATGGAGCGACCGAGCCACCGCGGCCGGAATTGCCTTTAACGAAGACGGCAAAGCGGAAGGTTGCATGGGAATTGCGGCCGGGGATCTAAACCAAGATGGCTTGGTAGATTGCTTCATCACAAATTTTCTTTATGAATCAAATTCATTATACATCTCTCAAGGTCCAACTTTATTCGCTGATAAGACCCGCGCCCTCGGGCTGCACGATCCGTCGCTGAATGTACTAGGATTTGGGACTCAGTTTTTGGACCTAAACCTCGATGGTCAAGCAGAGTTATTTGTGGCGAACGGTCATATTGATGATCTCAGTCGCAACAACCGACCTTACGCGATGCCGGCCCAGTTGTTTACGCAACAGCCAGGTGGTTTCCGGCAAGTGATCGCGGAAA
>CAZHTX010000526.1:0-4295 GCA_964535475.1 uncultured Pirellulaceae bacterium
GTCTTCGAGAAGAAGATCACCAACATTAAAGACATGGTGCCCTTGCTCGAGCAAGTCGTCCAGCAAGGCAAGCCCTTGTTGATCGTCGCCGAAGATGTCGAAGGCGAAGCGTTGGCCACCTTGGTCATCAACCGCTTGCGTGGCACCTTCAACTGCTGTGCCGTCAAAGCTCCCGGTTACGGCGATCGTCGCAAGGCCATGATGGAAGACATTGCCATCCTGACCGGCGGACAAGCTATTTTCGAAGCACTCGGCACCCGCCTCGACAGCGTCACCCTGGCCGACCTCGGTCGCGCCAAGAAGGTGATTGTCGACAAAGACAACACCACCGTGATCGAAGGTGCTGGCAAGAGTGCTGAGATCAAAGCTCGGATCGATCAAATCCGCCGCGAGATCGACAACAGCTCCAGCGACTACGATCGTGAAAAGCTGGAAGAGCGTCTGGCCAAGCTGGCCGGTGGTGTCGCCAAGGTAAACGTTGGCGCCGCAACCGAATCCGAAATGAAGGAAAAGAAGGCTCGCGTTGAAGATGCCCTGCACGCAACCCGTGCGGCTGTGGAAGAAGGCATTTTGCCCGGCGGTGGCGTGGCCCTGCTGCGTGCTTCCAGCCAACTGAGCACCACCGAAGGTCTCAGCCACGACGAGCAAGTTGGTTACAACATCGTGCTGCGTTCGTGCCGCGCTCCGTTGACCATGATCAGCGAAAATGCTGGCCAAGACGGCGGAATCGTCTGTGAAAAAGTTGTCGAAGGCAAAGGTAACTTCGGTTACAACGCGCTGACCGACACCTACGAAGACTTGGTCAAGGCTGGCGTGATCGACCCCACCAAGGTCACTCGCACCGCTTTGGCGAATGCCGCCAGCGTGGCAATTCTGTTGCTCACCAGCGACGCCTTGATTGCTGAAAAGCCAAAGGCTGACAAGAGCAAGGGCCACGGCGGCGACCACGATATGTATTAGGCCAGAAGCTTGCGGGGATTCCCCTTCAAGTGACTGTTAATTTATGAGAAAACCCCGGTTCTCGGCCCGAGTCCGGGGTTTTTTTCGTATGCTGGTAGCAACACCGCTTTCGCGTTCTTTTCGGAATAACGTGCCATGATCAATCGCCGTCGCTTGGCTGCCGCCGTGGGGGCAATATTTTGGCTGGGCCTGATCGCCGGCTTGGTCGTCGTCAATGCACCCACCAAGATTCCAGCTGCCAATATTCCAGCCGGTTCCAGCGTACCATTAGCCACCAGTATTCCCGCGGCAGTAACGGGCCAGGCTGCCACATCAGCCCCGTCGCTTGGCCAGCAACTGCTTCATTTTTGGACCACCCCGTACCAACGCATTGACTTGGAGTTGCCCGAGGTCCAGGCTCGCGATGGCGACCCCATCTTTATCCAAGATGAACGAGGGCAATGGAGCCAAGCTGGTTTTCTGGAGTGGTCGGACAACCGTTATAGCGCCACGCGAGCGACGGCGGTTTGGCACACACCGTTGGGGTCAGCCGACGAGTTTGATTTCTACTATCACCACAACCGCGGCAAGTTAAACGATGTGGTGCGAATGCTGCTGCCCGAGTCCAAACGCAAGCGGCTGGAAACGCTCATTCGCGACACCGTTGCCCAGCATGGTGATGAAGTCACTCAACTGCTCCGTCCCATCGTTACCAAATCGCTGAAAGATAGTATGCCGGTGATCGAAGTTGCTTTTCGCGACTCGATTACCGCCCGACGCGACCAGTTAGAATCGCTCGGCGATCGTTATCAGACCGAGGTGCTCGAACAACGTCTGCTGCCGCTGGTGCGGGAGGAGGTATTTCCGATCGTCAAGCAGCATGGCGAACCGGTTGCCCAGCAGATCGGCCGCGAACTTTGGCGACGCGCTTCGATATGGCGGTTTGCTTGGCGAGGGCTCTACGACCAAGTCCCGTTTACCGAGCGAGAACTGTTGCGAGGGGAGTGGGAGCGATATGTGGAGGAAGAGGCGCTGCCGGTGCTGGAGCGTTATACTCCCGATTTGATCGAAGCCCAGAAGTTAATCTTCATTGACATCAGCAAGAACAAACGGATTCGCGAGGAACTTCGTGATGTCGCGTCGGAAATTGCCCAGGATCGTGAATTGCGCGAGTTGCTGACGGGGATTTTGCGTGACACGTTTGTGGACAATCCTGCGTTGCGTCAAGTGTGGGTGGAGAATTGGCAGAGTGCCGAAGCCAAAGCGGCGCTCGATCTGGCCGGCAAACGCCTGGAGCCGTTGGTGCGTCAAATTGGCGACGAGCTATTCGGCACTCGTGATGGCGGCATCAGCCCAACCTTCGCTCGCGTGCTCCGCAACCAAATTTTGGGCAAAGATCGCCGCTGGCTGGTCGCCGTTCGTCGGAACTCGGAGTTGGAAGAGCCGCTTAATCAGGCCACTCCCGATAATCGATCCGCGGGGGATGAGCATAGTGGCCGGGCGATCGCTGTTCGCCTGGCAACCGACGCAATTCCCTTTCCGTTAATTATCTTGGCGGATGCCGACGTGGAACTGCTGGCCCCTCGCGCGGAACTGTCAGCTGCCGGTGGCGAAAATTGACGTAGAACCTATCCGAGAACGCTGAGCCGACGGCGCTAGCCGCGGGCATTTTTAAGGTTCTCGGATAGGTTTTTAGCCACTCATTGCCAGATTGAGAACCCATGCCATTCACCGTCACACACATTGCCGCCGCCATACCGATTGCTTGGTGTTTTCGTTGGCGTTTGCCTTTTTCGGCGTTGGCAATTGGTTGCATGATCTGTGATCTGTCGGTGTTCTTTCCCCGCCTGGTTAGTTATCAGGCGACGCACTCGATGCAAGGGATTGTGACGCACTGTTTGCCCCTGGGGCTGATTGCTTTTTTTTCCTATCACTGGGTGCTTAAACAACCGCTCTGCGCGCTGCTGCCCCAGCGGTTGGCGCGGCGGACGGCAACTTGGGCCAACCAGATGCCGCGATTGACCATCGGCCATGTGGCGATCATCGTTGGCTGCCTGTTGTTTGGTGCGGCCAGTCATGTGCTATGGGATTCGTTTACCCATGAAAACCGCTGGGGCACGCGGGCTATTCCCATGCTCAACAGCATCGCCTTTGAATTTCCTTCGCGAGCCGTCTGTTGGTACAGCGTTTTGCAACATGGAAGTTCGGTGGTGCTGTTGCCACCGTTGTTGGCAGGATGGTTGCTGTGGCTATATCGCCAGCCGCAAGTCGAACAAACAGCAGCCCCCGGCGTGCCGTGGAGTGTCAAGCTGGTCGCCATCTTACTACTGCTTGTGGTACCTCTGATCGCCTGGAAGTTGGCCCTGCAGCGGTTTCCAGGTGAGCCAAGCTACTTTATCATGCACGTCGCGGTTAAAGTCGCCGGTGGCTTGTTGATTGCCTCCGCTGTCGCCTACGCAATCATTTACACCATGCTATCACGAGTCTCATTGCTTGAACGAATCGAAGAAGGCATCGAAGACGGCGGTAACCGCTGAAGCCACCGGCCCGACCACGCCGCTGATCCTGCACGATGTTTCGGTCTACGCCGGTGGACGCCAGTTGCTCGATAACACATCGGTGGAAATTCCCGACGGTGAGATTACCGTCATCGTGGGAGGGAGTGGAGCGGGTAAATCAGTGCTGCTCCGCATCTTCGCCGGTTTGATTGGGCGCGACGATTTGGTCTTGCCCTGGAGCGGCACGATCGATCACGGCGAAGGACGCCCGCTGGGCCGCGTCGGCATTGTCTTTCAACAGTTTGCCCTGTTTGACGAGCTCTCCGCCACCGGCAACGTGCGTTTTGCGATCGATCATCGTCGCCGCCAAGACATCGCTCCCGAACAGTCGGCCGGCGAATGGTTGGACGAGTTGCGAGTTCCTCAGCAAGTCCCCGTCTCGGCACTCAGCGGTGGGCAAAAACAACGCCTGGCAATCGCGCGCACGCTAGCCGCTGATCCCGAAATCGTGCTTTATGATGAACCAACTTCGGGCCTGGATGCGGCCAGCGGACGGCAAGTCGCCGAGCTGATACGCAGAACCCAACGCACGCACCGCCGTACCAGCGTGGTCGTGACCCACGACTACGAGACGTTGCTGCCGATCGCCGATACCGTGTTGTTGCTCGATGCCACCACGTTAAAGCTCGTGCCCGTCGAGCGGCAAGACTGGGCGGAAATCCCCGCCCGCATGCAACCCGTTCAGCAGCAACCAACCCGCCGGACGCCCGCTTCGGCCGACGTGGCGGATGAGGACGTGGCGAGTGAGGACCTGGCGGGTGAGGACGAGGCGACTTCAACACGGGCTTCAACACCGCC
>CAZHTX010000527.1:0-4279 GCA_964535475.1 uncultured Pirellulaceae bacterium
TTGGCGGTCTCGCAGAAGGTTGGGTCAGATTCTCGGGAATCAATTTCTTGCCGCAAGTTGGATGGTCGGCGATCTGCCCGCCTTGATGGTCGATGCCGCCATCAATCATCGCGCACTGGGGGGAACTCTTAGTGACGCGGGTGTGGGGGATCAACTTCAATCCCGCGCATACGCCATACCGAGGTCAATCCGATGCGACCCTTACCGATGAACATCCCTCCCGGGTTGAAGGCATCGTCTACGCCGATCGCAATTATGTCGTCCACGCCGGTTTCAGCTTGCCCATTTCTGGAAAATTGATAATCGGCGGTAACTTAACTGTGAACAGCCCCTTAGTGGTGCTCAACAGCAAACCCCTTTCTAACTCAGGCACCACCAGGCTTTCAGGGTATCGATAGCCTTGAAACCAAGCCCGGAACGTATCGATCCGTAAGCTCGGATTGGTCACCCTAGCCGACTCACCTACCGCAAGAGCATGAGTCTGGAAAGGTTTATCGCCTTGAGGAAACTTCGCCGGGTAGCAGTGTGACTTGATACCCACAAACTTCGATGATTTCAGAATGCGAAAAACCTTCCATCCTTAATCGAAACTTGCTTTGGGTATAGGTCGCCGAGTTCACCGTTTAAGCCAGTGGTTTCTTCCATGCAGATTACGTTATTCGTGGAGTAATCACCAACTTGAGCGGCTCCAGTTTCCGTTGCAACAATACACGGCCGGACTTGCGTTTGGACCGGAGCACAAGTAGTATAACTACTCTACAAAGCCCTCGCCCCCAAAAAGAACGTACATCATGAAGAATTGTGTACACCGAGCCCTTCTGCTTGTCGCGTTGTTTACAGGGACGGTTGCAAATCGCTCTAAGGCTCATGCGGAATTGCTTATCCGGTACTCGGTTGATGACGGTATTTCGTTCATCAACGAACTCACCTTAAATGTTGGACAGTCCGCCGACGTCGATATCTACGTTGACGACACTGATCCATTTTCCGTGCTCGAGGAGGGACTACAATCGATGGGGTTGAGAGGTACTTTCAATACCGGATTCGGTCAAATTACCTCCGTTGACTGGGATGATAATTTTTCATCGTTTCCCAAAGGCGAATTTGACAACGCTACCGGTACGCTCGAATTGGAGGGATTCAATTTTGGTGGAGGAGTGAGTGATTCTACGATTCGTCTCGGTAGCTTCACTTTTAAAACGACAACAGCGGGCACAACAACTTTCGAGTTGGGCGATTTGACGGTGGATGAAACCAACTTCCTCACAAGCGAAAACACCGAACTCGATTTATTTCTTTTTGGTGCTGATCGAAGTGAAACATATGGGTTGACCATTTCCGCGGTACCTGAACCATCTATGTTTGCAGGCTTGGCTATTACAAGTGGTGGGATTTTGCTGCGGCGACGTCGCCGAGGTCGAAGTGGTTCGTGATATCTCGGGTGTACTGGCTCAGCGGCAATTGAATTGCGATTTGTTTCGAGTTATTCCCGTAAATCAATTAACATGGCCCCACAAAGATTGTAGCGCTGCAGTTGATTTAAGGTGGCCCCAGGCGCACGGAACTAGACTTCAATCAAGCGACCGCTGGTTGAAATTCTGCTTGGATTTTGGTTTGCTGTCGCGGCGCACCGGCAGCCCCGCTTGGCGTCGGTTAGTGGTTGAGTAGGCATGGGCGAGGTCTTTCGGGGGGGGTAGCTGTTTGCGGCGGTACTGAAGCATCCAGACTTCAGCTTTATCGGTGGTAATTCCGTCAGTATTTCAGCGGCATCGAAACGCGGTCATGCATCGTCCATAACAAGTCGACGCCGGGACGGTGGGTCAGCAGGCGAAACACGCGCTGCCGAGCAGTGCGAATGACCTGCGCCGGGATCAACATCAGCGAATTCATGAAAGTCCAGAATTCCATCTTCATGATCCGCAAGCGAGTCTCGCGACGAACCCGCTTTTGAAATTCATTCCCTTTGACGCGAATCATCATGCCACTCCACAACTTCAACGTCCAAGCCAATGAAGCGAAAAACATATACGCTCCGTTGCTTGTCAGGTTGTCCAGCGGCGCGGTCAACGCGCCGCAAGCCTTCAACTGGCTGATCGTGTCCTCCTGGTTGCAACGACGCTTGGCAGCGGAGAACTTTCCGGAAAAACACGTCGGTGAAACAAATGTCCCTCCCAGGTTACTTATGCAGTTTCTCCGAAGTAGTGCACAAAAAATTGGCCGGACGTGAACCCGGTGGTCTTCGCAAGCCACGTTGGAGCCCTGAAATACTGGGTGAACGGCTTTCGGAATTTTTCGTCGAGTTGCAGACCCCAATCGGAAACGCATTCAACTACCTGCCTGTAGACCTACCGGAAAAAGAGGCTGAATCACGAAAGCCGCATCAGAATTCTCAAAAAAACTTAATCACCTGAGTGTTTTAAGCAGGTAAGCAGCATCGGTGGAAAGTTAATTGCCTGCGAACGGCATCCAGCCCCAGCGTACGACACAAACCAACAACCCACGCATTTTTGTTTGATACGCGTGTCTGTTCGTTACCCATTTGTTCTGATTCAACTGCATGCCCATTTCGAATCGAGCTTTCCGCTCGCTTACGACCTTTCTCATGCAACCTGGGCGAACCACTTGACCATGTGGAGGTGGACAGAGATAACACCGCTAACGATTTATTGCTTTAGCAGACGGTGATATTTCACTGCTCACCCCACAACCAGAAGAGCTGGTTTGCGATGGATGCCGAGTTTTCGACTGATATTCAACAGCCGTTCATCGCCCACAAAGATGATCTTCGCAAGATCGGAAAGCTTCTGTCTGAGAGAATTGGGGAATTGTCGCTAAACGCGGACTGTGCCGACGGATTAAATCGCAAGTTTGCCTCCATTAATGCCCTAGTGGAGTACGAAAACTCCAAGACCAAGGAACTGGTAAGATTGCGAATGGTAGCCCATTCCAGCGATCACAAGAAGCGAGCGGAGGTCGATCTATCAGGCAGTACTTGGCGAGGAATCTCCATTCACATTCAAGCACGCGAAGATGTGGTTGGCCGTCTGAAGGAATCGTTACTTGATACTATTTCCGAGATGCGTCCAATGTATGCGTGGTTGCATCGATATGATTTCTTGTTTGTCGCGATTGGCACTCAAATTTTAATTGGCCTAATTCCCGCTGGGCTACTGGCAACGGGTATAATTCAAATGCCCCAGAGCTCTACCATAGCGGCTCGCGAGTTAGCTCAGGCAGTGCTTATAGGGCTAATCTCACCCGCTTTTGCTTTCTTGCTTGGTACAGTTGTAAACCGATTTCGCGACACGCTCTTTCCAAAAGCAATTTTCGCAGTCGGGAGTGCAGAGCGGCGGCTTGCTAAACTTGAGAAATTACAGATGTCAGTGATCGTCGGGTTTCTTGTTTCATTTGCGGCCAGCGTCATAGTCGCGATTTGGCAAGCATGGATGGCGTAGACTACGCCATTTCACGATTGCACTGCACAAGGAATAAATCACGGTGCCGACAAGCTTTTTAACCAAGTGTAAAACGCCTCAGATCGATAGGCCCCTTCGAAATTACCTATTTCCTTATTTTCGAAGCGTGACAGCGATTAAAAATTCACCTGCGGTCAACTCGGATCAATCGAGCCGAGGCCTGTCCGCGGATCGATTGCCTTAATCGGCGAGCGGTAGCACCCAACCCTTCCGTGGCACCTGAACTAGCAATCCAAGCTTGCCCGCTCGATGCAGGTGCGTTTTGACGGTTCCGTAATTCCGTCCCAAACGCTCGGCGACACCCATCGTCCGAACCGGCGTTTTGCCGTCAAACATCTCCCGCACCGTTTCAGCAAACTTCTCTGGCTCCGACAGCGATGAGGGTGCCGGTGATGCCACAGATTTCGATCAGTCGATGCCAATCTGCGTTGGAGCGGGCCAATCGCGAGGCCTCGATCGCCAGCACGGCTCCAGCCTTACCAAGAGATACGTCCGCGACAAGCTTCTTAAAGTCGTCGCGATCAGCGGTGGAAGTGCCCGACTTACCGAGATCGCGATCCAGAACAACGATCCGTGTAATTGGCCAACCCAGGTTCTTCGCATGCTCTTTTAGCGCATACTGTCGCTCGGTACTTTCGCGATGATTACGAACTTGCCCCATACTCGATTGTCGCAGGTAGACGTAGGCAGTCTTCTGAAGGTGAGTTTCGGTGATCTTGGTCGAACGTTGATCCGTGGTGTGCATGAGAATCATCCTTGACAGAATTGTTATGGTGAGTGGAACGATCGCCTAGACTGGCGTC
>CAZHTX010000528.1:0-4201 GCA_964535475.1 uncultured Pirellulaceae bacterium
GTTTTCACAGCACAACACGCCACCGGGAACCGCACGCTGGCGCGTTGCGGCTGATGAACCGCACGCTGGCGCGTTGCGGCTGAGGAACCGCACGCTGGCGCGTTGCGGCTGATTGCTACTCGGCGGGCAAGGTCATTGCCGTAACGCGGTCATCCGGGGCGATCACCAGCAGGTAGGCGTTGCGTCCGTCGCGGATCGTGACGCTGGCCGTGACGGGGTTGCTCGCGACGCGCCGCCCCAGCGCTGCGGTGCTGACTTGGTGTTTCCCGACCGGCACTTCCACGCGGAGAACTTGGATTTCCCTCGGCAGCAAACTCCAGCAGCGGGTGTCAGCATGTTCGGTCGCTTCCCACAGCGAACCCAACAGCGCCAATCCCTGTTCCACACCGGCGGAGTTTCCGGAAATCGACCTGGCACCAGTCGTCACCACCGCCTTCTTCGCCACACGCCGCACCACCCCGCGGGCAATCGTCCAGGGCAACTCGGCCTCGGCTTGACGGGTTGCCAAGCGGCCGACGTCGGCCAGGCGAGCCGTCGTCCCGGAAGCCACGCCGTTGACGCGAACGCCGACGGTCTCCACGTGCGATGCCGGCACGACAACTTGCGGCACCGGGATGGGAGCGAGCGTGGGAGGAATCGCCAATTCGCTCGATGCAGCCACGATCCGATCGGCGATCAGCAGCGCCGATCCGCTGGCCTCGGCGTAATCTTCGACGCGAATCGGACCGCGCCCCACCAAAGCAAATACGTAGAGCACGCCGAAGCCGGGTTGGCTGTGAGTGCCGCTGCTGGCTCGCTGGACATCCGCGGCGGCGAAAGCAAATTCGGGCTCCCACTGGGCAACCAGCTGATACGCCCGCTCGGCATCGCCATAGTCGTGATGATTCGACTCGCGCAGTAAACCGCGAATGTAAGGTGAAAGGGCCAGGGGTTGGTAGACTTGGCCGACATTTTCCAGCCCGCGTTCAGCCGCTTGCTGAGCCAGTTCGCCTTGCTTCATTTGAGCCTGCAAGGCATACGCTTCCGCATCCCCCGATTCGCTGATCAATGAAGTAATTGAAAGCAGGGAACGAATCATCACATCTTCATAACCGGCCGCGTCGTAGGGGCTGTCGCGATCATCGGTCAGCAAGGTCGTCGCGGTCGGCATCGTCACCGAGGCTTGGCGGTTGTCGAACGTGTCGCGGCTATCCCGCAGCAAGGCGTCGGCCCGCGTCGCGTTCCCGGCTGCCAACTCGACGATCGCCAAATCGAGCTGAGCCACATCCCGCAGCCGCCGGTCCCGCTCCGTTAACTGCTCGAATTGGGTGCGCGAAGCTGCGAAGTTTCCCAAATAGTAATCTTGTCGCGCTTGATCCAGCGGTTGCGGTCCACTTTTGCACCCAACCAGCGGCACGCAGGCAACGAAGCAGCACATGACCAGAAATAGTCGCGCGGCGGTTTCTCTGCGCAAAATTGCTCGCCTGGCCAAACCTGCCAGGCTGGGAAAAGCTGCTGGGGTGAACAAAGGGGGCACCTTCACTCAACCGTCCGCTTGTTGGAACAACCCATAATTCCACCACTTGCCCGTTCGCGACTTGTGATAGCCCTTGCGAATCGTGGCGGTCTCTTTGACGTAGTCGCCCGAATGCACGTTGACCATCTCCATCGTCAGCTCGTAATCGCGCTGCGTGCTCTTGTTGCGCTGCGTGGTGCCACTGGTGATCGTTCCGTACAGCAGGAAATCGACCGGCGCACCTTGGCGGCCAAGCGCGGCGGCAAACAGCTCGCGATTACCTGGCAAAAACAGCGAATCGGGACGCATGCGAGTTTCCAATAAGGCGGCGTCGACCATCCGCCGGCTGATCATGCGGAAATTTCCGGAACTGTTGACCTGCGCGTCAATCCGCTGATAAAGCTGCTCTTTGAAATCGATCAGCTCTTCAGCACTTTTATTTTCCAAGGCGATAAAGCAGACTTTCGCCGACACCGAGGTCGTGGTTGGCGAGGGCAATTCACCCGGAACGAGTGCGGCCCCAGCCAGCTGATCTTCGTAAGCGGCCGGGTGAATCACTCCGGCGTCGCATCGCGACAGCAGTTTGGCCACACTTTGATCCACCAACGGATTCCAAACCGCAGCACCCGCTTGATGGCTGCCCACCATGTCGGTGTCATCAGTCGTCAGCAAGTGGCCATACTGGCGACTCGCGCAGCCAGTCGAAGCCAACACGGCGGCCGAGATTGCCCAACCGCTGCTGCGACCAAATAATTCGAGAAAATTGCGGCGATCCATCACCAGTCGCTCCGATTTGTGTACTTGAGAACGCGTGGCGTCCCCAACTTAGAACCTATCCAGAAAACCCGCAGCCGATGAACCGTTCGGTGTTAAGCTGCTTAAAGTTTTTAGATAGCCACTCTCACGTTTACTGATACTTGAAAGCTAGGCTTTGGAGCAACCTGTTTGTGGCTGCTCGCTGGCCTTCCCCCCACTAAACCACCCATCCACGCTATACCCCCCAGTCGCGTAATCCTTCCATGGCTGGGGACCTCTTGGCGGGTGGGATGGCGGTGAAAAGCAAAAAAAACTGCCTCAGCATCGCTTGAAATCGGACGTTGAGGCTGTGTTGCGTTGACAAACATCGGGACGTCGCGAAACTCTTATTTTCCTACGCAGATTACCAACAGCGTGGAGAGCCCGGTTTGGGCTCTCGGCTGACCTTTTTTCAACTCCGTTCGATCGGTCTCACGATTATGTCCGTCGTTTTGCCTTCCTCTCCCCAAGAATCTGATCGGGAAATCCCTGCAGTGGTTCCGCCTCAGCATGCCCCTTCTGCCCCAATCGGTGTTCCTCCCGCGCCAGGCCCACTTGAGGATGACCTCAGCCTGGGTGCCTGCGGCGTGGTGCTGGACCCCGAGCAATCGGCTGTGATCCGCGGTGAGCTTTCCGGCTTTGATGACGACAGCGACTTGGGTGAGAGCGAAACCGGAGATGGAGACGAAGAGGTCATTGGCGGCGATGACGATGAACTCGATGATTTCGATGAGATTGACGAGGATGATTTCGACGACGACTTTGACGACGATTTCGAGGAGGAATTGGAAGACGAGTACGAAATTGAGATTGAAGACGAGATCAGCGCGGAGTTTGGCTTGGGACCTGATCGCGAGGATGGCGACGAAGAGTTGGACGACCTCGAATCGTTAGCTGACGATTTGGACGATCTGGATGACGATTTAAAGGATTAAAGGTAGGCGATGTTTAAAGCTGTCTCGACCGATGTAAGTTTCCCGCAGCTGGAGCAGCAAGTGCTCCAGTTTTGGCGACAAGCCGACGTGTACAACCGCACGCTGGCCCAGCGACGCGACGCGCCGGAATTCGTCTTTTTCGAAGGTCCGCCGACCGCCAATGGTATGCCCCACCCGGGACACTGTTTGACGCGGGCGATCAAGGATTTGTTTCCCCGTTACCGCACCATGCGCGGCTATCGCTGCGAGCGAAAAGCGGGTTGGGATACCCATGGTTTGCCGGTCGAAGTCGAAGTTGGCAAGGAGTTGGGGATTCACAGCAAAGAGGAAATTGAAGCCTACGGCGTCGAACCGTTTATCCAACGCTGTCAACAAAGCGTTTGGCGGTACATGCAGCAGTGGGAGCAATTAACCGAGCGATTGGGCTTTTGGGTCAATTTGCAGGAAGCCTATGTCACCTATCATCAGAGCTATGTGGAAAGTGTCTGGTGGAGTCTGAAAAATCTTTTCGATCGAGGCCTGCTCTATCGCGGCTATAAGATCGTCTGGTGGTGGGCGCAAGGGGGCACGGCGTTGTCGGCTGGCGAGGTTGGACAAGGCTACCGCGAAGTGGCCGATCCGAGCGTTTATGTCAAACTGCCGCTCCTTGACCAGCCCGATCGCAGCCTGTTGATCTGGACGACCACTCCCTGGACGCTGCCCAGCAACATGTTTGCCGCCGTTCATCCGGAGTTGGAGTATTCTCTCTGCCAAGACCAGGAAACGGGCGAGCTACTCTACATCGCGTCCGCTTTAGTCGAGACGATTGCCGGCAAAACCAAACGGGACCTGGAGGTGCGGGAAACGTGTCGAGGCGGTGACTTGATCGGCCAGCGTTATCAGCCTCCGTTTGATTTCTACTATCGCACGCTGGCGGAGGCCGGCGGCAAAACGACCAGTGGCGAAGAGCTGCCTTACTACTGGCGAGTCGTGGCCG
>CAZHTX010000529.1:0-4178 GCA_964535475.1 uncultured Pirellulaceae bacterium
TGGACGCATTGCTTCCGGACCGTTGGCTGCAGTCGCACCCCAATCATGCTTGGACAATGGATACGATTCGCCGCAAAGAGCGGCAAGCCAAGGAAAAAGCCCGCCGCCGGAACCGACGCCGCTAACCCACGCAGTTCACCGAACGCTCACGCACAAACCGCAAACGCGGGCTGCGAGGCCAGCCGAGCCGTATGTGCGTTTCTATGCACTATGTACGGAATTCAGGGTCGTACCAATAAAAAACGGACGACCGCAATGGCCGCCCGTTTTGATGGTTGGTTGTTCTGGCTGACGAGTTAGGCCGTGGCTACTTGGGTCTTTTCACGACGGCGGCGTCGATTAGCCCCGAAACCTGCGAAACACGCTCCTATGCCGAAGATGGCGAGTTCGGGGACTACGGGAGTGGTTGCGGTGCCTAAGGTGAAATTATCAATTGCTTCAAAATAATTGTTCTCGGAGCCGATAATCGTTAAGCGTCTCAAGTCACCCATGTCTGACGTCCAGCCCAAGAAAGTACTATTGTCCATTGCCGCCGTGAAACTCCCGCTTGCAACTGTTCCTGTCGAGTCTTCAAGATCATAGAAGAAGCTCCTAGGGCTAAGCAACGACCCTATATCTGTACCGATTGCGGTTGTGCCTGGTGCGATGTCTATTTGAATTCCCCCGTAATTCGCCGCAGCGAGATAAACTGTTGGTGCACCAAAACCAGTGGTTCGAAACAATCCCGTCCCATCGGTGGAGAAGAATGAAGCGTCTCCAATCACCAAAGGCTGCGGTTGCTGAAACCCTGTCAATGACTCGAAGTCAATCAACTGATTCGTAGCTATATTCGCCTCAAACGCTATTCTGTCGGTGTAGGTGATTATTCCCGCCTGCACCTGCCCCGCCGTGGCGACCAGCACCGCCACGCACGCCACCGGCAGTTGAATTGCTCGCTTCATCTCACTTCTCCTGTGTTGTAGATTTAGGAATTTGGTCCGCTAGGAAATCTGCAGCGGCGGCATTAACCACCAATTCTCCCAGGACATTCCACTGAAAGGGGGGGGGGTGGCGTAATGGACGGAGTTGGCAAATTTCGTTCCAATTTTCCCGCCTCTCCCGAAGGCCTCCAGAACGGCAAACCAACCGGCTGCTGCGACACCACACAGTGAACGGGAAGAACAGCGAGATCGGCTGCCGATGCTACTGGCTTAGAGAGAGGGGGGCGGGATAACTTAAGTACCGGCGATTCGCTGAAGCGGAATCCGGGTCAAAATCCTCATTCCCCTTGGGGCCCCCGGGAGCCGCCAGTCGCCTAATGTGCGATCATGCTGACTCAAACGCCGAGCAACCAGCTTGCACCGACGCATGAGCCCGCCCCAGGAATCACGGCACTGCACTTGGCTGCCTAACCCTCCGCAGTAAAGCAGTAAACACGTAACATGGTGGCAAGTCCTGGTCAGCTCCCGTCCCGACAAACCGCAGGGACTTACACATTACGCTGAGAACCGCAAAAACCGCGTTGCGGATCGCGACCGGCTGGATTCACGCGAGGCCTCGTTGCAAGCCGCTAACGCATCGGGTTGTCTGAGGTTTGATCCCAAGATTGTCGAGCGCGGTCGATTTCCGTACCACCACCACGCAGCGCATCATTAACAACTTCTCCGAAGCTAGGCCATTCGACCTTGTACCTGCCTTCCTGGCGACTGAAAGTGCACCCACAAATCGTTGACAGCAAGATCAGCGCAAACCAAATGCGTTTTTTCATTTGACGACTCCTTCAGTTTTGCCGCTACAATTTCTTACGTGTCTACGTCAATGTCTGCCCACGGTCGTTACTGCGAATTGACAGAAGTGGTATCCGCTGTCATGCCCACCAATTCCGTGATCGACCGTCGCGGCGGGGCTGGTAATACAGCGGTGGCTCAGAGGCTTGAAGCTGGCAGACCTTGGAAACAAGTGAGCTGCCTACGCCTGCTGACGCGACGCCAATCCACGGGCTACTGCCAGCACATCCGCACGAGCCGACTCGTTCAGGTGCGGGGCCAATTCGGCCAACGCGGCCAGCCAGCCAGATGTTTCAGTGGGGTGGATTTTGGGGTATTCTGACCCAGCGTCGCCGTTCTCCCCGGTTTTGGTTGCTGGGTTCAAGTCCCGCCCAGGGTACTCGCAAGGGTTTTCACCAGCAATCGCCAGCATGGCAAGCCCCGGGAAAACGGGGTTTTCTCGTTTTCGAACTGAGGCCTTGCGGCGCCATGATTGCCATTGTGCGCGATTGAGTATTGTGCCGATTGAGTGGGGTGAATTTCGGGGTATTTTCGAGAGTACCCCACTGGCCCCTTTGGCGATTGCTCGGGCAAACGATAAGACGCTCGATCCAATCGGCCGGAACGAGGAATTGCCGATCTAAAGATCGCTGTTGCACCAAGCCTCTAGCGGACAAACGGAGCGCTAACCGGACTGGATTTATTCATGGGCGTCATCCGCAAAATCGACGCAGACCGTGCCGACAGCGACGCATTCGATCCGCAACTGCTGAATCAAGTTGCCAAGTTAAAACGGTTTTTTAATTCGAGTCCGTTCTCCGGGTTTCGGATCGCGGGCAGCGTGCCGGATGCAAGCGATGAGGTTCGAGTGACTCACACAACGACGGAGAATTCCGCGCGATTGTACGGTCGCACACCGACTCCGCAACGAACCCGTCTTGTCTGTAATCTCGACGGCCTGGAGGCTAGCACCCAACGGTTCTCACTGTTGCTTGATTCGGGTGAACGCGTCTCGGGCGTCTATCCTGAAGAACTTTCCGACCGCTTGCGGAAATTGTGGCAGAGACGCGTCCTGGTGCTGGGGACCAGTGTCTTTCGTGTTTCCGGAAACCTACTGCGAGTAGAGGCTGAGTCAATCGAAGATGGAGCAAACGCAGCCTCCTTATTTTCGACTCCGCCCGTAGCCAGTAGCAGTCGGCTGGACGCCAATCGCCTGCGAAAGACGCAAGGGACGCGGAGCGGCATGGCCGCGATCATGGGCCGTTGGCTCGGTGATGAAACCGAGCAAGAGATTGAAGAGGCGTTGGAGCAGCTTTCATGACGCTCCTGCCGAATGCTCTCTTTTCACTGGACACGAATGTGATTGTCCACTGGGTTCGCCAGAATGAGATTGGCATCCGGTTACGCGACGACTTTAAGCTCCACGAAAGAGCGGATCGACCAATCTACTCAACGATCGTTGAAGGAGAGCTGCGTGCGTTGGCGAAGGTGTGGAAGTGGGGGCCAAAAAAGCTGGAAGCACTTGACGAAATTCTTGCGGAACTAGTTCGGGTTGACGTAGGATTGCCAGACATCGTGAAGGCGTACGCAGAGCCATGAACGGCTGATCAAGTGGGCGGGAAGAATACGGGACAAAATGACATTTGGATCGCTGCTACGGCAAAAGCTGCGGGTGCCGTCTTGTTGACATCTGATGACGATTTTTCCTGGATGAATCCAGGGCTTGTGTTGGTTGAATTGGTGCCAACGGAAAAGCCACGCGGAAACTGACCTTTGCCGAAGAAAACGTCTGGCGAGATCACTTTGCGGCTGTTCCATCTTCCTGCCCCCATCTTCCTGCCCTCATCCGTTTCGGATTCGCCGAGAAAATCCCTCACCTCCCGCTCAACGTTCCAGCCTGAGAGAAAAACCACCCCCAAACCGATACCCAAACAGAGGCAAAAGACAGCACCCAAGAAGGGCATATTGCAATGCTAGCTAATTCCAGCATGACAAACGCCAGCGGATTCACTCACCGCTAAAAGGGGGTTAGTGGTATGATTCACCCCCGTAACCATATCTGAGAAGATCACAACGGGCAGCGGCTTCCTTTTCCACTCTTTCACACCACGAGAAATCCTCTTGGGAACCAAAAGAAATTCGGTGACAGATTGCGCCTTTTGGTTACCATAGGCGTCTTAGCTTTAGAACCTATCCGAAAACCCAAAAGAACCGCCGGCTAGCGCCCAAGCGGCTAATGGTGTTCGGATACGTTCTTAGGGGGGCAATTTGAAAGCATGGGGCATCGCTTACTGAAGAAACGTAAGTGCGCTTTCATTACCTCGTTTCTTAATCCTACGTCATTATTCAGCGCGGGTGGTCAACATCCGCCGTTTTTTTAGTGAGCTCCAATGCGTGTTCCACGCTTCATTTCTGTCAATGGCTTCATAGCCA
>CAZHTX010000530.1:0-2277 GCA_964535475.1 uncultured Pirellulaceae bacterium
CAAAGGTCGGGTGACCGCTTTAGTCGGCGTTCCTCGATTGTATCGTGCGTTATATGAGGCGATTCTATCTCAAGCCAAACAATCGCTCGGTCAACGCCTTGGGCATGCCGCTGAACGATTGATTGGTTTGAACGGTCGGATCCAACAACGCAGTCGGATTGCCAACGTTAACTTGCTTCTTCGACCGCTACGAAGTCAGATCGGTCCCGAATTGCGAGTCTTGGCCTCGGGCGGTTCGCCGCTCAACCCAGAACTGGGGCGACAACTGGAAGGTTTGGGATGGAAGGTGACCATCGGTTACGGGCTGACCGAGACGTCTCCCTTACTGACGATCCATCCTCCCGGTGATGGTCATTTGGAAACCGTCGGCCGCGCAATTGATGATGTCGAATTGCGGATCGACCAAGACTGGAAAGAACACCACTCCGAAAAATCCAGGCCCGACGATCCGCAAGAGACGCAAGCCGATTCTGCACCTGAGGACCAACGCGCAGGTGAGATTCTGGCTCGCGGCCCGAGCATTTTTTCCGGCTATTGGAATCTACCTGACAAAAACAAACAGGCATTCACCGACGACGGATGGTTTCGCACCGGTGACCTTGGGTATTTCGATCAACACGACCGATTGCACGTTACGGGGCGCGTTTCCACTTTGATCATCACCGAAGGGGGTGAGAAGGTTCAGCCCGACGAGATTGAAGCGGCTTATTCGGAAGACGGCGCGATTCGCGAAATGGGCGTCTTACAACGTGAGCAGAAATTGTTTGGCTTGGTTGTTCCTGAAACGGCGAATCTCGATTCCGAGAGCGACTTGGAGCGACAAGTTCGCGAGGCCATCGATCGTGTCAACGAGAAGCTACCCTCCCACCAACACGTCAACGATATAGTGCTCACCCGCAAAGCGTTACCTCGTACCCGAATCGGAAAGATTCGCCGTAAGAAATTGAAGGAGCATTTCGAGCAGGCCCTGAAATCCGACGACCAAGATGCCGGCCCTTTGAGTCGCGACGAAATGTCGTCGGAAGATCAAGCTCTCATGGACGTTCCCGCAGCGAGCGAAACGTGGGACATGTTGACAGAACAGTTCTCCGACGAACCGCTATCGCCAGACACGAACTTACGTTCGGAGTTGGGCATCGACAGCATGCGATGGCTGAATTTGACTATGGAGATTCAACAGCGGACTGGCGTGGAGCTGGACGACGAGGCACTTGCTGGAATCGACACGGTTCGCGATCTCTTGCGCGCGATCGAACGATCGGGGGAGAGCGAATCTCGCGAGGATATGCTGGAAGAGCCTGAAAAATTATTGAGTGAACATCAGCGAAAACGGTTGCGTCCGCTCGGGCCGGTCGCGTCTGTTGCGGCGCAAGTCGGCTTACTGGTTAACCGTCGTTTCGTTCGTTGGTTCTTTCGGCTGCAAGTTGACGGACTGCAGTGTTTACCAGAGAAAGGACCGTTGGTGATCATCGCGAACCATGCCAGTCACCTCGATCCGTTCGTGATATCTGCCGCCATGGACCGATCACGGCTGGAACAAACTTATTGGGCGGCCTGGGTCGGCGCGACCAAGCGAAATCCGCTGAGTCGTTTAGGCAGCCGTCTGGCAAAAACCATCCCGATTGATCCGAAGCGCGGCGTCATTTCGAGCCTCGCGTTCGGGGCCGCGGTGTTGCAACGCGGTGGTATCTTGGTTTGGTTTCCCGAAGGTGAACGCTCTGAGAGTGGCGATCTGCAATCGTTCCGACCTGGCCTTGGCATCTTGCTGGAGCGGCAGCCGGTCCCCGTAGTGCCCGCGTATTTGGAGGGGACGCATGAGGCCTTGCCACGAGGTTCGCATCGACTTCGCCGCCGGTCAGTGAAGGTTCGTTTTGGGGAGCCGATCGATCCTCAACATTTTCAGCAGGAAGTGGAAGAGACGAATGCCGCTGAACAGATCGTTGACCGACTTCACGATGAAGTTGAAAAGCTGAGGGCAGCACCGGCTACTCCCTCGCATTGAGCAAAGCCCTGTTCAATTTTGCTCGGATCATAGTCGGATGATTGTATTCACTTGTTACTGGTGGAGATCAGATGGTCCAAACATTCTCGTTTGAGTGATCCGAAAAACCTTTCACCATGCGCGTTCATGTTGTGAGAATTAGATGGTAAGCAAACAGACTTTAATCCGCGCTGAAGCAATAGTTCGTAGGACGAACGATCACGACCTCATCGACACAGTTTTCTTCGGCCAGCATCGCCGGCCCGGCTTTGATCAGGCCGGCTTTGATCAGGCCG
>CAZHTX010000530.1:2377-4165 GCA_964535475.1 uncultured Pirellulaceae bacterium
CCGGCTTTGATCAGGCCGGCTTTGATCAGGCCGACCACACTTACCGGAACCAGCGACTCGATCGTTTGGCTCGGACGCCGAAGGACACGCAGGCTCCGAGCCTTGCAAGGTTGGCTGCGGGGCACGGTTGGCATCCTTGGCGGTGATTTTTCGGTGGCTCGAATTAGCGCTGATAGACTTTGTTTCGGGCACACACAAATCTAGTCGCTCGGATTATGCCGACAAGTCAAGCTTTACTAGCAAAGCTCGAAGCATCGGAAAATGCTCGGCGAAAAACTTGCTTGAGCGCTGATAGATGAACTGGCCATCGCCCCACCGCCATCGGCTCGGAACAAGGGTTTGCCGCACAGATTGCTAGTTTGGATGCCTTCGATCGCCGGAATGAACTCGAAGGGCGATGCCTGGAACCAGGGCCGGCGGTCTTCGTCGACCAGGGAGCCGAGCATTAGCGGCATGACGAACGTGCCGGGTGTTTTGCCAGATTCGTGCAAGATCGAATCGAACGTGAATTCCTCTTGCTGCATCTCGGCCCAGGTGGTTCCGGGCGGAACGACCTTCTCCAGCACGATGTTTTCGTAGGCTGACAAGAATTCAATCAATTCGCGGTCGCCAAGAATCCCATCGGTGATGTCGCAACGGTCCAAGCTGGGATTGAGCAGCAGTTTGCCCAGACGTTTGAGCAATTCCCCGCGGAACGCTTCTTTTTCGGCTTCCAAGATATGGTTTTCGAAGGTTTGCCCGCCGGCTGGCACGTCGAGAGTGGATTCATCGATGGGGCGAGGGAAAGGCAGATTTCGCATGGCCAGTCTCCAGTGTTAGAAATTTTGAAGAAACACGATCCGAGTAGATTGACCGATGCTTGTGACACCTTTGGTCACTCGTGGGAAAAAAATTTTGACCGCAACTGAAACTGTCTTGGTTGCTAACCGGAACAACACCGATTGACAAGGAGACGCTTGCCAAGGCGGGCCTTGGAGCCTGTGTTTACTGGGCCGCTGCGAAAGCGAGCCATTGAGCGATTGAATTGCACCAAGAGCCAGTTTGATACGGTGCTCAAAAAACTTCAGATTAGTCTGAACATCGTTCGCTACAACGATCCGTCACTGACAAATGACTTTTGGCTGACCCTGCGGGGGGATCTTTCGCAGCGCTGCTGATCGGTGGATTACCTTTGGCTGGTTCGGCGACGGGGCGGTCCTTATCGCCTATGCCCGGCTGGTAAAAAAAAGAACTCGTAAACAGTGAATAACCGATTGCTAACGAATTAGCATCCGTTTCATGGACTCACGTATCGCGGTTGTCAATGGCTTTCAGCCGCAGCTGAACCAGCAGATCATTCAGCGCTGGTCGAGCCGTCGGCATCTCCGGGAGGCTGGATTGCTCGTGGGCTGATTCAAGTTCTTGGGTGAGGCGTTCGTATTCTCGTGTGTGGAAGTCGAGGTCGGTGGTATGGAGCGTGCCTTTCTCGGGGCCGGTTTGCTTTTGGGCGATCAAGTCGTCGAGGTAGGGGAGCTCGGCGGTTTCGTTTAATGTGATGAGGTTGGCTTCGACTTGTCCGGTTCGCATCAGATGGATGCCAGTTAGCAGCACACGATAGACATACAGCAGTGGTTTGACTCTTGGCGGTGATTCCTTGGCGAACAACTTCCACTGCGTCGCAGCAAAGCCGAGGTAGTGGTGCGCGTGATGCCTTGTGATGCAGTTAGCTGCGATGGACTTGAGTTCGTCATGCTCGGGTGTGGCGAACACGATGAGCGGTGAAAAGATCTGCTCAAGCACGTAACCGTT
>CAZHTX010000531.1:0-4152 GCA_964535475.1 uncultured Pirellulaceae bacterium
CGTTGCTGGCACGCTACGAAGGCAATTACGCCGCCACCACGTTGACCGTGATGGGCGATCGTGGCGAGTTCCAGTGGCAAACCGTGGAAACTTATGGCCCGATCGACGAGTTGGTCGCCCAGAAATGGGAGCGAATGAAAATCCTGCCATCCGAACTTTGCGACGACGCCACTTTCTTGCGTAGAGTCTACTTGGACCTGACCGGTTTACCTCCCACAGCCGATGAAGTCCGCCAGTTCCTCGCTGACACCAGCCCCACCCGGGCCAAGCGGGAAGCGCTCGTTGATCAATTGATTGGCAGCCCCGCCTTCGTTGATTATTGGGCTAACAAGTGGGCCGATCTGTTGCAGGTAAACAGAAAATTCTTAGGTGCCGAGGGAGCGGCCGCGTTCCACAGCTGGATCGAAACCGCGATTGCTGAAAATCGCCCCTATGATGAATTCGCCAAGCAGATTCTGACCAGCACCGGCAGCAATAAAGATAACCCGCCAGCATCTTATTATAAGATTTTGCGGAATCCTGAAGACACCATGGAAAATACCACCCACTTGTTCTTGGGTGTGCGATTTAATTGCAATAAATGTCACGACCATCCGTTCGAACGTTGGACGCAAGACCAATATTATGAGACGGCTGCTTTCTTTGCTCGCACAAAGCTTAAGGCCGATCCAGCCTCCGGCGATAAACGTATCGGGGGCACGGCGGTGGAAGGTGCGAAACCGTTGTATGAAGAAGTCTATGATGCCGAGCAAGGACAAATTTCGCATCCCAACACCAACCAACCAGTCGCGGCGTCCTTTCCCTATGATTGCGATTTCGAAGTCGCTGAGGATGCCAGCGATCGCCAGCGCCTGGCCGCTTGGATCACTTCGGCCGACAATCGATATTTTGCCCGCAGCTACGTCAACCGCGTCTGGGGCTACTTGCTCGGCGTCGGCTTGATTGAACCGATCGACGATATTCGCGCCGGCAATCCGCCCACCAACCCCGAGTTGTTGGACTATTTAACCACGCAGTTCATCGACAGCGATTTTAATGTCCAACATCTGATGCGGCTGATTTGCAACAGTCGCACGTATCAATTGTCGGTCGCCACAAATCGTTGGAACGAAGACGACCAATTGAACTACAGTCACGCCACGCCGCGGCGGCTGCCGGCCGAAGTCTTGTTCGATACGATCCACTTCGTCACCGGCTCGAAACCAACCATCCCCGGCGTGCCAGCCGGTACCCGCGCAAACCAATTGCCCGACGTCGGTGTGAAGCCGAGCGACGGGTTCCTGGCCAATCTCGGACGTCCGGTACGCGAGTCGGCTTGTGAGTGCGAGCGCAGCAGCGACCTGCAACTCGGCCCCGTGATGGCACTGGTGGGAGGTCCTACGGTTGGTTCAGCCATTGCCGATACGGGGAATGAACTAACGCAAATCGTTAATCGGCTCAGCAATGATGCGGACCTGGTCAATGAGCTGTTTCTGCGCATCGTCAATCGACCACCGAGCGAACCCGAGGTGGAAGCCTTCCTGCAAATGTTGCAAGCGATCGATCAAGACCATGCCGAGCTCCAGCAACAATTGGCCGACCGTGAAGCCTGGTGGGTCGAGCGATTGCCGGAGCTTGAGCAAGCCCAGAGCGAAGCGGTCGCGGAAGCCAAGGAACGGCTGCTCGCGCTGCAAGCGGAACTCGCTCCGGAACGAGAAAAATTGACTCAAGAGCGTGAACAACGCATCGCTGCGGCGCAAGCCAACGTCGAGAAGGTGCAAGCCAACTTGGGTGAAGTCATCGCCACTTGGGAACAACGCTTGCATGAATCGGCCGAGTGGTTTCCGCTCCGGCCGACACAACTCTCCGCCACCAACGGCGCATCTTTGCGGGTGCAACCCGACCGGGCGATCGTCGCTTCGGGAAATAAAGACAAGGGAACCTATGAGGTTGTCGTCGAAACGGGGCTGCAGCAAATCACCGGCTTTCGCTTAGAAGCTTTACCGGTTGCCGACTTGCCGGGTGGCGGTCCCGGTTTCCCGCAAAATGGCAATTTTGTGTTGACCGAATTTGAAGTCTTCGCTCAACCGTTAACGGGCGAAGGCGAAGCGACGCCGCTGAAAATCGCCTCCGGCCACGTCAGTTTTGCGCAAACAGGTTTCTCGGCCGCAGCGACCTTCGATGGCAAGACTCAAGACCAAGGGGGCTGGGCTGTCTCGCCCAGCAGCGGCACCGTTCACTGGGCCACTTTCCAATTGGCGGAACCGCTCAACATGCCAGCCGGAACACGCTTAACGTTTAAACTCCATCAGTATCACAACGCGGCCGAACACCGCTTGGCCCGCTGGCGCCTGAGTGCCACGCAGGCCAGCGAGCCGATCACGTTGGGTCTGCCGGAATCGTTTGCCGCCGTGCTGACCATCCCGGCCGCCGAGCGGAGTGAAGCCGACACGCAGCCACTGTTGGCTCACCTGAATTTGACCGATCCCGGCTTGCGAGATGCCCAAGCCAAACTGGCCGCGGCGCGGGCCGCGATCCCCGTCGATCCTCGCGTCACAAACCTGGAGCGACAGATTGCCGAACTCGGCAAACCGATCGAAGTTGACGCCACGCTGCTGCGGCTGCGGGGCGATTTCGAACAGAGCAAAGCCCAATTGGCCAACCGTCGCTTGACCGCCGCGGAAGACCTCACTTGGGCTTTGATCAACAGCCCCGCGTTTTTGTTCAACCATTAAGACCCTATCCGAGAACCCTGAGCCGACGGCGCTAGCCGCGGGCATTTTTGAGGTTCTCGGATAGGTCTTAAATAGCGTTGGCATACTCGCGGTCTTTCTCACGATCACCCTATTGTCGATTCCACATTTCCATTGACCCGGAGGCTCCCATGCTGTCCTTCCAAGGCCCCATCGCTCGCGATCTCTGCGATCCGCATCTGCGTCCCTCCCGTCGCGCATTTTTGCGAGTCGGCGGAGCGGGCTTCTTAGGTTTGTCGCTGGGCTCGATGATGAACTTGCAATCGCAAGCCGCCGCGTCCAATGGCGGAGGGGGGCCCGGCTGGGGCAAAGCCAAAAGCATTATCATGGTTTACTTGCAAGGCGGTCCCAGCCATCTCGATTTGTGGGATCCCAAAGAGAATGTTCCCGATAATGTAAAGAGCGTGTTTGCGCCGATCAGCACCCAGATTCCGGGCATTCAATTTACGGAGAACTTGCCTCAGCTGGCGCAAATCAACGACCGTTTCACGATGATGCGGGCGTTATCTTATTCTCCCAACGGTCTATTCAATCACACCGCGGCGATTTACCAGATGATGACGGGTTATACGACCGACAAGGTCAGCCCGTCGGGTCAATTGGAATCACCCAGCCCCAAGGATTTCCCCAACTTCGGCAGCAACATTATTCGCCTACGTCCGGCCGACGAACCGATGCTGCCTTTCGTCATGCTTCCGCGTCCGCTGCAAGAGTCGAACGTGGTGGGGAAGGGGGGCACAGCCGGTTTCTTGGGCAAGTCATTCGATCCCTACACGCTCTATCCAGCCGGCGACGACATGGATATGGAGAAGATGAGCCGGATCAAGATTGACGATCTGAAGCTGCGTCCCGAAGTCTTCAGCGTCCGTTTACAGCGACGCGCCAAGTTGCGCGATCTGCTCAACGCCCAAATGCCTGATATCAATAAAGCGGTGGAGTCTTATGAATTAGACGAGTATTACGACCAGGCACTTTCCTTGATTGTCTCCGGCCGCGCTCGTGATGCTTTCAATTTGGAAGCAGAAACGGTCGCCATGCGGGAGCGTTACGGACGGAACACGTTTGGCCAAAGTTGCCTGCTGGCCCGCCGCTTGGTCGAAGCGGGCACCCGCGTCGTGGAAGTCATCTGGCCTAAGGTTGCTAACAGCGACAATCATTCTTGGGATCACCACGTTGGCCTCTCCAAGCGGATGAAGGACCAATCCGCCCCGATGCTCGATTCAGGCCTCTCCGCGCTGATCGAGGATTTAGACAACCGCGGCATGCTGGAAGAGACCCTGGTGGTTGCCGTCGGTGAGTTCGGTCGCAGCCCGCAGCGGGGCGTCAGCACCAGTGGCAACGGAAACAGCGATGATGGCCGCGACCACTGGCCGTATTGCTACACCGGAGTAATCGCCGGGGCGGGGACCAAGCGGGGATA
>CAZHTX010000532.1:0-4113 GCA_964535475.1 uncultured Pirellulaceae bacterium
CCGTTTGGAAGTTACACGAGCCCACCATGGCACAGTACGACGATCTTAACACGCGACAGATTTGGATTGTCGGGATTATCTCGGCGGTCCTAACCGGGATTACGATCTTGGCTGTTCAAGTTTTGTATTACGCCATGTTGGGGCTGCAGCAAGACAGCATGGCGGAGGCTGAGTACACCAGCAGCATTCGCCAACTGCAGATGCAGACGGAGCAGATAAACAGTGTCGGTCGTGACGCCGAGACTGGAACGATTCATATTCCGATTGATGATGCGATGGATCTTTTGATCCAACGCCAAGGTCAATCAGACCAAGGTAATGAGGACGCATAACGGCCGGGCTGTCGCCCAGCGACGTTTCCAATGCCGTCTTCAGTGCCGCTTGAGCAACTTAATTTTCCTATGTATTCAGTTCGCTTCATCCTAACGTTAGCTTCCTTCGCAGCAACCAGCGCCATGTTGGCTGGTCCGGCTTTCGCGCAGCTCAACGACGGCGTACCGAGCGAGGTGCAGGGGGTTGGAGTTGAGCAAAAGCCGGGCTCTCAACTGCCGTTAGCAACGAAAGTTGTCGATGCTAACGGACGCGACCTTCGTTTAGGCCACTTTTTCAACAGTGACCGACCGGTCTTGGTCACGTTGAATTACAGCGATTGCCCAATGCTGTGCAGTCTGCAGCTGAATCAGCTCGTGAAAACGCTCGACGATCTCGAACTGCGAATTGGGACCGATTTCGATCTGCTCACGCTATCGATTGACCCAGCGGAAACTACTCGAAAGGCCAAAGAAACGAAGGATAAGTATGTGGCGATGTTACCGAATCAGCCAGGTGCGGCTGCCGGTTGGCACTTCGTCACAGCTTCCCAGCCTGAGATCACGGCGGTGACTGATGCCCTGGGATTTAATTATCGCTACGACCGGGTCAGTAAAGAATATTACCATCCCGCCATGTTGGCCTTCGTCTCTCCGAAGGGAGTTGTGACGCGTTATTCACTCGACGTGGCGTTTCCCGAGCGACAAATGCGACTGGCGATTGTCGACGCGTCGGATGGCAAAGTGGGTTCTGTCGTCGATCAATTCATTATGCTGTGCTTTCGCTACGATTCCGAGCGGAATCGATATGTTGCCAGCGCTTGGAAGATTATGCGTTTGGGTGGATTTGCCACCGTCGCGATTTTAGTGGTTACACTTACCCCGTTCTGGCTAGGTCGAAAGCGAAACGTCACTGCGGTGGATGCCGATGAAGAGGGAGTCGGGACGGCGCCCGATCCTGCCGCGAAAGTCGATCAGAATAGTTAATTGCGTTCGCTGGTTAGCGGATAGAGCTAGAACAGACATGTTATTAGGGCTTGGTGATAGCTGAGCCGATTTTGACCTTATTATTCAGGAATACCCGCTCCATGTTTGGGCCGCTTTTCAGCCCGTTGTTGGGTGATTACACCGACACACTGTGGTTCCCAAAACAGGCATCCAACTTTGCCGTCGAGGTCGATTCCACGTACATGTTTATCCTGTGGATCAGCCTGGTCTTTTTTGTCGCCATCGTTTGGGCCTTGATTTGGTTTTCTTACAAATACAGGCAGCCCAAAGGTGGTAAAGCGACCAGTCGCGTTCGGCACAATAATGTGCTCGAGATCAGCTGGTCGGTCTTTCCGTCTTTCCTGCTGGTGGTGATGTTCGTGAAGGGCAGCTGGGGCTACCTCGACATGCGAGAAATACCAACCGGTGCCACTGAAATCAGCGTGACGGCTGCTTCCTGGTCATGGAGCTTTGATTACGGCGACGGCATCACTCATCCCGAGTTGCACGTCGTCAAGGGCGAACCGACAAAATTGATCATGGAGTCCGATGACGTCATTCACAGCTTATTCATCCCGGCGTTCCGGGTGAAACGGGACGTCGTGCCCGGGAGATATAATTATTTGTGGTTTACTCCGACGGTGGCGAACGAAAAAGTTTCGAAGGATCGGGTCGAGGCGGCTTTGGCTGTTGCGAAAGCTGAGAACGAAGGCGTGTTCGATGCGGAGACGAATAAGTTCACCCGCGAGGGTTACGAGTTCTTCGACTTATACTGCACGGAGTACTGTGGCAAGGATCACTCGGAGATGCAAACCATGGTCGTGGTGCACGAAACTCGAGAAGATCTAGAAGCCTGGCTGCAGGAAATTAATGTAAAGCCAGATGGCATGTCCGACGTCGATTATGGACGCCTGCAATACACCCAGCAGGGTTGTGTTTCTTGCCACTCGCTCGATGGCAAGGCTGGCACCGGCCCTTCCTTCCAAGGGCTTTGGGGACGCCAGGAGAAGTTGCAGTCGGGTGAAACCGTTCAGGTCGACGAGAACTACGTGAGAGAGTCGATCTTAGACCCCATGGCGAAGATTGTCGCGGGTTACCAGCCCGTCATGCAGTCTTACAAGGGACGTTTGACCGATGACAAACTCCGCAGTTTGATCGCGTTCATCAAGAGCTTGGAATAACATTTAAACACAACGGGCAGTTCGGGCTGATCGCTCGATAAGCACCACCGCGTTATAGAAGGATGATCGTATGGCTACCGGAGCTTTGTCTGCTGGCGAGCAGACCACACTAGTTAAGCACGCACCTGACAATTATCTGAGTAAATCTTCCGGTTTCTTGAGTTGGGCATTCACGCTCGACCACAAGCGGATCGGGATGATGTACCTGGCCGGGATTCTGTTGAGCTTCCTCGTGGGTGGGCTATTGGCACTCACGATTCGGGCGCACCTGTTGGCGCCCGATGGGATGATTTTAGACAATGAAACGTACAACAAGGTGTTCACGCTTCACGGCGCGATCATGGTGTTTTTGTTCATCATCCCCAGCATTCCCGCTGCCTTGGGTAACTTTTTGGTGCCCGTCATGCTGGGTGCCAAGGACGTTGCTTTTCCGCGACTGAACTTGAGCAGCTTTTACCTGTGGTGTTTGGGTGCGGTGTTGTTCATTTCAGCCTTGCTTGCCTCCGGGCTCGACACTGGCTGGACTTTTTACACGCCTTACAGTACGCGTAGTCAAACTAGCGTGGTGTTTGCCACTTTCGGTGCATTCGTGTTAGGGTTCAGCTCGATTTTCACCGGGCTGAACTTCATCGTCACGATTAACACCATGCGGCCGCCGGGAATGACTTGGTTCCGCATGCCGTTGTTCTTGTGGGCGACCTATGCGACCAGCATCATCCAAGTGTTGGCAACTCCCGTGTTGGGCATCACGTTGTTGCTGTTGATCGCTGAGCGCACGATGAACATCGGGATATTTGACCCGGCGTTTAACGGGGATCCGGTAACGTACCAGCACTTTTTCTGGTTCTACAGCCACCCCGCTGTCTATATCATGATTTTGCCCGCTTTCGGCATCATCAGTGAATTGATCAGCGTTCACAGCCACAAGGGCATTTTTGGTTATCGCTTTATCGCGTACAGTTCGATCGCCATCGCTTTGTTGGGCTTCTTGGTTTGGGGCCACCACATGTTCACGTCGGGCATGAGCAATTTGACCACGATCATCTTCAGTGCCTTGACGTTCAGCGTTTCGGTGCCGTCGGCGATCAAGGTGTTTAATTGGCTGGCCACGATGTACAAAGGGTCCATCAGCTTGACTACGGCGATGTGCTACGCGTTGTCGTTTATCTTCCTGTTTACCATTGGCGGTTTAACGGGTCTGTTCCTGGGCACGCTCAGCACCGACCTGCACCTGCACGACACTTACTTTGTCGTCGCCCACTTCCACTACGTAATGATGGGCGGAACCCTGGTCGCCTTCTTGGGAGGCCTGTTTCACTGGTGGCCGAAGATGGTCGGCAGGATGTTCAATGAAACGTGGGGACGGATCAGCGCAGCGATCGTGTTTATCGGGTTCAATGCGGCCTTCTTACCGCAGTTTGTGCTCGGTAGTCGAGGGATGCCACGCCGGTACGCGACTTACGATCCCGAGTTCCAAACCCTACACCAAATATCGTCAATCGGCTCATTTTTGCTTGGAATCGGTTTGCTGATCGCTGGTTTGGTCTTGCTACACAGCATGTTCAAGGGCAAGTTGGCTTCCGCAAATCCGTGGGGTGGTGCAACGCTGGAGTGGCATTGCTCGAGTCCACCGCCAT
>CAZHTX010000533.1:0-4101 GCA_964535475.1 uncultured Pirellulaceae bacterium
GTGCTTATTCGTGTACTTGCCCACAGTTTAACAAAGCGGGGTGCTGCAAACACGTCTGGGCCGTGTTGCGCAAAATTGATGCCGATAAACCGGGTGCTAAGCCAGCGGGGGCTACTCGCACACTTACCGTGAACGAAAATTCATCACCAAGACGGTCCGCCAGCAGCGGAGCTGCTACCGCGAAACTTGAAAGTGTCAATGGCGGATCGGTCGCTTTGACAGCTAGCCCCAGCTTGTTTCAAGCGATTGATCAACAGGTACGGAGGGTCTACGCCAAGCAACTTCAGAAACAGTCTCGGTTGTTAAACGCCAAAACCCCACGGTATTTACTGGACCTAGTGAACCAGCGTGGTGACTGGCCCGTTTTGCAAATAGTGCTTGATGACCACGCTGATGAGGATTCGCCTTGGTACGATCACCGCCACGCGACGCACCGCGAACTCCAACAGCATAAAAGCCGCTGCTCACCGACCGACGCAAATATTATCCAGCAGCTGTTGTCCGCCAATCCTGATACGGTGGCAGGTGACTACCGATACGGACACAGTTGGCGAGGACACTACCAACACCAAGCAAGCAGCATCACCAGTTTTGAGGTCGACGAAGATTGCCCACCGACTTTGCTCCGCGAGATAGCTGGCACCGGCCGCTTGTACTGGCGGGTTGACCCGGCCGTGCAGCCAAAACCTTTGACAATTGAGAGTTTCGCGGAAGCAGGCGTATTGCTTAGCGTCGTAATGAATGAATTGGCCGACAAGCAAATTCGCATGAGCCTGCAATTCGAGGTGGGTGAAGATACTTTCGCAGTGGGTGACGTGGCCTGGGCCTGGGGATCGGGCCTTATTCTGCTACCTGGGCTGCTAGGAGAAATCGATCCGCTCGCGCTGCCTTGGCTATCGCACTGGATGAACAGTGGCGATCAAACATTCTCCGCAGACCAGCGTGATGGCTTGATTCATAGCCTGCTGAACGTCAGCAAAACACCGCCGATCATTTGGCCCGCGACTTGGAATTTGCGGGAAGAGGTCGGCACACCGCAGCCGGTCTTAAAGATCAAGTGGCCAGAGCGAATGCCGCAAGACTTGAGTGCTTTCCTGCTCCAAGCAACCGTAGCCTATCGCTACGTTGATCAGCAACAAGCAGTCGGCGATCCACCCGAGAAAATCTACGATGCGGACAACTCGTTGATCTTACATCGCGATCATCAAGGTGAACAGACGCAACTCCAGCAGTTGATCGATTCGGAGGCATTGGTCTCAAGTGATGACGGCGGCGTGGCTGTTAAGTATTCCAGCTTACCAACCCTCGCTGAAAGACTCGCCCCCATCGGCTGGAGCGTCGAAGCGGAAGGCAGGCCGCTGGTTGCGCCGGGCCATTTTAACTTAGATATCACCAGCGGAGTGGATTGGTTCGATTTATCGGGCGGTGTTGTGTACGCCGACCAGATCGTGCCCCTTCCGGTCTTGTTGCAAGCGGTCCGCGGCAAGGAGAAATTTGTCCGGCTCGACGATGGTTCGCATGGCATGTTGCCGACGAAGTGGGTGGAGAGGTTTGGCAAGTTTTTAGAACTTGCCAGCGAAGACGGAGAAACGCTTCGGTTTGGTCGCGCCCAAGCGATGATTCTCGATTCGCTGTTGGCCGAGCAGGAACAGAACGACCGGATTAAAGTGGATGCAACTTTCCGCCGCCTTCGCAAACAACTGGCCGCTTTCCAGGGTGTCAAGCCAGCTAAAGAGCCCCGGCAATTCCAAGGCGAACTGCGGGAATACCAACGCGACGGCTTGGGCTGGTTTGGTTTCCTGCAGTCCTTTGGTTTCGGCGGCTGCTTGGCCGACGACATGGGCTTGGGTAAGACCATTCAGGTGCTAGCCCTGCTCGAACAACGTCGTGCCCGGCGATTAAAGAAAGACGAAGTTCGCAAGCCCTCGTTGGTGGTGGTGCCCAAAAGCCTGGTTTTTAATTGGGTTGATGAAGCAGCCAAGTTCACGCCCCGCTTGACGGTGATTGATTTTACCGGCGTGGAGCGGCACGAAAAGGTCAATCAGTTAGCAACAGCCGATGTGGTGCTGACCACGTACGGCACGCTAAGACAGGAAATTGAGCGACTCGGAGCAATGGAATTTGACTACGCAATTCTCGATGAAGCGCAGGCAATCAAGAATCCAAAAACCTACGCGGCGAAGTCTTGTTTCTTACTAAAGGCAGATCATCGCTTGGCAATGACCGGAACCCCAATTGAGAACCACCTCGGGGATCTTTGGTCCCAATTTCGTTTCCTGAATCCGGGTTTGCTGGGACACAGTTCGGCGTTCGCAGCCTTCAACCGGGCTGATTGCGAACCGGAAGTGCTGGAGCAACTATCGCAAGCAATCCGTCCCTTTATTTTACGACGTACAAAGAAGGAAGTCCTCAAAGATCTTCCCGACAAAACGGAGCGAACTTTATATTGTGAGATGAGTCCCAAACAGACCCGCCAATATAATGAACTGCGAGAGCACTATCGCGTAAAATTAGATGATACCGTCCGTCAATTAGGGATGCAGCGTGCTAAAATTCACGTTCTGGAGGCACTCCTGCGACTGCGGCAAGCAGCCTGCGACGGCAGACTGGTGAACGCCAAAAAGGGAGCTCGCGGGGCAAAACTCGATCTGCTGTTGGAGCAGATCACCGAAGTGATGGACGAAGGTCACAAGGTGTTGGTCTTCTCGCAATTTACTTCGCTGTTGGCTTTGCTGCAGAAAGACCTCAAAAAGCGAAAGGTGGCCTACGAGTACTTAGATGGTAAGACCAGCAATCGCAAGGCGCGCGTGGATCGCTTTCAAAATGATGAGGCTTGCCAGCTGTTCTTGATTAGCCTCAAGGCTGGTGGCCACGGCTTAAATTTGACGGCTGCCGACTACGTCTATATCCTTGATCCCTGGTGGAACCCGGCTGCGGAGGCTCAAGCGATTGATCGAGCGCACCGTATGGGTCAGAATAACAATGTGTTTGCCTACCGCATGATTACCAAGGGTACGGTTGAGGAGAAGATTTTGGAATTGCAAGCTTCGAAGCGCGAGCTGGCTGAGTCCATTGTTTCGGGCAATAGCAGCCTGATTCGGAGCTTAACTTCCGAAGATTTGCAGTTACTATTGGGCTAAGCCTTGGGTTCAAGGCGTCAGCGACTCGTAACTTGACACCCTATTTAGTAGACGCTTGGTCATGACTCTTTCGCGTGTTCGCGCCGCCGCCGTGATTTGTTCGGGTTTACTTGGCAGCCTGGCCACCGCTCAGGAATCAAGGCCAACAACAGATCCCAGCACGATCATTCGGGCGCAGTCGAAGAGCGCTTCGCCAACGGTTGATTTTTCGCTTGATATCCAGCCAATCTTGCGAGACCACTGTTACGAATGCCACGCGGGGACTACGGAGGAGGGCGGCCTGAACTTAGGTGTCAAGACGAAGGCCTTCCAAGGAGGCGACAGTGGCGGAGCGATTCTTGCCGGGCAGAGCCGAGAGAGTCTACTGATCCAGTTAGTGTCTGGCGTGGACGAAGATCGCACGATGCCACCATCAGGCAACAAGCGGCTCTCCGAACAACAGATCGAGCTTCTAGAGGACTGGATCGACCAGGGCGCGGCGTGGCCTGCGGATGCGAATGTCTCCGATCCTAAGTTCGAACGTGCGAAAACGCATTGGGCCTTTCAGCGGCTGAAGCCCTTGGAAGCACTTCCGCGACATGACAATGATCATTGGTCAAAGGGGCCAATCGACCGCTACGTGCTGCGAAGACTTAACGATGCCGGCCTGCGGCCATCGCAGCCAGCCGATGCGAGAACCTTGGTCCGCCGATTGTATTTTGATTTGATTGGGTTGCCGCCGTCTCCAACACAAACAAATGCATTTATCCTCGCTCATGCTGAAAACCCCGACGTGGCGGTTCAGCGTCTGGTGGACCAACTGCTCGCTTCGCCCCGTTACGGTGAACGTTGGGCAAGGCATTGGCTGGATGTGGCTCGGTACGCCGACAGCGACGGCCAAGAAGCCGATCAGGACCGCCCGCATGCTTACACCTATCGCGATTTTGTCATCCATGCTTTTAATGACAATCTACCTTACGAC
>CAZHTX010000534.1:0-4098 GCA_964535475.1 uncultured Pirellulaceae bacterium
GCTCGATTCGTTGGGCAACACGACCGCGGCGACTGGCAAAGGCTTTGCGATCGGTTCCGCCGCGCTGACCGCCTTGGCCCTTTTGGCTGCCTATATGGAAAGTGTGCGGGATGGTTTTGTTCGCTGGTCCGATTCGGTCGCGGTCGAAGTGGTCGAGGATGGAGTTTACAAGCTATCGCCCGGCTTTGTGCTGCTCCGCGACGGCGACGTGATCAGCCAGTTCCTGGCACCTCCAACGTTGACCGACGTTAAAGGTGTGAAACAAGATTGGTTGAAAGTCCCTTATTACGCCGGGCCAGCGCGGCTCGATCCGTCACTGGTTTCGGTCGTTGAAGGGGTCCCCACGATTACCGCCACGGGGCAACCGCTGGTCAGTTTGCAAACAGCCACGCTGCGCGATTTTACGGCCTACTATGATGCGTCCTTATTAAATCCACGGATCCTGATAGGTTTGTTTTTAGGAGCGATGGCGACGTTCGTGTTTTGCGCCATGACGATGCAAGCGGTGGGGCGTGCCGCGCAAGGCATGGTGATGGAGGTGCGGCGGCAGCTTCGTGAGCATCCCGGTATTTTGGATGGCACAGAAAAGCCGGATTACGCCCGCCCGGTTGCGCTGTCCACTAAAGCGGCGCAACAAGAGATGTTGCTGCCCAGTCTGATTGGTTTGCTGTTGCCAATTGCGGTCGGATTGACGCTGGGAGTGGGTGGCGTGATGGGCTTGCTCGCCGGTTCATTGACATCGGGATTCTGCGTCGCGATTTTTATGGCCAACGCCGGTGGCGCTTGGGATAACGCCAAGAAGTACATCGAAGCGGGCAATCTCGGTGGTAAAGGCTCCGACGCCCACAAAGCGGCCGTGGTGGGCGATACGGTGGGCGATCCGTTTAAAGATACCAGCGGTCCCAGCCTCAATATTTTGATCAAGCTGATGAGTATGGTCAGCGTCGTTGTCGCCGGCTTAGTTGTTCGCTACAGCTTGGTCGCCTTTGGCATCTTTTAACCGGCGAAGCCATCTCAATTCCGCACTTGATAAAGCTCCACAGCTCCTCCCAGGCTGTCGAGCTGCATAGGTTGTAAGATCTGTAACGCAACCAATTGCTCAAATAACTGGTGATCAATCTCCGCGGCAAATCCATAAGTGCTGCGCAGGCGTTCAATCTCGCCCCAGTGTACCAACACGTGCGTAAAACCGGCGGCTGCAAATTGTGATCGCCATGCACTCGGTTCGCCCGTTGTTAGAGCCAGCAAGGGAGATGCATCAAAGGTTGTGGCATAGGCGATCGGAACCTCATAATCAAACACAGCCGCATCTCCCACCACTAACAGCCTGCTGTCCGCGGGCAATTCACGGTTCACCCAGGGGACGTGCGGGGCCAAACGGCTGATGCTGCTGGCCGATTGATCGTCTCGTCGCAAGTAATTCAAGTCGACAGCCAAGCGACTATCGCCCAGCGCCGGGCCGGCAACATAAAATAGATTGAATCCACATAAAACACCTACCAAGCCAGCAGCCCAAGTCGCGCCGGCCAACTCACGCAAACGCCATAATCCAATCCCGCTGAGCAGAAATAGCAAGGGGCTGAGTGGCAGCAGAAAACGATCGACCCGATGCGTGATGCACCACCACATCATCACCGCGGCGGCAATTGCCGATACCAATAATCGCACTTCACGCTGCCGCCAACCATAGACAACGGCCAGTCCCGCCAGCGGCAGCAAGCACCAGCCTTGCAAACGCCAACGCCATAACAAACCGGCTAGCGAATTGCCTATTTCCGATAACTGAAAACCTGGCGGCCGATGCCCCGCGTTCCACTGGGCAATCTTCTCCGCAGTCAGCGTGCGGCCCCCCAACACATCGCCCAGCAGCGGATAAACCGGATTGCCCGCTAACCATAAATTCTTGGCATACCACAGTCCTCCCACACACAGCGTGCCCAAGGCAAAACGCAAAAATAACGAGGTGGCGATCGCCCGGCTGCCGCCATGTTTAAAAATACCCCCACGTGCAAAACCGCCCGAAACCCACAACGCCCAGCCCAGGGCGGCTAGCAACGTGGGCACCACGAACACCACCGCCGGGTACTTGCAAGCAATGGCTCCTCCGGCCGCTACGGAAACCCAAACCACGGCGGCGGCGAAACAGCGGTCCGCATTCGAGTGCTTGTCGCGGGCGGTGAATTGAATTGCCACTAACAGGCCGGCCGCCGTCAGCGCCGCGATCGCCGCTTCGACCAACCCCAATGACCCTCCCTCCAGCAACGCGGGAAAAGCGACGACTAGCAACGTTAACCAATCGCCCGACCAACGCGCTGCGGCCAGCGTGCTGCCTTGAAAGATCAACAGTCGCCGCAAGGCAGCACCGCATAGGCAAGCGGTGAAAGCCACAAAGCTGGCCAAGATGACTTTCCCCGACAACGCGCCCCACCACCAAGCATCCTCAATCGGGCTGCCGGCCAAATCCCAAATCGCCATCGCCGTTGCCGTGTGCAGTTCGGCTCCCAACGGCATGTTGGCGTAAATGTTGTGCGGCATGAAATCGATGCCACCGGCCAGCCACCATTCCTTGGGCGCTTGCAAATGATACTCCCGCACGTCGTATTCCGCCGGCGGTAAAATCGCCCGCGCCAGCAGCAAACCAATCACCGGCAGCAGAGCCCAGCGGGCAAAGCGGCTGCCCGCTGCCCCGCTGGAATTTTCATCGGCACTGTCATGGCCAGACGCGTGGGAAACTCCGTTGGGCCCCGAGTTTGCTGGCGTCGCATCCGCTGACTCTTCACGGGCTAATTTCCAACTGGCGAGAGCCAAGCGCCGCAAAGCCATCGCCAGGCAGATCGTTCCCAACGCTATTGCGGGAACCATCCACGGGGTTTGGAACCAGCCGAGCAGCCCGACCGCTAAAGTGGCTGAGCTTTGCAGCGCCAGCCCCAGCGTCGTCATCAACACGATTTGCTCGACTCGCGTAAGCTCCGCGAGCACCTGCGTCTTTCGCAACATCACCCAGCCGCCCAGGGTGGCAATCGCCATCACGGCCAGCGCGACGAGCATTACGGAGAGCCGCGCCAGCAGCCCGCCGCCTGAGACCGGGCCGTCGAACCAGCCGCCAACGGTCGCGTCGGGGACCAGGAACAACATCCAGCGGGAGACTTCGGCCGTCAGCGGCTGAGTAAACAGCAAGCCCCCCCAGACGACCGCCAAGCCGACAAATAGGATAATCCCCGCACCCCCGCCAGACCACTCGGCGCCAGACCGTGCCGTGGGGGGCTGAGTTGCGATCTCTGGCTGGCGGTGGCGAAATTTCTTGGCTGTCATAATTGGGTTGTGCCGAAAATCAATGGAAGCAATCTGGTCGCTCGCATTCTATAATGAAGCAGCCCCGGCGTTTCGAGCGAACAGGCATGTTTCTGATTGCTCCCTCCAACTCCCACCTTTGTCGAATCATCATGCAGCCCATCCGTGGAATCCTAACCCCCAATATCACGCCCGTCGATGCTCAGGGTCGAGTCGATCATGAGACGTTAAGCGGTTATGTCGATTGGTTAATCGAGCACGGTGTCGATGGGCTGTATCCCAACGGGAGCACGGGCGAGTTCGTACGCTTCACTCCGGGGGAACGCCAGGAAATCGTCCGCACGGTAATCCAAGCGGCTCGCGGTCGGGTGCCCGTCTTGGCGGGAGCGGCCGAAGCGAACGCCGACGAAACCATCGCCGCGTGCAACGCTTACGGGGAGATGGGAGTGGCTGCGGTGGCGATCGTGGCACCTTTCTATTATCGCCTCACCCCCGACGGCGTGTATGCCTACTTCAAAAAAATTGCCGATGCCGTCCGGGTGAATGTCACGCTCTACAACATTCCCCTGTTTGCTTCGCCGATCGATGTCGCCACGGTGCGTCGGTTGGCGCTGGAGTGCCCGCGCGTGGTGGGCATCAAGGATAGTTCAGGTGATGTCTCTCACATGTTGCGAATGATCGCCGCGGTCCGTAATGAGCGACCAGAGTTTTCTTTCCTGACCGGCTGGGACACCGCTTTGGTGCCGATGTTGATGTGCGGAGCCGATGGCGGCACCAACGCCACCAGCGGAGTCGTGCCCGAGTTGA
>CAZHTX010000535.1:0-4096 GCA_964535475.1 uncultured Pirellulaceae bacterium
CCCGGCGAGTTTTAATCTTAGGGGCCGATCACCCAAGCACTCTGCGCTTGAGCAAACTCGGATTGGCAGTTTGCGATCACGCATTGGTCGCCGCAGGCGACGGGATTTGGATGATTCGCCTCGATTTGAAACCGAGCGATAAAAACATCTACAGTTTGGTGACGCGCGTGTTGGTGGGCGAACCGCCGCAGGGAATTAAGCGTTTGCAGGTCACGGTAAAACCCGGGGAGAGAAGAAGCCGAGACTCCAGTTGTGACTTGGACAATCTCGTGATGCAGTCTCCGAGCAGCGGTTCTGCGACAGCTAATCGTAGTGATTCACCCTCTTTGGCGGTGTCCTCACGTGGTTCGGGTCGCAAGCCTACGAAAGCCAAACCCGATCAATTGTCGGGTGGTGTGCTGCCGGAGGCGTTGGCGGCAGGTGTGACTGACAAGTTAATCCAAATCGCCCGCACAAATTTATACCGTCAAAAAGTGCTTTTGCTTGTTGTGACGCTGGCCATAACGACCGGTCTCCTTTGCTGGATTATTCTGCAATTACTCTGGCCGCTGATTTCAACACTCACCAAATAGTTTGTTTTTGGTTGGCCACAGTGTAGGATGATGGGGGGATCATAGGCGTCTGTGCGTCGGGTGTGCTCACTGTGTGGGCGATCGAGGCAAACGTACCCATCTTTTTTTGGCAAAAAACAGATTTTCCCCGTGCAGCACTAATTTCGTACTTGCGTACGGGTGCAAAGTCGGTAATAAAGGAAACTGAAACGGCGGAATTATTGCGGTTAAAGCTCTATTACTGGTGAGCTTTACTCCATTGTGAGCGAGCGGGGGGCCAGGTAGGCAAGACCCTTGAAGAGGGTGTTCCGATTTCGGCCTGATTGCTCGGCTGAACAAATAGGCATCAATATTCTATGTTAATCTTTGTCCTGATTTCCGTCGGTTTACTCGCCTCCACCGTGATTGTCGTCGTCTGGATGGCCAAGGCGCCTCGGATTGAAGAAGAGGATGAGGAACTCCACTACCGCGCGCCAGATTGCGATGTGCCGCTGGTCCAGCAGCGCGTTGCCGTCAAGCAGCCAAAATTGAGGCAGCACTATATCTGATTAGGGACGTGTATCTTCACGTCAGTCGGCCAGTTGGCTTCAATGACTTCACCGACCATTCACCCTCCGGTTAGTTGCCTTTCCCCCGCCGTCAGTAGTTGCAGTCGCTAGTCACCTCGCTCAGATTGCTTTCGCGTTCAAGAATTTCTGCGAAGAATTCGCGGGTGTTGGTTTCCCATTGGTAAGGGAGTAGCTCCTCCTCCGGCAAGGGAGTTCCGAAATATTGGTCATGCAACGGTGTCCCCAGATGGTCATCGAATTTGAGGCAGAGAGCGACGGCTGGGTTGCCGTTTGCATAGGGGCAGGATGAGTAATGGCCGATTTGACGAAAGCCCATCACTTTTTCGTAGAGCCTCGCATGGCGGGGGTGGACAGCGGCAACGATCACGTCGATACCACGAGACTGGGCGACTTGCGCGAGCAGGCGACCGATTTGCACAAAGGTGTTAATGAATCGTCCTTGTCCGTTCCTCCGGTCTGCCAAGCTACCAATTTCGGCGAGGCGGAATCCTTGCGACCTGAGATGGCATATTTGCTGGCCATACATCGATTCCATCGGTAATCCCGCAGGACTGTCGCCAAACATCGAGAGAGTTGAAGTGATTACGGAATTTCGCTCCGCGATCAAGACCTCCGAGGTCGGCAGTAGATGGTAAGGAGTAAGTCGTATACGACTCGCTTTCGGCGTCTCCAATCCAGCGCGATAGTAACGCTCGAAAACAAGTCGAAACGCTTTCCGAAGCTCGGCGGGCGAGCGGGCAATGCGGATTGACAATTCGTCGACGGATTGCCCTGTTTTGGCATCCGCGCACGTGCTCACATTCGTCATGTAGGGTCGGCCTCATAGATAAGATGAGATAAGTAGCCGTTGATGCGTAGGTCCCATGCCGATCGTTGATTCCGACCGACCCCCCGCTGCATGATTTACCCGTTACTGAAACCTATTATGTTTCGCAGCTTGAGCTTGGCCGGGCAGTTAGCAAAGCTGCGTAAATCTTGAAAAGTATGTTGGAAAAAGCGATTGCATGGGCTGGCGCATTTTTTCGGTCCGCTGAGCGAAGATCCATGTCCGCTGCTACCGGCCCGACAGGACAGCGTTCAATTAGCTTGACAGAGGGCCCTGGCCTCGATTTCCGCGTCGCTCATCCTGAGTTTTGATGGAGCATGGTGAGCACCGCAGTCGATGTTTTATGGAACCACACGCTCTGGGTAGGGATGGTTCGTGTAGGATTCACCGATCACTTATAGCGGCCGTCATGCTTTGGAACATCGCCTTTCGAACCCTAGCTTTTGATCGAGGGAAACTGTTGGCGGGGTTGGTCGGGGTGATCTTTTCAGTCGTTTTAGTCAACATTCAAGGCGGATTGTTTTTTGGTCTAATCCAAAAGGCCAGCTTGTTGGTCGACCACGGTAATGCCGATATTTGGGTGGGTCATCAAGGCATGCACAATGTCGATTTTCCGCACAGCATTCCGGAACGTTGGATTCAGCGGGTTCGCAGTATCCCGGGTGTTTTGGAAGCCCAACCGATGCGAATCGGTTTTTCGGAAATGAGCCTGCCCGACGGCAATTTTGAGGGCGTTACGGTGGTGGGCGTTCGCCAGGGGACGGATCTCGGGCGTGCCTATTCCATTGTCGAGGGGCCATACGACGCACTCTCCGTGGTAGATGGAGTGATTGTCGACCAGTGCGACGACGCAAAACTGTTTTCCCCGGCAATTGGTGGGCTGCGCGAGGTGGGCGGAAAGCGTGCGCGAATCACGGCGAAGACTCACGGCATGTTGAGTTTTTTAGTGACGCCCTATCTGTTCACCACCTATGATAGGGCAGCAAGTTTCGTGGATAGCGATCCTGCCATGGCGTCATATTTTCTTGTGCGCGTTGAGCCAGGCGTTGATCGGGAGCAAGTTTGCGCAGAAATCCGTAACCGCTTGGCGGATGTGTCGGCAGTTACTGCGGAAGATTATGCAAGGACCAGTATTCAGTTTTGGATGACCCGAACCGGGATTGGACTGAGTTTCGGTGCCGCAACCTCCTTGGGGCTATTGGTGGGGCTGGTGATGGTTGCCCAGACGCTCTACGCCATGGTTCTAGACCGCATCAGTGAGTTCGCAACGCTTAAGGCCATTGGTACTACCGAGCGAGAGATCATACTGCTGCTTGTTGCGCAATCGAGTTTGGTCGCTACTGTCGGAATTAGTATTGGACTGATGTTTAGCTGGGTGATTCGTGAACTGCTCAGCACGCCTCGAGCGACAATCGACATTCCTATCGGACTCTATTTGATCAGCGCGGCGTTGGTGTTTTGTATTTGTTTGGCCGCATCTGCACTGCCTTATTTGCGGGTCCGCCGAGTCGATCCTCATTCGGTTCTGCAGGGATAGTCACGGCAATGGTCAACGACAGTGGCACTTATGCGAACGCGGTGTACTATCCGGGGTCAGCTCCGGTGATTTCGCAACAGGTCCCCGGGGGCCCCACGGCGCCGCAGCCACTTTCGCCCACCCCTGCATTGGCTTCCCAGTCGCACGGCGTGTTGGTGGCGAGGGAGATTTGCAAGTCGTATAAGATTGGCGGTGAGCAGCGTTGGGTGCTGAGGAATGTCGACTTTTTTGCGAACGCCGGCGAGTGCGTGTTCCTGGCAGGCCCCTCGGGTAGTGGCAAAAGTACATTGCTATCGATCTTAGGTTGTTTACTGGAAGCCGAGTCGGGAACAGTCACGATCGTCGATCGCCGAGTCGACTCCTTGAGCGTTGCCGAGCGGACTTTGGTACGACGCGATTTGATCGGCTTTGTTTTTCAGCGGTTTCAGCTGATACGTGGATTGTCGGCGGAAGACAACGTTGCCGTACCGCTCGCGTTGCAGGGATGGTCATTGGCAGACGCGCGCGAGCGTGCTGGGGAGGTCCTGCAGCGTGTTGGTTTGGAACTGCATCGTAAGCAGTTGCCGACGGCTATGAGTCCGGGGCAGTGCCAACGGGTAGCTTTGGCACGAGC
>CAZHTX010000536.1:0-4083 GCA_964535475.1 uncultured Pirellulaceae bacterium
CACCAAGAGTTCAACAAGCGTAAAACCGCTTCGTTTGCGCATGAAATGCCTAGACTACCAGGAGACCGAGAGAACGTTTGAGCGATCTGCTTGGCCGTACACACCTTCAGCGCAGACTTGCGAACCGGCGGTGCGCAAATCGAACCCCATCGATGTCAACGCGGCAAACACTCAGACAACAACCGTCCCAAACCGGAGGACACCATGTCATTGCACGCTGCTGGTAGGTCTTCTGACTCACCGCGACCACGCCTCGATGCCTTCTCACCCGCAAGTTGCGGACAATGGCGAATCAGCAAGCAGTTGCTCTTCGAAAAAGAAGGAGCCGTGGTTTGTGATTTAACGAATCACTCGCGGCTTACAGCGGCCGGACCGTCCCGGATTTACACCGGAGTTCCCTGTTAGCCGAGCAAACTCACAAAGTCGCTCGGGCCACCATCAGCGTACGAAAGTCTGATAGATTCGCGCGGCAATGTCAACCCTTTCGGACGCGGGGCTAACATGTTTATTTTATTAGGCGTTTGTAAATTCAGCCAATCTCGCGAACTCTGGCTTCAATTGCTTATAAAGATCTTGAAAGACAGGAAACATGCGATCGTAGAGTTTGGCATGCTGACGATTGACCGCGGTGTGGTCAGCCAACTCGATCGTTTTCTTGCAAGCCGTTTCGATATTTGGATAGACACCATCACCAACAGCAGCCAACAGGGCCACACCGAAAGCGGGGCCCTGCTCAACTTTGATGGACGATACTTTTTGCCCAAAGATATCAGCCTGCAATTGCCGGAACAGCGGGTTTTTACTGCCGCCACCCGAGACGCGAACTTGGCGAATTGGGACTTCCATTGCACGAATGATTTCAAAGCTGTCGCGGAGGGCAAACACGATTCCCTCCATCACGCTACGGGTCATTGCCGCGCGGTTGTGATTCAGGCCCAAACCAACAAAGCTGCCCCGTGCCAGTGGGTCGGCGTGCGGCGTCCTTTCACCTGTCAAATAGGGCAGAAACATCAGCCCCTGGGAACCAGCCGCAACCTCCGCCGCCTCGGTCGTCAGCTCCGCATAAGCGTCTCCGTTCTGTTCGGCAATGCCACGCAACACCGACTCGACCCACCACTGTAGCGAACCTCCACTGCTGAGGCTGACCCCCATCATGTGCCATTTGCCGCGGACCGCATGGCAAAAAGTATGCAACCTGCCCAGTCGATCGTATTGAGGCTCATCGCTGTGCACAAACACCACCCCAGAAGTGCCAATCGAGGTGCTCAACAAACCAGCCTTGACGATGCCGTTACCGATCGCCCCGGCGGCGCAATCACCAGCCCCGCCGACCACCTTGCATTCGGTCGTCAAACCCAACTCGGCGGCAGCTTCGCTGGTTAACGTGCCGGTCACGTCCTCGCTTTCAAAAACTTCGGGCAACAAATCAGCTGACAAATCGAGAGCGGTCAGCAGCTTCTTGCTCCACTTTCGCTTCACCACATCGAGCAGCAGCGTGCCACTCGCGTCGCTGACTTCCGTGGCATATCCACCCGTCAACCGCCGCCGCACATCGTCCTTGGGCAGCAAGACCTTGGCTAACCGTTTGAATGCCTTCGGCTCGTTGTTCCGCAGCCACAAAATTTTAGGGGCCTGAAAACCAGTCAACGCCGGGTTGGCGACAAGCTTGATCAGCTTTGCACGCCCCCCCGCCCGCTGGGTGATTTCATCGCACTCGGCCATGGTGCGTTGATCGTTCCACAGCAGCGCTGGCCTAATGACTTGATCCTGACTATCTAAAAATACCGACCCGTGCATTTGGCCACTCAAGCCGATGGCCCGCACCGAACTTGGCTTCAAACCCGATTTTTGCATCACTTCCCGCACGGTGCTCACGGTCGCTTGCCACCAATCTTCGGGATTTTGCTCGGTCCATCCCGGTCGCGGCGTGAAGACGGGGTATTCAGCGGAGGCCTCGCTGATCACGGTTCCCGCCGCATCGATCAACAGCGTTTTGGTGCCACTCGTGCCGATATCGATTCCGAGATAATGTGTCATGACTGCCTGGCCCGCCTTTGTGACATTGGGGATACAATTGAACCGAGCGATACTATAGTACGTACCGCACGTCGGTTGAACGGCACGTTAAACCCGTGGGAATATCGCCAACATCTCGCCGCCTTCCGACTCCCAGCCGCTTTTTTTCCTACAGCTGTTTGCTTCGCATATGTTGTCCTGCATGTCCCCTGCTTTGGCGTTCCGTGCTTTAGTGTCCTGGTCGTTGCGATTGAGTCCGCTGGCATTGGTCCTGATCATGGGGTGCGGAGGCAGCACGACTGACTCGGCTGCACAGCCCGCTGATGCTGGAACGTCTGGCGGCGCGGGACTGGCTGCCTCGGGAATCGATAGCGACGCGATCAGCACGGTTCCGCTGCGAGTCATCGTCGAGGATGGCGCCGATTTGGTCCCGCTGCTGCAAACCTCTTGGGCGGCCGTATCGGAGCAACCGCTGGAGATCAGCTCGGTACCCGGCGACGCGTTGCTCTCTGGCGCGGCTGCGTCTGACGTCATCATTTGCCGAACTTCCCGGATGGGAGACTTGCAAGCTGCCAAAGCGGCCAGCCCGTTGCCGAGCGTTTTCCTTGATTCACCGGCTGTCAAGCAAGACTCATTGCTGGCGGCTCTGAAAACCGATGGCATGCTTTGGGGCAGTGAATTTTACTCCGTACCAATGGGCACCGTGCTTCCGGTCCTCTGGGGAGACTCAGATTTTCCGCTGGAAACGCTTTCCAGCTGGGATGCGTACGGGACCGCGGTAGCCGCTTTACCGGCGGGGCAAGCGGCCGAGCCGTTAGCACCGGGCTGGGCTGCTCTCGCCTTCTTGTCACGAGCCGCTTCGCAAACTTCGGGCGTTTGGTTGTTCGACCGACAGTCACTACAACCGACCCTCAACGCGCCACCCTATTTGCGAGCACTGCAGCAGCTCGCGGCCGACCGAGCTGCTTATCCCGACCAGTTGATGACCCCCAGCGAGGTCTGGCAAGCCCTAGCCGCTGGTCAATTGCGACTGGGCATTGGCTGGCCGACCCAGCTGGAAGAGCCGACTGCGGAGAGTGCGGCCCAGCTCTCTAGACTTCAAATGCAGCCGCTGCCCAAAGGGGATGAGGTGTATGTCGATGGCTGGCAGCCACCGGGTGCCGCTCCGATTCGTCCGGTGCTTTCTCATCACGGCAGAATGGGGTTGATTGCCAGTTCTTGCCGGCAAACATCGATCGCCCGCAGCTTTTTGGCTTGGTTGGTCAGCCGGGAAACACATGCTCAAATGTCGGCAAACAGTGATTTATTCGCCGCGATTCGCGGTCGCTCGATGCAGAGCGATGAAGCGGAGGCGGGGCTGCTCACACGCGCGGATCCCTGGCGCGAACGCTATGATGAGTGGCTGGTCAACACGTTAACAACGGGAGAAGTCTTACCAAGCCTGCGGCTACCGGGAGCGGAGACTTACTATGCGGAGCTGGATGCTGCGGTGCTAGAAGTCCTAGCCGGCAAGCTGGAACCGGCCGCCGCGTTGACTAGAACGACTCAGCGATGGGAAGCGTTAACCGAGCAGTTGGGTCGTCAAAAGCAACTCAGCGCTTGGCGTCAATCGCAAGGCATGCGAGGCCGCTAGAATCAGCACAGGTTTGCGGCTAGACAAATCTCAGCGGCTATTTTATGTTGCTCATAAGAGTAGAGGGGCCGTAGCTCAGTTGGGAGAGCGCTGCGTTCGCAATGCAGAGGTCGAGGGTTCGACTCCCTTCGGCTCCACTAACGAAGAATTCCAAAAAGTCCCGTGTTTTATTGGTCGGAACGCTCCTGAGCGTTACCAGCAACGTGCTGTGCGACCCGTCATTTTGCCGAGTTTTTGATATTCGATATCAGAAACTCCAAATTACGGAGTTTTCACATGCCGAGACCCAGGAAGCTGGTCCCCGATTATCGGTACCACGTCAGCGGGCAAGCTGTCGTCACATTCAATCAGAAAAACTTTTACCTTGGCGAACACGGCACCCCCGAAAGTGAAGCCAAGTATCGCAAGCTGATTGCCGAATATCTCGCCACGGG
>CAZHTX010000537.1:0-4033 GCA_964535475.1 uncultured Pirellulaceae bacterium
TCAGCCCGGCGACACATTCCGAGCAGGCGTCAAGTTCCGAGCGGGCGTCAAACGCCAATGAGGACGCGTGTCAGCTGACGGCCGCCAGCCTTCAACTGGCCACGGCGCTCGGCTTTGAAGCCTGTCGCACACCGCACGCCAGCCCCAGCGATAGCCATCAACTGACCGCCACGTCGGCCGTCGTCCTGAACCCCTTCTCAGGAGCCGCCCGCACTCAATTAACGCTGGTTGGGCCTCCGCCACTGGAGAAAACTCCAGGCCTCTATGGTGCTAACAAACAAGCGGGCAACTGCGACGTGACGCTGGACGTTCCCGGCAACGGATTTGCCTCGCTGACCGCTGGCCCGAGCGGCAGCTCGGGATCGGACGCGACCAAGAAAGGTTTCCTGGGTTTCTTTTCCAAGTCCAAATCGTTGGTGGTGGGGCAATCATTGGCGAACGAATTTCTGGATGTGGCGATCCACCCGCAAACTGGCGCCGTCGCCGCGGTCCACGCCGGTGCGCAACGAGGTAATCGATTCTCTTGGCAATTGGCGTATTACGATCAAGCCGGTCCCGAGGATGGTTACTCGAAGATGATCTGCCAGCGGCTTAAAACCGTCGAGTCAGATCTGGCTCGGGGAGCGATCGAGGTGAGCGGCCAGCTGGTGGTCAACAAACAACCGGTGGCCGATTACAAAATCACTTATCGACTCGACCGCGGCTCGCGCTGGCTCGATATGGATATCGAACTCGATGGCGATCAAGCGACGCTGGCGGGACTGGGCGATTCGCCGTGGCAGAATTACTTTGCCGGTCGAGCCGCCTGGGCATCCGCCGCACTTTCGATTCGCCCCCTGGTCCGTGACAAACGCCATCGCACGAAGGGTCGCCGGCTCGAAGCGCCGCTGGGGGTCGTGATCGACGAGGGGGATCGCAAACTGCAAGTCTGCAGCCATGGCTTGCCAGCCCATCGCCGCATCGGTAGCGAACGACTCGACTCCCTGTTGATTACTCGCGGCGAACAGACCAAGCGTTTTCAATTAGCGTACGGCTTTGATGTGAAAGCCCCGCTTCGCGCCGTCAGACAAAAAATGTTACCGCCCCTGGTCGTGCCGCTGGACCGACTGAACGCCGAAGCGGCTCGCGGTTGGCTCTGCGACATTGATTCACGACAAGTGATTGCGATCGATTGGGAGGCCAGTGACTCAAAGCGATTGCGGCTGACGCTCGTCGAAACAACCGGCCAGCCGGTAAAGACCCGCTTGCAGTTGTTTCAGGATATCGTCGCCTGCCGCCGCTTGCCTGACGACCTGGAAATCAAAGTCGACAACGGCGCGGCGATCATCCCGCTGGCTGGCCACGAAGTGATGCGGCTGGAACTGACGATCGCCTGAGCACCGCGTAACGGATCCAGTGTGGGCCCATTTCGCGGCAAGATCCATTTCGCGGGAAGATTCAAGCGCGGGAAGATTCAAGCGCGGCAAGATTCAAGCGCGGGAAGATTCAAGCGCGGCAAGATTCAAGCGCGGGAAGATCCAAGCGCGGCAAGCCGTGGATCGCAGACCCACGGTGGAACTTGTGAGGAATACCGATCGTAATTACCGCTGCTGGATTGGTTGCCCAACGCGAGCGACGCGGTGCAGGGAATTGCCCCAGCTCCTCAAGTTGCCGGCCAGAGACTCGAGTTCACCGGCTGCCGAATGCAAAACGGCCGCCGCCATCGTCAATTCGCTGACTTGAAATTGTGGCTGCGGAGCGGCCGGCAGAGGTGCTTGCGGTGTTAAGGAGTGAGTTAAAATCGGCACCGCGGGGCGAGCCCAATCCGCAACCGAGGTGACAGCATCCGTTGACAACTGGGCAAACTGCTCGCCCCATATCCGTGCATCGAACCAATGTCGCAGCGGACCATTGTCTGCCAACCAACGCTCGCCAGTCCAAACCACCGAATCGATCCAACAGGCCACTGGTACTTCGAGCTCAGCCGCCGCATGCTGCTCGCCGGTTCGCACTACTCTGGCATTGGGTGCGGATGTCAGCTGACAGGACTTTGGCAAGCGAACGCCGAGCAAATCAATCCGAATGACTGGCGGTTGGGTGTAGTCGTAAGCGCGATATTCCTCTTCCAACAACGTGATTGTTGGAGAAGAACCGACTAAGGAATTGGGCTGAGAATTGGTTGGCGCGGGAACTTCCGGGGCAGCTGGCACGACCACCAAATCGCTGGCTGCCGATGGTCGGTTTCCCGAATCGTTGCTGTACTCAGGCATACAGCGGAATTCGAACTCACAACTATATTCGGGCTCGCAGCTGGAAAGAGGCAAGTCACTCGATGGTGGCAGGTCTTCGGGATGCGACGCAGCGACTGCAGGCCGAATTGGCAAACCGGGGGCGCGAAAGAGCGCCGCTCGCGGGCTGCTGGCGTTCCCCTGTTCCGCGTCCAAATCGGCATCGAGCGGCTCTGCGGCAGCCAATTCCGCATAGGGGCAGAAGTGCGGTTGCGCCACGATCGAGGGGGGCTCGACCGGCGCTGTATCTGTCGCCGCGTCAGCCACCGCGACATCATCTTCAATTCCCGCTGCCGCATCGATCATTGTATCTTGCGCGAGCACGAGCGAGTGCAAGGGGTCAGAACCGAGAGAGGCCAAGTAGTGGGGACCATCGAGCATGCTGTCAGCAAATCGGCAACGTGCTTCGAGTGCGACGGGAGCCAAACGGGACTGGCCGATCAAGGTTTGGCCGCTGGCGATGGTGGGCGCTGCGATCAGGGCGAACGAAGCGAGCCATTTACATAGTGAACGTGTCATCTGAAGGTCCTCCTGACCCCTTACCGGCAAAGTTCCGAAGACCGCGGGGGCGGTCGCTGGCAAGGCGGAAATGAATGATGAAGTGAGGTGGGTAAATAATTGACCGGCAAGATTGGGGGCGTTCCTGATAATAAGAGTGGGAACCAAACCTGCCCGCTAAAAATTCTTATCGGCCGTCGCCGTTTGACCTCGCTACCTTGCCGGTTGGTTAAACATGAATGATTAGCTAATTGGAGGGCGATTAGCAGTACCTTCGGGGTTGCTCCGCCTGTGAGGGAGAAACCGATCATGTGACATGTGTAGTTGGAAATCCAGGTTGAGCGCGCGATTTGCAGCGCTGTATTCTGTTATGTCAGCTTCACCTGCTTGGCAGCCCGCCTATTCCATCCACCAACACGATCACGAGCGAACGAATGAAGTTGCCAGTGACGATCGCTATCCTGTTGTTCATCACCGCCGCCGGATCGGCCGGCGTGACCAGCTTTTTGATTTTTAAAACGCTGCCCGCGGCGAACGATTCCAAAGCTGCCGCCGGAAGCGATCAACCCGACAATCGTGCCGTCGTCGATCAAAAGCCGCCAGGGGATAGCCCGGAGCCGGCCCAATTCTCTGGCGAAGGGCGGCCATCTTCGGCGGGAGCAGCCGCTTTAACTTCTACTCCCCTGTCAGAAAGACAATTGGGGATCGATGGCGAGGACTATCTGACGGCGGGCGAAAAGCGAAACATCGCGGTCTACCAGAGCAACTATCGCTCGGTTGTCCACATCTCCACCGAAGCGATCCAAATGGACCGTTTTTTTCAGACCGCTTCGCAGCAGGAGGGCAGTGGCAGCGGCTCGATATTGGACAAAAGTGGGCATGTATTGACGAACTACCATGTCATTGAGGGGGCCGATCGCTTGACGGTGACGATCTTCAACGGTGAACAATTTGAGGCACAGCTGGTCGGCCAGGATCCCCCCAACGATATGGCCGTCTTGAAAATTGACGCGCCGCAGGAACTGCTGTTTCCGGTCGAAATTGGTACATCAAAAGAGCTAGTTGTGGGACAGAGCGTGTACGCGATCGGCAGCCCTTACGGACTCGAACGGACGATGACCGTGGGTGTGGTCAGCGGCTTGGGGCGGAAGATGCCGTCTCATAATCATCGCGTGCTGAAGTCGTTGATCCAAGTCGATGCGGCGTTGAACCGGGGCAATTCAGGCGGTCCGCTGCTGGATTCTCATGGACGTCTGATCGGCATGAAT
>CAZHTX010000538.1:0-4025 GCA_964535475.1 uncultured Pirellulaceae bacterium
GAGAAGTGGCTAGAGAGAAGTGGCTAGAGAGAAGTGGCTAGAGAGAAGTGGCTAGTGGCTAGTGGCTAGTGGCTAGTGGGAGGTTCGAGCGAATTGGCATGCATACTCAGAATCCTTCGCGGATGGATGTTATAGTCCAAGGATTGACGAAAGGTAAGGCACCTCGCGCGCTCAGGCCGACTCTTCGAACAACCCTTGAGGTTCCTGATTAGGAACGATCCGCGTCACGTTCACTTTGGTGCGACGCAGTTCATCGATTTCACACGCCATCTTTTGAATCAAGTTGGCGATCTCGGTCCCAGCCGATTCTCCGATGTGAACTGTGAGGGCTTTCCGCGCGTTGTAACTGAGGCCGACCGTTTTCATTGACAAAACTCCTGCTCGTTTGCTTGAGCTCGCCCGCGACTGCCGCGAACTGAGCTGTTTCGAAAAGTTATTGTGAATCCGGAGACACAGCGATGGGAGCACCCGATTCACATCTCCTCAGCCTAGTCCCCCGCGTGGGAAAGTCAGCAAGCTTTAGCAAAAAACGAGCCCGCTCCGCTAGGCGAGCCAGCAAAATCGCTAACAATTATTCGACCGTTACGCTCTTGGCGAGGTTGCGTGGTTTATCGACATCACAGCCCCTCAGCAGGGCGACGTGATAAGACAACAACTGCAGCGGAATCACCGACACGATCGGCTGTAGAAATTCGGGCACTTCGGGAATGCGAATCACATCGTCGGCAAGACTGGCGATTCGGGGGTCGTCATGACAAGCGACCGCGATGATCGGTCCACCCCGAGCTTTCACCTCTTCGATGTTGGCCATCACCTTCTCATACGTGGTGCCAGTCGGGATGATAAACACGCTGGGTGTCTGTTTATCGACCAGCGCAATGGGACCATGTTTCATTTCGGCAGCCGGATAACCTTCGGCATGAATGTAGCTAATTTCTTTCAGCTTCAGCGCACCTTCGAGGGCAGTGGGAAAGTTGTACTGACGGCCCAGATACAAGAAGGTCGTGGCGTCCTTGTATTTGGCAGCCACCTGCCGAACATGATCATTGCAACCGAGTGACTCTTGCACGGCCCCCGGCAATGATTGCAACTCGGCAATCATCCGCTGGCCCGCTTCGAAACTAAGGTGCCTCAGCCGCCCAAAATAGAGTGCCAGCATAGCCAGCACGCAGCATTGTGAACTATATGCTTTGGTGCTGGCGACGCCGATTTCGGGGCCCGCGTGCAGATAAACGCCACCGTCGGCCGCTTGGGCAATCGAGCTACCGACAACGTTACAGATCGCTAAGGTGCGGTGCCCCTTTCGCTTCATCTCTCGCAGCGCGGCCAACGTATCGGCGGTCTCTCCGCTCTGCGTAATGCCAAACACCAAAGTGCCCGAATCGATCGGTGGATTCCGATAACGCAGCTCGCTGGCGTATTCGACTTCGACCGGAATGCGGGCGAATTCCTCCAACAGATACTCACCCACCAAGGCCGAGTGCCAGCTGGTGCCACAACCAGTGAGAATGATCCGTTCGACGCCCCGCAATTGCTGAGGTGTTAGATTCAGACCACCAAAAACGGCGCTGGCGTCTTCCTCGTCCAGCCGGCCGCGCATGGCATTCCGCAATGAATCGGGTTGCTCATAAATCTCTTTGAGCATGTAGTGTTCGAAGCCTTCCAGAGAGACTTCATCGGCAGCGACCTCGAGCGGACGAATGTCAAGGTGTACTTTGCCCTGATCGCGATGAATCACCGAGAGGTGGTTGGCTTTGATGACTGCTAACTGATGATCTGCCAAGTAAACAATGCGGTCGGTGTGACCGGCCAGTGGCGAAGCGTCTGAGGCAATAAAGTTTTCACCGCGGCCAATGCCAACCACCAGTGGGCTGCCAAAGCGAGCGGCAATCATCAGATCGGGGCGATCGCGAAAGACGACGGCGATACCGTAGGTGCCGCGGAGTTGGGAGATAGCACCCCGCACGGCGTCCACGTAACGGGCATCCTCGTTGAGCGCGCCTGGATCGCAGGTAGCCGCACTTTGCTTGAGCCCCTCGGCAATCAAGTGCCCGATCGTTTCGCTATCGGTAGCCGAATTAAAGACGTAACCGAGGGCGATGAGGTCTTCGCGAAGTTGCTGAAAATTCTCCACCACCCCGTTGTGAACCGGCGACAATGCCATCGCCACCGATGTGTGGGTGAGCGTTGTTCTCGGTGGCAGGACCGTGGGTCGCCCACCGCGTGTGGCCAATTCCACTGCAGCCACTGGTCGGAGTGGCCGTAATACAGGAGGCTAATTTTTCAATCCGGCCAACAGCCCGGCGAATGGCGATCCCGCCATCGCACAAGGTGGCGATGCCCGCGCTGTCGTAGCCGCGATATTCTAATCGCCGCAGACCATCGAGCAAAAACTCAGTGGCAGCCGATGAACCAATGTACCCAACAATTCCACACATCGTGGACACTCTCCCAAAGACCCGCGGACTTAGAATCCAACTTCTCTGATCCTAGTAGGGGGGCGGTGTCGGAGGCCAGATCAATCACGCGGAATCCAACAACAACTGGCTACCCGTCGCTTCAGCTTACGCAGCGCGGGTGTTGACCGTCTCCCAGCCAGAAATATCCAATGGTCTGAGCCCTTCCACATCGGCCGCCTGTGCCATCACCAGCGAGTTCGGACCCACTAAACGTGGCAGAATGTTGGCAACCGGCCCCATCACGAATTCACTCGGTGGACAATCTAAAATCACCAAGTCGACTGCCCCGATAGTGTGAGCGACTCGCGTCAAAGCAACCGACAAATTGCCCATTTCGGGAATCGGCAGCGGCTTGACACCTAGTTTCCCCATCACGCTGTGGAACGACTTGAGTGAGATGTGGCCAGTTCCACCCGCTTCGTAAGCGTCGACCGCCACGTAACGAAAAGCCTCTTGGTTGCCCAACAACCGCAGCCATTGCACCAGTTGCTGGCTCCGCGCAGCGGTACCCACGTTCACCTCCAGCACGCTTTCAATCTGACGCCCGCGCACCGCACGATAGAGTGCACGATCGCCAGCGGGCTGGGACAGGTGGAGTAGTTTAATCGTCGACCAGAAGCGGGCCAGTGACATGACTCCTACTTCCTCAGCTGCGGGGGGATAAGTCTAAAAATAACGCCTCGACCTTTTATGTCGGCCAGAAGAGGACGCGAAATCAAGTCGATTCAGTTACGAATCCCAGGAGAGCAAATCGGTTAACTTTAACGACCTATGGTTGCCGGGACTGTTTCTCGTTCTCTGCCCACGGCAACATCCATGGAACCCTCCAAGCATTCGCTAACCCGACGTAGCTTGCCCAAAACCGCTCAACGTCCAATTCAATTTGACTCCTTCGAAACCCGCTTGGCCCTCTCCGCCAACGTGGCCGCGGCGGCGTTAATCGAAGCGCTCGATGGACTTCAGCCAGCAGGCAGCTCCGAGATATCGGGCGTTTGCCACCCGGCAGCCAACCCTCACGACTCACACGCCCGTGGCGGCAACGCAGAGCTCAACCCCGAACCGACCGGCGCGTTGGTTTGGGGCGGAGCGAATCGTCAAGGGAATTCCGGGCAGCTGGGAGTTTCCGAACTGAGTACCAATAACACCGGAGACCACGAACAGGGTGGCTTACTTTCTCAAGCAGCCGCCATCCGCGATCGCTGGCAACTGACCGGAAGCGGCCAAACTGTGGCGGTTATCGACAGCGGAATCGCTTGGGATCACGTGGCGCTGGGTAGTGGGTTTGGCCCCGGCTATCGCGTCGTCGGTGGTTGGGACTTTGCCGAGCAAGATGCCAACCCCTATGACGATCCACCGGCCGGTTTTCATGGCACGCACGTGGGCGGACTGCTAGCAGGCGAGAGCGACCGCTTAACGGGAGTTGCCCCCGGGGCCGACTTGGTGGGGATTCGCGTCTTTGATGATCATGGGCAAAGCTCACTCGATTGGATCGAGTCGGCACTGCGTTGGGTTTACGATAACCGAGATAGCTTCGAACATCCCCTAACCACGGTCAATCTCTCCCTC
>CAZHTX010000539.1:0-4019 GCA_964535475.1 uncultured Pirellulaceae bacterium
ACGCAACACCGAGATCAATGATAACGATTTGCCCTCGGCACGCCGCTGCTGAATCATCTTGAACCGGCCCCAGTACGGCACCGCGGCACTCGACGACGGCACCAGTCCGACGGTTAGCTGGCCCGTTTGCCCTGGTTGGCCCGTTTGCCCTGGTTGGCCCGTTTGCCCTGGCTGGCCCGTTTGCCACTGGTGCGTCGCTAAATATTCGGCCGTTCCCTCCATGTACCAAGGCGGGCCAGCTCCCCCGAAACAATGCGCGGCAAAGGCGTGCGCCGCTTCATGCAACAACAAGTGCTGGGTGTAATATTCAGACGGTTGCTGCACCACCCAAGCTCGCGTGCCGAGTTGATAGCCATGGGGAAAATCAGGCAGACCGGCTGGGATCAAGCCGCGGCGAGCAAAAGCCGCTTTGTCGCTCATCACGTAAATCGTGACTCGCCAATCGTCCACGCGCTGCAGCGGCAGCTGCCAAAACTCGCACCACAGCGGAATCGCCGCATCCAACACCGTGGGCCAGTTCCGTCGCTCGGCGGTGAGTGGCAAATCGGTGACAATTGTCCCGTAGCGGCCATCCAGTTGAGTCAGCTCGCCAACGATGTCGTTGGCCGTCCCACTCGCTTGCCCCAGCACAACCGCCGGGGAGACAGCGCCGAGCCCGACAAATAGCCCGAATAAGAGCGCGCGAACGAGCCCATTTAACGGCAGCTGCAAACACCACTGGCCGGCGGTCCAAGGGCGATCGGCCGCCCGCAGATTGCCAACTCTCCGCCGTCGAAAAACGTTAGATTTAACCACATGGTATGTAAGGTTTTTTCTAACGACTGGGTTGACTAGCGGGGGGAGCGGGGTGCTACAGGAGTGATTCGAGCAGGCGTCTGAGTTTGCGCAGTTCGACACGGTGGTCGACACCCTCCATGGGAGTGATGTAGATACTTAGCGCGCGATCGTAATTTTCGCGTTCCAGCTGGTGAATAATTTTACCATAGTCGACTTCACCTTGCCCGACGCTGACCTGGAAGGCTTCTTTTTTGGAGTCTCGCAAGTGGACGTGGAAGACATATTTGAGGATCCGGTCGAGGCTTTTGCCGTGAGCCGGGCCGGCGATGTAGACGCTGGGGTCGAGGGTGATCCCCAGCCCGTGGACGTTATCGCAGAGGACCATGAGGGTATCGGGGTCTTCGCTGAGGCGACCCAGTTGGCTGCGGACACCGACGCGGGCCCCTTCGGTCTCGGCGATATCGACTAGCCGCTGGAGATGCTCGACTTCTTCGTTAAAAGGGGTCCCCAGTTCGGCGGAGGGAACTGTCAATGTGACCACCTTGGCCGCTTTGGAAAAGCGACAAATCTCCTTGAAATCAGCGTAATGCTGATCCCCTTGGGAGGTCAGTTCGAGGCTGAAATTGGAGATATCGAGGCGATGGCTGAACCTTAAGACCTGCATCGCCATGTCGGGGTCTGCCAGCAATTGGCTGGGCCGATAGTGCCCACCCGATTCGTGCAAATCGAACTCCAGCATGGTGAATTCAAGATCGGCAAGCAGGTCGATCGCGGCCTCGAGCGGCAAGTCGGGCAAGCAAGCAGTGGACGCGGCAACGTGCACGTCAGAATCCTCCATGAGGGGGTGAAATCAAGATGGTTACCTGGTAACTGTAGCGATCTTAGCGGTCAAGGTGAACGGCAGTTTTGAGATCAATCTTCACCGCTGCTGAGCACAGCCATGAAGGCTTTCTGGGAAATTTCCACATTCCCCACCGCTTTCATACGCTTCTTACCTTCTTTTTGTTTCTGCAGCAGCTTGCGTTTACGCGTGATATCCCCGCCGTAGCATTTGGCCGTGACATTCTTACGCATGGCGGGCACGGTCTCCCGGGCGATGACGCGGGAGCCCACCGCCGCTTGCACGGCCACCTCGAACATGTGGCGTTCGATTTCTTGTTTGAGTCGTTTGGCCACGGCGCGTCCGCGGCGATCGGCGTCCCGGCGGTCGCAGACGACACTCAGCGCGTCGACGCGGTTCCCATTGACGAGAATGTCCATGCGAACCAAGTCGGCCTCTTGATAGCCGACCATTTCGTAATCGAGCGTGCCGTAGCCGCGGGTGGCACTTTTGATTTTGTCGTGCAGATCGTAAATCACTTCGGCCAGCGGGATGTCATAAACCAGCATGGCGCGTTGTGGTCCGAGATATTCTTGCGACTGCAAGATGCCGCGACGTTCTTGGCAGAGCTTCATCACGGCGCCGATAAATTCGTCGGGGACCACGATCGAGCAGCGGACGATCGGTTGGCGAAACTCTTCGATGTCGCCCGGGTCGGGAACATCTTGGGGTTTGTGAATCATGCTGGTTTCGCCCCGTTTGTTGACCACTTCGTAGGTCACGTTGGGAGCGGTTTGCACCAAATCGATATTCGATTCTTGCTCGAGTCGCTGTTGGATAATCTCCATATGCAGCAAGCCGAGAAAGCCGCAGCGGAATCCGAAGCCGAGCGCGTCGCTGGTCTCCGGTTCAAACTCGAAGCTGGGATCGTTCACCGCCAGCCGTCCGAGGGCATCGCGCAATTCCTCAAAATTTTGCCCATCGCTGGGGAACAAGCCGCAGTAGACCATCCGTTTCGGTCGCATATAGCCCGGCAGTGGTTTGGCCGGGTTATCACCGGTGACGCTGACCGTATCGCCGATATGCACGTCGGCCAGTGATTTGATGTTACAGATCAGGTAACCGACTTGTCCGGCTCGCAACGAATCACAGGAGACGCGGCCGGGAGCAAACTGGCCCAGCTCGACGACTTCGTGCTGCGTGCCCGCTTTGAGGAACTTGATCTTTTGGCCTTTGCGCACCGTGCCATTCATCAGTCGCACGTAGGTGATGGCGCCGCGGTAGTCGTCGTAATTGGAATCGAACACCATGGCCTGCAGCGGCGCGTTGGGGTCTCCTTGGGGAGCCGGAATGCGTTCGACAATTGCTCGCATCAGTTCTTGGATGCCGATCCCCGCTTTGGCGCTGACGAGAACCGTTTCCTCAGCCGGGGTCCCCAGCGATTGCTCCATTTCCTCGGCCACTTCGTCGGGCCGCGCGTAGGCCAAGTCGATTTTGTTGATCACCGGAATGATCGTTAGATCGTGCTCCATCGCTTTGAAAGCGTTAGCCACCGTTTGGGCCTCGACTCCTTGAAAAGCGTCGACGACCAACAGCGCGCCTTCGCAGCAAGCCAGCGAGCGGGAGACTTCGTATTGAAAATCGACGTGACCGGGAGTATCGATCAAGTTGATTTCATACGTTTCACCGTCCAGCGTGTAATGCATGGCCACGGCGCGGGCTTTGATTGTGATACCCCGCTGGCGTTCCAGGTCCAGATCGTCCAGCAACTGCTCTTTCATCTGCCGTTTGGAAACGGTGTCGGTGAATTCCAGCAGTCGATCTGCCAACGTGCTCTTGCCGTGGTCAATGTGTGCAATGATGCAGAAATTGCGGATCTGCATAAATTTCCAAGTCAGGAAAGGAGTGAAGGAAGGGGAATCAGTGACTGAAAAAAAATCGTTTGGGTTGGTTTTAAGTCGGTTTGGACATTAGCACGCGCCGCGCGTAACCGGCTGCCCCCAGGTAACCGGCATCGCCACCGAGCGACGCGAAATCAATCGTCGTCCCCGCAGCCACATTCGAAAAGGTCCGTTGAGAGAATTCAGCGCGAATTCCCTCGACAAATCGTCTGCCCACGGGTGAATCGGGGCCACCAAAGTCCATCGCCCCACCGAGCACCACTAGACCTGGGTCGAGCGTGGCAACCAGGCTGGTGATGCCAACTCCCAGCCAGACGGCAGTCTCGTCAATGATCTGCAGTGCGAGTGGATCGTCGTCGGCAGCCGCCTCGTAGACTTTCTTGGCTGTCAATTCAGAATCATCACCACCGAGCATGCCGACCAATTTGCTCCCTTTTGCTAATTCCCCTCCGGCTCGCAAGGCATCGCGGGTGCGCTGCACGACGGCGCTGGCCGAGGCGTAGGCTTCCAGATGTCCGCGG
>CAZHTX010000540.1:0-4005 GCA_964535475.1 uncultured Pirellulaceae bacterium
ATGCCCTCGGCGTGGCTGCTGATACCAGGTTTTGGGGCCCAAGGAGGAGCAGCCGAAGATGTGAAGACCGGGTTTGACTCCAGCGGTCTGGGCGCGATCGTCAATAGTTCGCGCCATTTGATTTTTGCCCATCGCCGCCCCGAATTGGCCGCCCGCTTTGCTGATTCAGCGTGGCAACAAGCCGTCGAAGCTGCGACCCTGGAAATGAATCAACAGCTAAACAGCGTGCGGGCAATAGTGGGCTGAATCCCTTAAGCGGCCTTCAAGAAACCTTCGAGCTGGTCGGCCCGATTGGGACTCTGCAGTTTCTTGACCGCCTTAGCCTCAATCTGACGAACACGCTCCCGAGTGACCTTGAAGATCCGCCCCACTTCTTCGAGCGTATAGCTGTAACCATCAACGAGGCCATATCGCAAGCGAATAATTTGACGCTCACGGAAGGTCAGCGTCTTGAGCATGTCGTCAATCTTCTCGCGAAGAATGCCGTTGCTGGCGCTGCGAACTGGATTGTCACTGTCGTCATCCTCGATGAACTCACCGAAACTGCTATCTTCGCCCTCACCGACGGGGCGATCGAGGCTGACCGGATGACGACCGATGTCGAGCACGCGGCGAACTTCCTCAACCGAGACTTCGCTGTGGGCGGAGATCTCTTCAAAGGTCGGTTCGCGGCGCAACTCTTGCGTGAGCTTCTTTTGCACCTGACGTAGTTTGCTGAGCACGTCAATCATGTGCACGGGGATCCGGATGGTTCTCGCTTGGTCGGCAATCGCTCGCGTGATCGCTTGGCGAATCCACCAAGTCGCGTAGGTGCTGAACTTAAATCCGCGACGATATTCGTATTTATCAACCGCTCGCATCAGTCCCGTGTTGCCTTCCTGAATTAAGTCCAAGAAAGATAAACCTCGGTTGCGATACTTTTTCGCGATCGAAACAACCAATCGTAAATTGGCGCTGCTTAACTGCCGCTTGACCGCTTCGTGAGCTTCGAAATAACGATTGAATTTTTGACAACGCTGACGCAGGCTGGTCGGACTCTCGCGAGTCAACATGATGAGCTCGCGAAGCTCCTGCTTGAGATCGGCACGTTCGTCTTGGCTGACCGCGTCATTGCCCAGTTGTTCCAGCCGCGATTTAATAAAATCCATCCGCTTGGAGATGTTGCTCAACTGCCTCATCAGCGGCTGCACACGGCGGCTGCGCAACGACATTTCCTCGACCAACTGCAATGCCTTGCGGCGGCGGCGCAAAAAGCGTTTTCGCGCGGCGGTCCGTTCGGCCGGTGCTGTTCCCCGTCGCACCAACAACTCAAAATCAAAAACATTTTGCTGAAGCAGCACGTCAACGGTGCGCAAGTTATGTGGCATGCGGCCGCTGACCTGCTCTTTGGTCAAACGCTCGGTCAAAGAAACCTTGATCGTGCGATCGAAAGGCAATTCACCGCGATGCACTTTGCCGAGCGTTTCCACCGTGGCTCGCATGGCAAAGTCATTCTCCAAAATCGCTCGCCGAAACTGGCGACGAGTGACTTCGATTTTCTTGGCTAAGGAAATCTCTTCATCACGAGTCAGCAACGGGATATCAGCCATCTGACTGAGATACATCCGAATGGGATCGTCACTGGGCTTGGGCAAGTCGGCAGAGACGAGGTCACCGAAGTCGGCGTTGCGCTGCACGTGCTTGATCGGCTCGCCAGGCGGCGTTTCCACCAGCTCGATGCCACGCGATTCGATGGCTTGAAACAGGTCGTCCAGCTTTTCGGGGCTAACATCCTCATCGGGAAGATAGGTGTTAACCTCGTCGTAGGTGAGAAACCCACGTTTCGCACCGAGGGAAATCAGCTGATTAAGATTCTGTGTCATCGGGTCCATGACAAACATCCTTTTTTGTCACCAGTCACAGCATCGCGAACAATAATCGTGATGCGGTGCCCAGCATTGGGGAGGGTAAAAAGCTTGCGAAATGACTTTCCGGAGACGCTGCGGACACGTCACAAGTTGTCAGTTCACAAATTCCAAAATCCGTTTTGAAATCTCTCTCGGTCGTTCAGTCTTATTTATTGGCGAAGTTAAGTTGGCGATATTTATTCGCGACGTCAATTCGCGGTGCCAACTCGCGACGTCAATTCGCGGTGCCAATTCGCGGTGCCAATTCGCGGTGTGGATCAATGGTTCGTCAATCTTGGTCGGGTTGACCGGTCATTCCGTGACGTAGACGCTGCGCGGCGAAGAGTTCACCCAGCACATCCAGTTGTACATCCTCGGGGACCGCTCCTTGGTCGAGTTGTGCCAGGCGTTGGCGCGTTTCTGCTTGAACTTGAAATGCCCGATAACGTTCTAGGATCGAACTAAAACGCATTTCGGGTGATTGCGTCGCGGCACCAGATTTTTCCTGCACCCGGCTGTCCATGGCGACTAACTGATTTTTTAACGTTTCATTTTCAATAGTCAACATGAGGTCGCGAACATCGAGCGATAGACCGGCAAATTCTTGAGACTGGTAGGCCCGCAAAAGTTCACGGGCGCTGTTACTGGAAAGCCAGTTTTCATCGATGGATTCGAGCGCGAGTGCCACAAAATCAGGGCGTTCGATCAAGGCTTCAAAAAGTTCTCGGTCGAGCCTCAGGATGGAGTCCGTGGCCGGTTGATACGCAACTTGTTCGACAAAATTATTTTCAATTCCAACACGACCGTGCTGGACAGTTGGTTCTCCGGCATGAGAAGGATTGTTTTCAGCTTCTGGCTGCGGGCTGTTGGCCGCTCGCCGCTGGGCTGGCGTCTGATACCGTCGCTGACTTTGGCGAATCTCCCGCAAACGCTGCTCGAGCGTCTCCACGGGAACGGTAAACGTGCGTCCCAAACGGACCAGAGTCTGCTGAAGGCGCAAATCGGTCTTGTCGGTGGGGCCCTTGGCCAAGACGCCGAGAACGGTTTCCAACGCTTTGGTGGCGCGATGCGTGTCCTGAATCAAGTCAACCCCCGCGATCAAACGCTGGAGCTTATGGTCGATAGCATCGGGGGCCTCGGCGACCGCTTGATTAAAGGCGGCGACTCCATGTTGGTCGAGAAAATCGGCCGGATCGAGTCCATCTGGCAGGGTGAGCACGCGGAGATCGACATCGGCCCCCACGAACAACTCCAGCACCTCGTCGGCTCGCCGCTGGCCCGCCTGGTCGCCGTCGAGCACCAGCACCACGGAATCAACAAACCGCTTGAGAATGCGAATATGATGTGGCCCAAGGGCGGTCCCCAGGACGGCGACTGCTGTCTCAATGCCCGCTTGGTTGGCGGCCAGCACGTCGGTGTAGCCTTCCATCACCAAGACTTGATTTTGCTTGCCAATCGCTTCCCGCGCCCAGTTCAATCCATACAACTGTTTGGACTTGGAGAACAGCAGCGTTTCACGACCGTTAATATATTTTCCGCCGTGCCCCTCGCCACCGGGCAAGACGCGTCCACCGAGGGCAATTGGTCGTCCCGGCAAGTCAAAAATGGGAAACAGCAAACGATTGCGAAACATGTCATAGTAGCCTTCCCCCGTTTTTCGCGCTTCGGCCAGCCCGCAGGCGTGCATGACCGGACCGGAAAACCCAGCCTTGGCAGCTTGCTTCAAAAGCCAATCCCAGCTTTCGGGCGCGTAACCAATCTGAAACTTTGCGATACTATCTGGGGTGATGCCCCGCGATTCGGCGTACTGGCGAGCGGCGGCCGCCTCGGGGGCGGTGGCAAAGCAGCGGGTGAATTGGTCGACGGCCCAGCGCAGCGCCGCCAGCAGCGTCGCCTTGTCATCTTTACTGCCCGGTTCGGCCGCATGTTGGCCGCGCAACTGGTCGACAGGAATGCCCGCTTGTTCGCCGAGCAGCTGGAGGGCTTCGGGGAACGTGACACCGTCGCGGCGCATAATATAGCTGTAGACATCGCCGCCAATGTCGCAAACCCAACATCGCCAGGTTTGACGTTCTTGATTGATCAACAGGCTGGGGCGGCGATCGTCATGCCACGGACA
>CAZHTX010000541.1:0-4002 GCA_964535475.1 uncultured Pirellulaceae bacterium
ACTCCAGTTCATAAAGTGTTGCGAGGGGCTGACGTCAGCGTCAATCTTGACGGCCCGAATTTGCTCCAGCTCAGCTTGCAATCGTTCCAGGGAGCGGACGAGCCCTTCTCGCTGCTCCGGCTCGAGCGTGATGCCGCTGATCCATTCCGCCTGAGCGATCGCTGCGGCGTCCACTTTGCCGCGCTCCGCTTCGACGGCTAAAGCTCGAGAAAAAGGGGTCGAAGCCAACCCCAAACCAGCCATTAACCCGATTACTGAGCGACGGGAAACCGTCGAATGCGGAGCAGCCACGCACGATGCCTTCGTTCAAGATGAAAAAATGAAATCCCCTCAAGCCTCTCCACGATACACGCGTTTGACAGCCGGTGCAGCTCCACGATCCGGTGCAGCTCCACGATCCGGCGCTGGGGCGGGCAATTCTTCCATTGCTTCGGGCGCGGGCTCTGGCGTTTGCCAATCTTCGTTTTCAAATTCGCCCAGTTGCTCGCCAGCCAGCCGACGCAGCGTCCGACGCACGCTTTGAAAGCTGGGCTCCGAGCTGAGCCAATCGAGGCCTTCGGAAGCGACTACCGCATCGAACGGCACGACGAAATCGGCTGCTTCTTTGGCGATCGCCGTGTTGCCGGTCAGCGCGTCGAGCCGCTGGCTGCCAGACAATCGCCGAGCGAGTTGCTGCAGTTTCTCGATTTGCAAATACTCACTCCAGGCTTCCGCCTCCTGATCAGTACCGAGTGCCTGTTGCAATCGGGCCAGCTGAGTTAGCAGTTCGGCGGGCTGCGAGCCAGCCGGGCCGCCCGTTACGGGTGGCTGGCCAGCTGGCGGTTTGCGGCTTTGGGAGTCAGCTTGTTGGGAATCGGCCTGTTGAGAATTGGCTTGTCCTGGAAAGACTTGGTCGTAATCGGGAACATCGAAAGCGGGTGCGGGGGGCCGACTTTCCAGCGGATCGTAGGGTCGAATAGGCACGACCGAACCCAACGCGCTGGGACCGGGTACAAAAACATCGACCCGTCCAAAACCTCTGCGACTGTCCGCGTAAGCAGGCCGAAAACCTCGGGGCACCGCGTAGCCGGGGGGCAGGAAATCGCCTGGCAACGGTGGCAAATACCCGGGCAATGGCAGCGGAAAGCCAGCTGGACCGGCAAATTGCGGTGGATAAGCGGGAACGGGAAACCGTCCGCTGGCAAACCCCAAGCCGGGCCCAGGAAATCGCATCCCGACCATCGGGCCGACATCAATATCCAACAGCGGACTCCGCAAGCTGAAGCCGCCACGAGGCGAAAACTGGGCGTTGACCGGGGCACACACCACGGCTCCGACCAGTAGGCCAAAGATTCCAAGCGAATATCTCATGAGTTCAGCCCTTCCAGAAAAGCAGTCTGTTGCGCAACCGCCCCCATGATAATCACTGTTGCGGCAGCGAAAGGGAAAAAAGGCCTGAGAGCAGTAACTGGCGGCATTTATCTACTCGTGTCGCAACGCCTCGATGGGGCTCATCTTGCTCGCTCGCAGGGCTGGATAGTAACCGAAGAAAATACCGACCACCGATGCGAACCCCACGGCTAATCCGGCGGCCGGCAAAGAGACCACGATCGGCCAGTCGGACCCGCTGCTGAAATGATTGATTAACATAGTGACACCGACTGAGCCGCCAACGCCAATCGTGAAGCCGATAGCGCCCCCCACGGCACTTAACAATGCCGATTCGATCAGAAATTGCCGCAGGATGTCACGCGAGCGGGCGCCGAGCGCCATGCGAATCCCAATTTCACGCGTCCGCTCAGTGACCGAGACCAACATAATATTCATGATTCCAACACCACCGACCAGCAATGAAATGCCCGCGATGGAAGCCAGCATCATCGTCAGCGCGGTCGTGACAACGCTGACAATGTCGGCAATCTCAGTCATGTTTTGTACTTGAAAATCGGCCGCTTCTCCGGGGCGAATCTGGTGGCGATCGGCGAGCAATTGCTCGATCATGGCGGTCGCCTCGTTCATCCGTTCGCTGGAACGAGCCGAAGCCATGATCGCGTCAACGTTATCAAAGCCCGAACCCTGTAAGCGTTTGCGAACCGTTGTATAAGGTAACAGCACCACGTCATCTTGATCCTCGCCAACCATGTTTGCTCCCTTTTCCTCCAAGACGCCAATGACCCGCATCGGGATATTGTTGATGCGAATTTTCTCGTTGATCGGATTGGTCGTTTGGAACAACTTAGCGACCACAGTTTGGCCAATCACACACACTTTGGCAGCACTGGTGATATCACGCTCGGTGAAGAATCCCCCCCGGGAAACCTGGCTGTTGCGGACGGTCAAATATTGTGGCCCCACGCCAAACATTTCACGTGGACTCCAATTGCTATTGCCATAAATCAGTTGCCCGCCGGCACCGACCAGCGGTGACGACGCCAAGACACTTGGGCATTCCTCGACCATCGCCTCAGAATCGCCCGCCGTCAACGTTAAGGCGGGCCCTCCTCGCACTCCACCGTTCTGCACCGCCTCGGGCAAAATCACGATCACGTTAGTGCCCAACGCGTTAAACTGCTGCTGGACCAGTTGCGTCGCACTTTGCCCAATCGAAACCATCGCGGTCACCGCGGCAATTCCAATCACAATCCCCAACACTGTCAAAATCGCGCGGAGCTTGTTGCCAGCCAATGAGCGAAGCGCGATGCGGATGGAAATTAAAAACGTCAAGGCGGATTACTCGGCAAATGAATTCATGAAATCAACAAACAATTGCTACCAGAAAACCAATCCAGCCAACACAATTGGACCAGCATCGCGGCACTTTCCAACGCCAACTGCCGACAGGTCAACGGCTCCTGACTTCCCTTCCAGCGTTGGGCTTTTCGATTTAAGTTTTCGGTTTAACCCCAATGACTAAGGATTGACCGACGGCTAAATCACCGGCGAGCACTTCGGTGTAACGATAATCACTGATCCCCGTTTTCACCTCGATCGCTCGTAGCAAACCATCCTCTTCATACCAAACATGTCTGGTGGCCGCTTCGCTTACTTGGGCTGCTAGCCGACCGGCCGGCATCTGCACCGCGGCATTCTGTTGGACGTCGGCGTCGGCGAGACCTTCCGCATCCTCCCCCAAACCGTCGCCATCGAGCACGCGTTGGTCGTCGGGATGCACCAGCTCTCTGTCCGGGTAAAATCTCAGCGCCGAGTTGGGCACCCTCAACACCAAATCGCGGGAGTCGACTTCGAATGATAGATTGGCCGTCATCCCGGGCATCAACTTCAGTTCTTCGTTACTGGCTGATACGATTACCGGATAAGTGACCACGTTTTGCACCACGGTGCTGCTTTGACGCACTTGCCAGATTTTCCCCGTGAACAATTCATCCGGATAGGCGTCGACCGTGAACTCGACCAATTTCCCCGCCTCCAGCGCGGCCCGAATCAGACCAATGTCGGCTTCATCCACCGAGGCAAATACATGCATTTCTTTTTGCATATCGGGGGCGATAATGAATAATTCGGGAGTCTGAAATTGAGCCGCCAATGTTTGACCGGGATCGATTTTGCGATCAATGACAGTCCCTTTCACGGGAGCCCGAATGGAACAGTACTCTAAATTCGCTTGAGAAGTTTGCAGATTGGCAGTCGCCTCAGCCACAGCCGCTTCTGAAATTCGCAATTGGGCTTCGAGTGACTTGCGATTAAAATGCAATCGGTCGAATTCTGATTCCGAGAGATAGCTCTGGCTTTGCGACAACAGCTTGCTGGCTCGACGCTCCTCGTTGGTGGCCAACTGCAAGTCGGCCTTGATTCGTTCGATTTCAGCTTTGCGCGTCGCCAAATTCGCTTGATCGCGCGCCACGCTCGCTTCGTAGAGCCGCGGATCAATCTTCGCCAACACCTCACCCGCATCGACTTGCTGGTTGAATTCCACAAACAACTCAGCGATCGGCCCCGACACAAAAGAACCGACGGTGACTTGGGAAACGGGCTTCACCGTGCCGGTGGAATTCACCACCGAGA
>CAZHTX010000542.1:0-3983 GCA_964535475.1 uncultured Pirellulaceae bacterium
ACGTAATACGGCGTTGAGAGAATCGAGTTGGCCGCTATATTGTGCGGAGTGGGATTCCTTCAGACCTCGCCTCGCGGGCGGGCTGCTCGCTGAACTCGCTTTCCCGTTACGCTTTATTTTGCAACCTCGCCTCGGACATTCGACGCACATGATCAACAAGACCGATGCTCGGCGGCCAATGATTGAAGCCATTGGCCTGAGTAAGTTCTACGGGCCATTTGCGGCAACTCGCGACGTGACCTTCACGGTCAACGAAGGGGAATTGGTCGCTTTTCTAGGCCCCAACGGTGCTGGAAAAAGCACCACCATGAAAATGTTGACCGGTTATATCGCACCTTCTGAGGGGCGAGCAAAAATAGCGGGTCACGACATGCTGGACGACCGCATCGCTGGCAGCGGCATGCTGGGCTATCTTCCCGAAAACGGCCCTCTTTATCCGGAAATGACCCCCGCCGGGATGCTCGATTTCTTTGCCGATGCCCGCGGCCTGTCCGCCAAGTACAAACGGGAGCGGATTGAGGCGGTGGTCGAAATTTGTGACCTTTCGACCGTCATGTACAAAGCCACCAGCAAACTGTCCAAGGGTTTTAAGCAGCGGGTGGGGATGGCCCAGGCGTTGTTGCACGAGCCCGACGTATTGATCATGGACGAACCGACGGCCGGTTTGGACCCTAATCAAATTCGTGAAGTGCGGAAGACCATGCGGCGGTTGAGCGAAACAAAGACAATTTTGCTGTCCACCCACATCTTGCAGGAAGTGGAAGCGATGGCGGACCGCGTGGTCATGATCAACGAAGGCCAGCTGGTTTACGACGGTTCGGTGGAAGGGCTCCGCGAGCGGGGGAACGACCTGGACGACGCCTTCCATAACCTCACCAGCTCTGGCGCGGGTGGCAAGCCCGCCGCCACTCCTTGAGTGAGCGTTTGCCAGTTACGTTTGCCAATTGGCAGGCGTCAATTCGATTCATCAGCTTCATTTTTGCCCAACGTACACTCTTAATTCACCGGTACAGTCCCAGCCATGAGTCAATCGATTCTTTTTGTGCTGCTGATTTTGTTGTTCGTCGACGCGATCTTTCTGTTGGGGTTGGCGCTGATCGCAGCGTTGCTCTCCACCACGAAACGGGCAGCTTACGCTGTCATGCGTCGCAACTTTGTCGGCTATTTCAGCAACCCCACGGGGTATGTTTTTCTCTGTATTTTCGTCTTCTTGACCTCCGTCGCCGCTTTCTGGCCGTACGAGTTCTTTAATCAGAACTTGGCCACGCTCGACCAGCTCAATCAGTGGTTTCCCCTGATCATGTTGGTCTTCATTCCAGCGATCACGATGAGCATTTGGGCGGAAGAAAAACGCCAAGGTACCGACGAGCTGTTGCTGACTTTGCCAGCCGACGATTTTGACATCGTGATCGGCAAATACATGGCCGCTGCGGGGATTTTCACCGCCTCGCTGCTCTTTTCCCAGCTGTCGACGTTCATCACTTTGGCCGTGCTGACCCGCGGTGATGTCGATACGGGGCTGATTTTTTCTTCCTATTTGGGTTATTGGTTTATCGGTTTGACAATGTTGGCGATCGGTATGGTCGCTTCGTTCCTCACGGGAAATTTGACCGTCGGCTTTATTTTGGGGTCGTTGTTTAACGCCCCGTTGGCCTTCGCTTCTTTAGCCCAGTCGATCGTCCCCAATGAAAAGATCGCGGCTTTTCTGCGAGCCTCAGGGCTGAACCGCTCGTTCGATGACTTTGGCCGTGGAGTCATCAGCCTCTCCTCAGTGACTTATTTTGTTTTGGCCGCGGTGATCGCCTTGTACGTGTGCATGGTGTTGATCGGCCGCCGGCACTGGACGGGAGGTAAGGATGGCAATTCGATGGCTTGGCATTACCTAGCGCGGACCGCTGCTTTGGTTGTCTTTGCCGGTGGTTCCGTGGTGCTGGCTCGCAACTGGGACGTGATTCGCGTAGACACCACCGAGGGCCAAGTCAGCTCCTTGGCTCCTGAAACAAAACAGTTAATTCGCGACCTCGATCCCGAGCGTCCGATCAAGATCGATGCTTTTATCAGCGAGAGCATTCCGGAGCAGTACGCCCAGGCTCGTTACGAGCTGGTTAACTTGCTCAAGGAATTTGAGAGCGAAGCCAACAAAGGTGGCCGTGCGATCGAAGTTCGGTTGCATGAAGACATTGAGTTGTTCAGCGAGGAAGCGACGTTGGCTGAAGAGCGATTTGGCATCGTACCGGTTCAGCGGATGGTTCGCGAGAAAGGCAGTTTCCAACAAAAGCGTCTAATCCTCGGTGCGGCGATTCGCAGCGGTTTGCAGAAAGTTACGATCCCGATTTTTGAATATGGGATTCCTGTGGAGTACGAGCTTGTTCGCTCCATCGATACCGTTGCCAAAGGCCAGCGAAAGCGGATTGGAATCGTGGAGACCGACGCTCAGTTGATGGGCGGGTTTACGATGAACGGAATGTCGCCGCGACAAACGCCCAAGCATCCAATCGTTAGCGAATTGGAAAAGCAATACGAGGTCGAAGCGGTTGACTTTGCCAGCCCGGTAACGCCCGGCCAGTTTGATGCGCTGTTGGCTGTCCAGCCTTCGTCGATGCCGCCCGAACGGTTCAACCAATTAGTCGAAGCGGTCAAAGCGGGTATTCCCGTAGCGATCTTCGAAGATCCATTTCCCTACGCGGGAACCTGGGGTGGCTTAACTCCAACCGGCGACCCCAAACAGGCCCCCGGCGGAATGTTCGGCGGCGGCGGCGGTGGCCCGCAACCCAAGGGGGATATGATTCAGCTGTGGGACGCGCTCGGTTTGGACATTCCCGGCAGCCCCGGTGCGATGGGGATGTTGGCACCCGATTTGGTTTGGCAGATTCACAATCCATATCCCGATTTGTCGATGGGGGCTAATGAACTGTGGGCCTTTATTGACGAACAATCTCCAGGCGCTGAGGATTCGTTGAGCGAAGAGAATCCGATCACTTCGGGATTGCGTCAAATCCTCATGCTGGCCGGCGGTGCGGTGGCGGCGAAAGAAAATTCGCCACTGCAGCACACGCCTTTGCTCAAGACCGGTGCCTCGGCGGGCAAAATTTCCTACTTGAAAGCTCGTTCGGCATTATCCTCGCCCGATGCGGCGACCATTCTCAAAACCGAAATTGGCGACAGCGAAGGTTTCCAGGCGATGGCGATGGCGATCGAAGGGCCTGCCGCGGCATCAGCCGATGCGGACACAGACACGGACAAGAAAGCGACCGGTGTGAGAGCTGTTTACGTCGCCGACGTCGATTTGATGTTGCCTGACTTTTTGCAATTGCGGGCCGATCCGAATCAAGTCGAAACACGTTTTCAATTTCAAAACGTGACTTTTCTGCTCAACACGATCGACTGGCTAACCGGCGAACTGGCGTTTTTGGAGATTCGCAAGCACCAACCAGTTTACAGCTCGTTGCGATTGATCGAGGAAGTCAAGGAAGTGGCGAATCGCAAAGTGATTGAGTCACGGCAAGAATTCCAAGACGCTTTCGACGAGGAAACTCGCAAGTTCAATGAAGAGAGCGACGAGCAGTTGGCAAAATTGCAGAAGAAAATGGACGACTTGCGCAAGCAGGCTGAGAGCGGCAACATTGACCGCTCGCAAATCCAACTGCTAGTGCAAGAGTCGCAAATGAAGGAGGCCGCATTGCAGCGAGCCAAGACGGTTCAGAAAGAAAAGTTTGAACGGGAGATGAATAATCAAATCCAAGTGATTCGTCGCGAGGCGGATATGGATGTGGTGCAGATTCAGAACTTGGTCAAAGCCCTGGCTGTGACACTCCCCTGTATCCCGCCATTGATCGTTGGCGTGGTTGTGTTTTCATCCCGCCGCCTGCGGGAACGAGACAGCATCACCAAGGCGCGGTTGCGCTAAGTTTGATCCGGCAACTTACCTATTCACTCAAACTGTTGGTTGACTACGAGCGATGAACGAAGGCACTAAAACTGGT
>CAZHTX010000543.1:0-2372 GCA_964535475.1 uncultured Pirellulaceae bacterium
TAGCCGCTTTGGTGTTAGCCGCTTTGGCGCTAGCCGCGGTTTTTTTGAGCCGCGGTTACTTTGGGTTTTCGGACAGGTTCTAAACGTCAGGTAAGGTGCTGTCGGGAAATAACCTACTTGACGTCATTCAAAAAATGGTAGCACGGGAAAAATAATCCCGATGTGCAAAAGGTGGCTTTTCACGGTATTCCGCAGGATGAGTAGGCAGGGCGTCGATCATCAAACGCCCCAAAGGTGCTCAAGCGGTCGGGGGTGCCGAGTGAAACAGCAGTTAGAACTTGTAACGAAATTCAACACGACCACCATAAACGTTACGATCGTGTTCACGCCAGCCCATCATGGTATCGAGCCTCAATATCGTGCGATGCGACAACGGCATTTGATATCGCGCACCGAGACCGTACTGGTTTCCCAACGTGACACGGTTGGCCGCAGCTCCATATGCTTGGACGATTGCCGCTTCCAATACCAGTTGTCGTTCCAGCGACGCGCCGATTAAATTGACGCCGATCGCACCGCCAAAAGTGTTGATTGCGGTCGGGTCGAGCGTGGGGAATCCATTCAGACCATCAGTCTCAAAGTTAATTCCCACATTTCGCAAAATCCCCCCCGCCAACCCATTGCGAGCCAGCGATTGCGGACGGCCCCAGCCGTAAAATAAATTGCAATAGGGAACAAAGGTCAGCGGGGAAGCTGTGATCCAGTTGCTTTCGACCAGCAACACACCACCATCGGCGGTGCGATCGGCTTTCTCCAGTTGCTGGCCAGCATTCACGATTAACCGCACGCTGTTGCCAATGCGATCGAAATAGCGGCGAGTGAAAGAGATGGTGGCGTTATGATAGGTGCGGCCCTGCCTCATGCGATCGTAAACATAAGCGTATCCAGTCTCAATGTAACCGCCGTAGGCTTCAATAAACCAGGCAGTCCCCAGCGCTTGACCAGCGTGATTGTCCTGTCCAAAAGCGGGACTGTTCAACTCGTCAAAAATCGCAAACGCCGTCGCGTCAAAGTTCGACCACTTTAACAGCCTGCTGTGCTTGGCATTCTGCGCGACGGCGACACCGGTGACCGCATCGTCCATCCAAATACCGTTTTGGTAGAACAGCGGAATTAAGCCAGCCGCGATCGGCAAATCGAACTCCGCGGGAACGTCCGAGATCCCGCCCAGCATGTATCCTAAATCGCCTTCAAAGAACCCCGTCACCAGGTTCGGATTGAATACCGGTTCAAACTCGAGCCTGCCATCTTGCAATCCAACTTGAGAAAACTGGCCAACGTTATTGAGAGGCCCCACGAAAGCGTGAAAACGCTCCGTTGAGGTGATCGCCAAATCCATTTCCAGATTCAATCGAGCTGCCAGATTGTCGGCTCTTCCCAACTCGTTTCTTCCCGAACCGACTCCCATTCGGTAGTCACCGTAAAGATAAAACGATGGATGCGTGAGGTTGAATTTACTGAAAATGGTGCCACCTGGCGGCAACATCCCGTCGCCATAAAAAGGTCGGCCCCATTCAATCCAAGGGCGTTCCACCGGAACGGGATAACGGTCGTCGTACACTTCGACCCCATTAGCGACCGAATTCCAATTCGCCTCCAAAATGGTCGTCGTGGGGGCGAAACCCATCGCCCTGCTCATCGGCAACACGCTATCAAACTGAACGGTATCCAATGGCTTGATTGGAGGCAGCGGCTTGACTGCCGGTAACGCTTGGTTTGCCGGTAACGCTTGGACTGGGGGCAGCACTTGGACTGGGGGCAACTGGCGCGGCTGTACCGGCAAGCCGAGTTGGTTTGGCGAGCCGAGTTGGTTTGGCGAGTTGGGATAGACCGTTGCGGCGGGCTGCCAAGGTGGGCTCGGAGAGGTCTTTGCATCCGGGTATTGCTCGACGAACCATGCTGGTGGCTCTTGCGCGTTAGACGGCGGCCCGCCTCGCCACAGGCAACACGTGCCAATCCCCAGCAACATCCCTAGTCGCAACAGCCGCCTCCGTTTCTGACTCGCTGTTCGCCTTGGCGGAAATCGCCTAACGCCATGTCCCTCGTCACCGTCGCGCACGATCACCGCCGAACGCTGGGGCAATGCCAGCGAGCTTGCAGGGGAGGAGTCGGTAGACGGCTGATGTTCACACATAGTTCTAAGTGGTTGCCTTGAGCAAACTTTCTTCGCACATTTTCGTTAGCCGCGGTTCCCGTTAGCCGCGATGGCGTTAGCCGCGGTTCCCGTTAGCCGCGATGGCGCTAGCCGCGGTTCTCGTTAGCCGCGATGGCGCTAGCCGCGGTTCTCGCCTTGAACCGAACAAATCCTCAGCAATAAAACGGTGGCTAGCGCCAAAACCGCTAACCAACGGTGGCTAGCGCCAAAACCGCTA
>CAZHTX010000543.1:2472-3960 GCA_964535475.1 uncultured Pirellulaceae bacterium
GCCAAAACTGCTAACTAAACCTACTGGACAATAAAATGATATGATTTTGGGTGAATATCTAATATTTGATGGTTCATACGATTAATCATCTCCGCTGTGGAACCGACGAATCGCATAAAGTAGGAGGGTTCGACCCGGCTGCGGAGTCTCACATCGAGACGATATTGGCCCGGCATCGTGATCAGCCCTGCGGGTACTCGATACTTTGCTTGACGATGATCGAGCGCAGGAATCGAATGCGCTTCCATGCGAATGAACTGTGGATGGTTCAGCACGCTCACCGGAACATTGGCTGGGCGAAAAAAGGGAATTTGATCAACGTCGATATTCACCGGTAGCGGCAACTCGCGATCGGTTCCCTTGACGTTAGTAATCAGGAATTTGGTTTGCAGATTGAACAGCTGCGAATCACGCGGCACGATGCCTTTGGCAACATCCTCGGAATTCATATCCGCCAAGTCGCCTTGAGTGTCGAGATAACCTGTCTCCCAGACGGTCTGTCCCAGTGGGTTCACCAGAGCCACGTTCAACCAGACCTGCGGTTGGGCGCCCAGCGACCCGGTGGGCAAATTGTGGCCATCGCTGCGATTGTGCACCACGTAGTGGAATGCTAACGGTTTTCCAACGCTGGCTTGGCTAATGAAAGGTCCTGTGATGTCAGCGCCCGCTTCCATTGCCGCGATCGAACCGGCGCGAGCTCGGGCCAGCGACTCGAGACGTTTATCAATGACTCCGCGGGCATCCCGGCGTTCATCGGCATTGTCCCAAGGAGGTGGGAAGTGGGGGGCAGCGCCCGGTTGTGCCCCCTCCAGATCATAGACAGCCCTCTCAAAAGCTTTGGTTCCCCAGCCCGCTTGCCAATCGAAACGCAGCCATTCCCGCGGACTCCAACGCTCTCCTTTTTCGTCAACCGGGAACAAGCCTGGATGGGCGATCGAATAACCAGGGCCCCAGGCCATGTGATTGGAGTACTTCCTCGGTTCGCCGAATGGTTTGCCATTGATCTCGGCAATGGGGAAACACTCATACCCATCCGCTTTACCAGGCACGGCGCCGAAATGACACTGCTGGCAAGTAATGCCGCGTTTGCGAGCCGGGCTGGCATTGTATTGTGAATACACCACCTCTAACCAAATCCCGGGATGCACGGCAACTTGATGACACGATAAACAAAAATCGCTGCGCGAAATCGTCTCGAATTGAATCGAACCGTTATGCATCGCTTGACCAGGCCCGGTATCGCTGGCATCCAATTTTAGTTTCAGCTTGTCTTTCTGGGCGATTGCTTCGCGGACCCCCGCACCGTCACCACCGCCGACCACCGGTTGATAAATATCGCCCGGTTCAATGCGGCGATGCCCGTGCGTTTTGCCATAAGATTCCACGACGCGATGACAAGCCACACAGGTAATGCCCTCGCGGACCACGGCCGGCGCGTCGAGCACCGACTCAAAACGTGGGATGGATGCTTGCGTTGCCACCGGTGCG
>CAZHTX010000544.1:0-3954 GCA_964535475.1 uncultured Pirellulaceae bacterium
GACGCCTTGCCTCAGTTGGTATGTGAAAAAACGGGACGGATTCATACATCCTTTCGGCAAGATGTGGCTGCCACCGGTCGGCTCAGCAGCAGCGAACCCAACCTGCAGAATATTCCCGTGCGGAACGAAGCGGGGAAGGCAATTCGCAGCGCTTTTCGCGCCCAAGATCCCAGTTGGTTATTGCTGGGGGCCGATTATTCGCAAATTGAATTGCGCGTGCTGGCCCACTACAGCGGCGACCCGGCGCTTCTGCAAGCTTACCGCGATGACGCCGACATTCACCGCCGCGTGGCGGCTGAAGTACACGGTGTTGAGGAGCAAGCGGTTACCGATGAGATGCGGCGAATGGCCAAGACGATTAATTTTGGCATCGTCTATGGACAAAGTGCTTTTGGGTTGGCACGCACCTTGGGCATTCCGAAAGATCAAGCGGCCGCTTACATCGAACTCTACTTCCAGCGCTATCCGGGCGTGCAACAATTCATGCTGGAGACGCTGATTGCCTGCCGCCGCGATCAATCGGTGAAGACCATGTTGGGGCGCCGCCGAGCCGTGCAAGGAGTGCGTGATTTTCGCGAGCTGGATGTTAGCAAAATGCGATCATTAACCGAAGCGGAACGGATTGCCGTCAACACGGTCATTCAAGGTTCGGCGGCCGACTTGATCAAACAAGCGATGCTCAACGTCTACCATCGCCTCCGCAGTTCGGACTTACCCGCTCGGCTCTTGCTGCAGATTCACGATGAGTTGTTATTCGAGGTCGATCCCCACGCGATCGACAACTTGGAGACGCTTGTTCGCGAAGAGATGGCGGGAGTTGCCGAGTTGAGCGTTCCCTTAAAAGTGGACGTTGCTCGTGGTGCCACATGGGCCGAGGTTTAAACTTCGCAAACCATGGTTGAACGCAACTTAAAAACAGAACTGCATGACGAACGGCTGGATGTGATCACGCAAACCTTGCTCGATTTGAAAGCCGAATCGGTGCTCGACCTGGGCTGCGGGACCGGACAATTACTCCAGCGACTCGTCGGACAGCCGCAATTTAAATCGATCGTGGGTGTTGACGTCTGTGGGCATTCTTTGTGGCACGCCCGGGAGGTGCTGGAACCTTACTTGGGCGACTCGGGGCGCAAGCTGGGCGTGATTGCCGGTTCTTACGATGATCCCAAACTCGAAGTCAGCGGCTTCGACGCTTGCACCATGGTGGAAACGATTGAGCATGTCGCTCCGGGGAACCTCAGTCGCGTAGAGCGGGCGGTCTTTGCCTGCTACCGCCCCGGTGCGGTGCTGATGACAACGCCCAACGCCGGCTACAACGAAGTGTATGGATTATCCTCCAACCAGCGCCGTGCGGCGGACCATTTGTTTGAATGGGATTGCCAGAAATTTGGCCGTTGGGTGAATGGAGTTGCCAGCCGCAATGGTTACTCGGTGACGCTGCGCGGGATCGGCGAAGCGGTACCCGGGCTGGGCCAGCCAACGCAACTTGCGGTTTTTGTCCGTTCTTGAAGCGAACAAAACGGTGGCTAGCACCAAAACCGCTAACCGTTACTCTTCTTGGCTATGCTCGATGAGGAAATCGACAAGTTGTTGACAGCGAAAGAAACCGGGCCAATAGTTATGTCCTTGCCCGGCGATCGGCAAGACTTCGATGGCGGCAGCTTGACCAGCTGTTTGATAAAGCCGCTGCAGGGCCAGCGAGTTAGGCTCGATCGGCACCACCGCATCCTCGTTGCCGTGAATGATGAAACAGGGAATTGCCTGCTCTGCCAAGCGGGTCGCTTTGGCGATCGGGTTTACTTGGCTCAGCTCAGCTTGCAACTCCGCGGCGGTCAAATCGTAAGCGGCCGCGGCGGCTGGAATGCCCGGATAAGTGGTTAGATCGAAGACCGGATAGATGCCCGCAATCGCGCTGACTTTATCTGGATTCTCAGCGGCCCAACTGCTGACCCACAAACCGCCACGCGATCGCCCCAACAGACTGACCCGTTTGCTGAACTCTCGGCGAGTGGTCAGTTGGTCGTACAGCGCGTTCATCGCCAGCACCCCGCGGGGGCTGCCATATGCTTCGCCAACATCAACGCCGGCGATCGCAATGCCCGCTGCTAATAATTGACCATGTAACCAACGCTCGTGTTCGTCCGGATAATTTGGCAATAGCGTCGGCGCGTACATCACCCAAGGCTGTGGCGACTTTCGTAGTTCTGGCGCAGGCAAACAGACAAAACCGGTCCACTCTTGGTCGTTAGCCGCGCCGCGAACTTTCATGACTTCGCCACCGAGCATGGTGGCGTCGAGTCGCTTCATGATCGCCACAAAATTGCCATCCGCCGGTGGCACAATCGCGGTCTGCGGATCGACGTGTTGTTGCTTTGTGGAATTGCCACGATCGACATCAACCCACACAATTTGCCATCTGTGCTTTGCCAGCGAGTCGACCAATCCGACGCTCGCCAAAGTTTGCTGACGGGGGAAGAAGGCGACGATTGTGGCGCGGTCAACGGTCGCTGCCGCGTACGCCTCATTCGCTTCGCGATCGGTCAAAATATCGATGGCTGGCGTTAAATTCCAAAATGGCACCGCAGCCTCGACGCGTCGCGCCGCACGAATACAGTGAACCGCTTGATCGTTAATGCCCAACCCCGAGTCGGGGCGATGAAAGCGAACCGCAGCGACTCCGCCCAACAGGTGTCGCCAAAAGCGCTCTATCGCGTCTTGGTTGGTGTGCCCAAATTTGTTGCCGTCGGCGCCGTAGGTTTTCGTGGTGTTGATTGGCCGCGGAGTATCGCTCAGCAGTTGCCGCACAAACTGAGCCCGTTCCCAGTGCTGCCAACCGCTGTTGTGATTATTTTGGCTGATGTCGACAAAACTATATAACTCTGGATGATCAAACGTTTCTCGGTGAGTCGCTGCGGTCAGATCCCAGTCATCCCACATTTCAGTCACGGGCACCGTTTTTTCCACCGCGGCCGCTCGGCTCTGAATGAGCTTGGCCCAGTGACGTCCCCAAGCCGGTTCGGCGCGGGTTTCGTTATCAATACAATACAACACATGATCATGTTGCAAACTGAAATCTAACAAGCGGTTGACAAAAGCGGTTTGAATTTTCAGCAGCGGTTCAATGTTTCGTTGGGCGGGGGTTGAGAAGAAAAAAGCTTGTTTGTTCGCGCCGGGGTGCTCCGGGTAACGCAGCTGTAAACCTGTCTCGGCGGCGGAGTAATTGACGTTGTTTGGCGGGTTATAAGGGTGGTCTTCCCAGCGGCGAGGATCGTTTGCTCGGTTGTCGGTGTAATCAAAGCGGTCCCAAACTTCGATTTGCACGAAAATGCCCCGCTGGGAGGTTTCTCGCAAGAACCGCTCAAACCGTTCCCAGTACTCAGGGTTCCATTGTTCTAAGTCGTAGCGGCCGTCATCAAGCTTGGCAAAAGGGTAGACCTCGAAGCCGGCATCTTTGCGGTCGCTCATCGTGTTGCGAACAAAATTTCCCCCCGCCGCGCGGATGCGGTCGAGTTGTGGCAGCAATTTTTCGGCCGGCCATTGGAAGAGATTGTCGTCGTCGCTGCCACCGAGCAACAAAACGGGTTGTCCAGCGTGTGACCAGTACCAGGGGTTCTCTGCCCAAGGCTCAGCGGCCGCGGCGGAGAGGTTGAATGAAGTCTCGCCGCACAATGAGGCTGCCATAAGCCAACCGACCATCATCGCCCGAAGCAAAAATCGTCGCGGGAATTGCCACCGTTGCATGTTGAGTCACTCCGCCGCCTGAGCACTTGGTTTTGAGAACTGGTTTTTTTGTTGTTCGGGTACCCAGTTTAACGCTCCCCCGGCCGACTGTCGATTTAACGAAGTCGCAAGCGTGCTCGCTTGTTAAACGTGCTCGCTCCATAAACGGGGGGCCTTGCCGAATGGGGCGGGTCCGCGTAGCTTTGAAAGAGCGGCGGTGGTTGTGCGCGCACA
>CAZHTX010000545.1:0-3948 GCA_964535475.1 uncultured Pirellulaceae bacterium
ATTGGAGGGGGCCAAGATTCGTTATATCATTGACGATGTGAGAAAATATGTGGCTCGAGAAATTCGGCGTCAAAAGCGTTACAATTTGATCATTCTCGATCCACCCGCTTACGGCCATGGCAACCGTGGGCAAACGTGGCGGCTGGCGAGAGATTTGTGGCCATTGCTGTCACAGTGTTTTTCGTTGTTGCCTGCCTCGGGAGGCATGCTGTTGCTCTCGGGACATTCACCCGATGTGGGGCCCCCCGAAGTTGAACGTTGGCTGCAGCAACAGCACGGCGGGCGGGCGACGGCGAACTGTCAATCGCTTGGTTTAACCGACCAAACCGGCCGCTTTCTCGACGCTGGTTTCCAGGCCCGCATAACTCTTCATCCAACCTCCAAAGTGGACTGATGCCGGAAACCGACCCCGCCGCTGCGGACAGCAAGCTCAACCAGGCGCCGGTGACGCTGGCTTCGGCCGTGCCTTCAGCCGAGCCTTCGGCCGAACAACTGGCCGAACAACTGGTCCGGCGGCTGGCTGGCTACGGCAGCGTGCTGGTCGCCTTCTCCGGGGGCGTCGATAGCACCGTGGTGGCCGCGGCGGCTGCCCGCGGTCTTGGCCAGCAGGCGATGGCGGTAACCGCTGCCAGCCCCAGCGTTTCGAGTTACCAGCTCGACTGGGCCCGCCGTTGTGCCAGCGAAATCGGCATTCGTCACCAAGTGGTACAGACGGGCGAAACGGATCGCCCCGAGTATCAACGTAATGACACGGACCGCTGTTATTACTGTAAGCAATCGCTCTACGGCGCTCTGCAAGATGTCGCTCGTCAAACGGGTTTTGGCGTGATCGCCAGCGGGACCAATTTGGATGACTTGAGCGATTATCGCCCCGGGCTGCGGGCCGGCGACGAAGCGGAAGTGGTCACGCCGCTGGCCGACCTGAAACTGGGCAAATCGCAAGTCCGCGCGATTGCCCAATTGTGGGGTTTGAGCAATCATGATTTACCCGCCGCGCCCTGCTTGGCCAGCCGGTTGGCCTACGGAGTGAGCGTCACTCCCGCACGCTTGGCAATGATCGAACGGGCGGAAAGTTGGCTCCGGCAGCAAGGTCTGACTGATTTGCGAGTAAGATACCATGAGGGGGATTTGGCGCGGATTGAAGTGCCTTTGGCGGAATTGCCGCGCCTTACCGAGTCGGCTGTAGCGGCCGAGTTGGTTTCCACGTTTACTGAACTGGGGTTTCGCAATGTCACGCTCGATTTGGCGGGTCTGCGGAGCGGGAACCTGAATGCAGGCCACTCACAAACCCTCAGCCGAAATAACATTGTCCAGATCAATGTGACCCCGAAATGAACGACTCCCACGATCACCATTCCCCGGCTGACATCACTCGCAGCGACTTGACCGGTCGCACGATCGGTGATTTGCAGATTCTCAAACGGCTCGGCCGCGGCGGCATGGCTGATGTTTACGTGGCCAACCAAGTCACTCTGGGCCGCCGGATTGCGCTCAAAGTGTTGCGGCGTGATTTGGCTCGCGATCCTAGTTATGTGGAGCGTTTTCGTCGCGAGGCGCGGGCGGCGGCCGGTCTCAGCCACCCCAATATTGTGCAAATTTACGAGGTCGGCTGCCTCGACAAAATGCACTATATCTCTCAGGAATTCGTCGACGGTGTCAACTTGCGGCAACAGCTCGATCGCACCGGCCCGCTGACCGGCGATCAGGCGGTGGTGGTGTTGCAAAGCGTCGCCGAGGCGCTCGTTGCCGCTTCGGATGCGGGTATCACGCACCGCGACATCAAGCCCGAAAATATCATGATCAGCCGACGCGGAGAGGTCAAAGTGGCCGACTTTGGCTTGGCAGCCGTGACGCGTGGCGAAGGTCAAACCGATTTGACTCAAGTCGGCATGACGATGGGCACGCCACTTTACATGAGTCCGGAGCAAGTCCAGGGAGCGGGCGTCGACGTTCGCAGCGATCTCTATTCGCTGGGTGTGACCATGTATCACTTGCTGGTCGGACGCCCGCCGTTCGAGGCCGATACACCGCTGGCATTGGCGGTCAAGCATCTGCACGAAACGGCGCAGCCGATCGAATCGGCTCGCCCGGTGCATGATCTACCCGGCTGGCTCTGCCAGGCGATTGAAAAGCTGATGGAGAAATCGCCTGATAAACGCTTCCAAAGCCCGCAGGCGTTGAGTCAATTCCTGGCCAGCTCGATGTCCGAAGAAGGGCCGATCGGCGACGCCACCGCGACGCTGACGAGTAAAATTGATGCCACCAAAACGCTCCAGCGTTTGATGCAAGTGGAATCGGGCGAACCGGTAAAAAAGCGAGCTGGCTGGCGTCTGGGGCTGCTGGTCTTGCCGCTGTTGGCAATCGGACTTGGCCTCTGGTTGGGCCGTCCGGCGGAAACGCGACAACTCAGCGACGCTTTACAGTCCGACTTGGAAGTTCGCGAGTTTCCCACCATCGAAGAGCAATATTTGGAAGCAGCTCGGCTCAACGAACCTGAGGGTTGGCAAAAAGTGGCGGAGGTCTTCCCCCCTGCGGAGAGCCCGGTGAACGCGGCTTACGCGGCCAAATCTGCGATCCAATTAGCCCGCCTCTATCGTGCCCGACAACAGTATCAATCGGCCGAGCGAACGTTAAATCAGTTGCTGGCCGATCCCGACCTGTCCTCGCTGTACCGCGGCATCGCTTTGTATGAACTGATGCTGACTCAGGAAGAGCGTGGTGAAAAAACAGCGGCCGCCGAGACCAAAACTCAGCTCCGGCGAACTTACAAAGCGTTGCAATCTTCGCCAAATAAACAGAGAATATTCGAAGAAGTCGTTCGCGACGAAGATTTACTGCGTTCCCTATAACCCCTTGGATACCATCGTGTCTAAACTGACCCGCCTGATTCCCGCCCTGATCATCGCCGCCCTGGTGATTCCCGCCCTCTTACCCAGTTTCGCCATGTCCGACACCGACAGCGAGCAAAAGCTACTGCGCCACGTCGTGATGTTCAAGTTCAAAGACACCTCGAGCGATGCCGACGTGGAAAAAGTCGTCAACGAATTTCGCGCCTTGCCGAGCAAAATCTCTGAGATTCACTCGTTCGAATATGGCACCGACAACAGTCCCGAAAAATTGGCTGATGGGTTTACTCATTGCTTTTTAGTAACTTTCAAAAGCGAAGCCGACCGGGCTGCCTATTTGCCACACGAAGCCCACACAGCGTTCGTCGACGTGCTCAAACCACACCTCGATAAGGTGATGGTGATCGATTATTGGGCTCAGCAATAAGCCGCCTCGCGCCAGCGTGAGGTTCCGATCAGCCGCAACGCGCCAGCGTGCGGTTCCCATCAGCCGCCTCGCGCCAGCGTGCGGTTCCCATCAACCGCAACGCGCCAGCGTCCAGTTCTATAATCAGCCGCAACGCGCCAGCGTGCGGTTCCCATCAGCCGCAACGCGCCAGCGTGAGGTTCCCATCAGCCGCCTCGCGCCAGCGTGAGGTTCCCATCAGCCGCCTCGCGCCAGCGTGCGGTTCCGATCAGCCGCCTCGCGCCAGCGTGCGGTTCCCATCAGCCGCCTCGCGCCAGCGTGCGGTTCCTATCAGCCGCCTCGCGCCAGCGTGCGGTTCCGATCAACCGCAACGCGCCAGAGTCCAGTTCTTTAATCAGCCGCCTCGCGCCAGCGTGCGGTTCCCATCAGCCGCAACGCGCCAGCGTGCGGTTCCTAGCCGGTTTTCGTCGCGATGATCGCGTCGAGCTCTTCGCGGAGCTTGGGGAGAATGTCGTCATACGTAAAACTGCCAACCAGCTCGGTGCCCCGTTTTAGGTTGACCCGATTGGGACCACACCAAAGTCCCAAATCGGCGTCATCCGTTTCGCCCGGACCGTTCACTCGGCAACCCATCACGGCAATCGTAATGGCGTAGTTTTTGGCGAACTCCGTCATCTGCTTGACGTTCGCTGCCAA
>CAZHTX010000546.1:0-3948 GCA_964535475.1 uncultured Pirellulaceae bacterium
GGGAATTGCTGACGTCAGCAGCCGGCCGCAGCCAGGATTGGTCGGCCTGACGATGTTTAGGCCGCGCGTCGCCGGGGAACTGATCGGTTCGTGCCGGAGTGCTTGGCGGGAGTCTTACTAGCCGCACTCGATATACTCACGGGTTCGGTCTCGTTTGCCTGATGCATTGCTAGCGCGACCTGTCCTTGGTGAGGCTCTGGGTGCCGCGAATCCCGATCGCTAATTTCCGTATCATCGGCAACGGGACTTACATGGTGATGATATTTCTCATCGGTGAGCTCATCGCCGTATCCGTATCCGTATCCGTACCCATATCCATAACCATAGCCGCTATCTTTGACAGCATCGACGGCATTGATCACTAACCCAAGCAGGTTGATTTGGAAACGTGCAAGTCGTTCGATGGCCCGGAGTACATGACGGCGTGAATTCTTCTCGGGGCGAACCACCAGAACAAGGCCGTCTGTGAGGCGAGTCACCAGGGCTACGTCATTGGCGACAAGCACAGGTGGGCAATCGAGAATAACGTGGTCGTAGTTCGCGGCAGCCCATTGGACCAATTCGGCCAGTGAGTTTTTAGAGAGCAATTCGGCCGGATCGAGGGGGCGAGCACCCGAGGGGATGAGATCCAGGTTGGGAACTCCTGTTGGCAATACGTACTTTGCAGCAGCTTTGGTTGGCTCCGTTTCGGCAAGTAGCTGGCTGAGGCCCGCAGCGTGCCGGAGATCGAAAAGGTTTGTCATGCCGGGCTTGCGCAAATCGGTATCGATAACTAGCGTTCGCTTGCCGGCTTGGGCCAGACCGACTGCAAGATTGCTACTTACTGTCGTCTTACCATCGCTTGGTTCACTGCTACTGACGGCGATCAAGCGGGGCTTTGTCGGGTTTAACATCAACCCAGCTCGGAGCGTGCGGAATGCTTCGCTTGAGCGTTTGGACGGATCGATGTGCATTTGAATAGCGTTTGCGCCATGATCGGCCGTAGACTCCATTTTTTCCACAACCGCCAGTATTTCACCGCGTGACTGATGTTCGAGTTCTTCCAAGCTGGCAAAGCGGTCATCGCGAAGATCTGCCAGATAGACAAGGCCAACGCTCAATAACAGCGCCAGTCCCGCGCCCATGGTGGCGACGATTCGCAAGCGTGGCGAAACTGGAGAGTTGGCAGCTTTGGGTTCGCCAGTTACCGCCACGCGAACTGACGACTGATCGTGCCCCAAGTCCACACCATGAATTTGTTCAAGCAAGGAGTCGTATGATTTGCTAAGCCGGTCAACCTCACGTTGGGTCAGCAACATTTCACTAAGGCTACCATTCATTGCAACGACCTCTTGTTCCCGGGCGTCGTATTCGCGTTGAAGCAGGGTTTCATGTTTTATGGATTCGTCTAGCTTTTGTCGTACTAATTGCCCAAGTAGGGAGGCAAATTGATTGCGACTGGCATCTGTTGCCCGACCGTTGACTCGTTGTTGAAAATCAGCCAGGTATTGCTCGGTGTTGACGATTTGCTGTTGTAATTTCAACAGGTCAGGATGGTTGGTGCCCAAGTGGGGGGTAAGGGTTTGTAGTTCCGCACGGTCGCCAAGTAACTGTTGTTCAAGCTTGTGGATGGCTTGAATCTGTTCTGGAGCGACACCTAGTACGGCGGCGGTGAGCGAGCGCGCCGCATCGGGGTCAACGGCGTGCATGTGAGGACGTGGATCGCGACCCTCTGCTATCGCCCGCTGCACAACTTCGAAAATCGCTTGGAACTCGATGCGAGTTTTTTGTGCCTGAATAAAGCTTTCGTTGAGACTATTCACTCTTTGCACTGCAGGATGGGACGCTAATGATGCAGTGTCAAATCCGATAACCTGAGCATTGGTTCGAAGCTTAACTAGCCGATCTTGTTGCGTATTAAGTTGGCTCTCGATTTTGTCCCGTTCAGACTGTAGCATCTGTAGCACTGAAATCGAAGTGTCTTGATGGTGTTTCTGCATGAAGTCCAAATATGCATTCACAACCACTCCAAGGACAGCTTCAGCTGCTTCAGGGCCTGCTGAGTCGTAAGACAGTTCTATAATATTAGTATTGCGAACTAGGCTGACATCAAGGTTCGCTCGTAAGATCCCTAAGCTGCTTTCCCGTGATTTACCATCGATGTCGACTTGTAAAGTGGGATTCAGCTGTTGTAACGACTCCAGTGCTCGGGAAAGCACACGATCGCTGCGCAAGATTTTTTCCTGCGTGGGGAGTTTGTTGGACTGGGTCGATTGAGAGCCACCGGGAAAAACGCCAAAGCTGGGCTCTTCCACCAGCAGTTGAGCAGTTGAACGGTAGACCCGTTCCGCGGTGACATAATAAATTCCGGCAATGATACCCACTACGACGAAGACCGCAGCAACCATACGTTGTCGCCGCAACATCGCGTGGCCGAAGCGGATGATGGTGCGGATAGCATCGGCCGCTGTCAGTTGATGTGGATTGCCAGGGCTGTCAATTTCGTTCATATTTGTAATGTTTTAAGCAAACGCACTAGAGGCCAGGAACGGGGGCGTTAAAGCCAACGTTGAAGAAGGTCTGAATTGCTTGTACCATGACTGTTGCCGGGGTCTCCTCGACGCTAACAACGTCCCCGGCCGCGAGGCGGAGATTGCTATTTCCCCCTTGACGAGCGTTTTTAAGAGAGGTTTCAATCACGATCGGATCGGCTTGACCGTTCACGGAACGAACGATCAAAACTTTGTCGGCAACGGAGAGCGTGGTGCCACCGGCTTGTGCAATTGCGTCTAGCAGGTGCAGATCCTCACCCGCTGGCATCTCGACACGTTTTGCGTTGCGAACTAGACCCAACACGCTCACAAGTCGTTTTGGCTCTCGAGTGACTTGTACAACGCTACCATCGTAAAGTCGCAAGGCATCTTCAGAGACCGATTGAAGGTCTGCCAGATCTAAATTGACGACTGCAGGGCGAGGATTGTTGTTATACGAGGCAAGAGCAATTCCATTTGGCCCCACAGCGGGAGATTCTAATGCGATACTCTGCAACGTTGCCGGTGAATGGCGTATTTGAATAAAGCGACTGGCTTCGTCAGAAACACCTTCCGCTATAGTAATCGCCGTTAACAGGTCGCAGCTCGTGGCGGGTATTTCATACGTGTCGGGTTTGTTTACTGCTCCCACCACTGCTACTTTAAATGAACGTTTCTTTACTAGGATGACCGTGACCTTTGGCGCGACGTAGATACCGCGACGCACCGCGTCATCTCGAATTCGATCAGCCGCCGCATTGGGAGTGAGTCCCGCCACAGGAGTCGCGCCCACAAGCGGCACGTTCATGGTGCCGTCAGGAGCGATCATCAAGCTCCATTGAGGAACTTTACCGGCTTCAATACCCGTGGCGATGGAAACCGTCACTTCGTCTCCCGCCTGTAGCCATTCATTGGGAATGCTGTTTCGACGCAGTGAGGTGAAATCCGCGTGTCTGGCGCTCAGGTGGTGTGGTGCTGCAAATTGCTTCGGAAGTGTTCCAGCAGAATAGCGACCCTTGGTACAACCGCCGGCTAAACCCAGGAGGCAGAGCAATAGTAGGCTGATTTTTCCCGGGAGCATCCTTGCATCCATAGTGTTGGGGAAGCCTGCTGCGGCGATGCAGAATACCAAACGTTGCTTATACACAAAAAAGCCTACAGATAATCAATTTTTAAAATTTAAAACTGGCATCAATGCACTATCTAAATGTTCGCAAGACTATGCTGCGCGATCTAGAACCCCCGCTGACAGCGGGTGTGGAATTTCTGTTGCTTTGGCAGGCTGATAAGAAAACTCGGGAACAATTTCTTTCAACTGGGTGCGAATTGTGCTGCCGTCAGGAGGGATATTCGCCAATAGTAGGCTGCACTTAGTCTTTATGAATTGCGTTTGCTTCTGCTGAGAACCTGCAGCGACAAGTATCTTATTATGAGCCGT
>CAZHTX010000547.1:0-1192 GCA_964535475.1 uncultured Pirellulaceae bacterium
CTGCTCGGCCTGTGTCGCCGGGCGGAGCGAATTCGCTAGCGCCCGACAAGCTTGGGTCGCTTGGCGACGGCTTGCCAGTTGTTGCTTTCCCGCCGCGCCGCTGAGCGGGTTTTGCTGTTCGGCAATTACTTGTTGTTCCAGCCAGCCGCCATCGCCCTGCACCGCCGGCAACGTGCAGGAATGATAAGGGCGTTCGCCACGGGTGAAAAAGTCATCCAGCTTCCACAGGTGTCCCAGGGCGGGCGTAAAGCGCGTGGTGCGACGGATCAACTGCAACCAGGCACTGTCGGTCCCAGGCCAACGGACCAGCATCACGGCGGCGACTTGGCCGCTGTCAGCCGCTTCGCCCAATCGCGGGCCAATCCCCAAAAACGAATGCGGTTGGTTGGTATCAAGGGGTTTGGCTGTCAGCGCTTCGATCTCAGCTCCACCGGATTGCCACAACATTTTGGCTTCGCTCTGCGAACCGATCCCGGCGTAAAAGTCGTTGGTGATCGCTCCCACCATCGCGGCGCTGTTAAGCCAGGGAGGTAAATCGCCCGGAATGCCCCCGCCCAATCGCCCGAAAACGCGTGGGGCCGATCCCAGTGCGGACTCGGTTCGCTCGACGGCCGAGGTCAACCAGTTGGCAATCTGAGCCGCGCCCAGCAAGTCCAGGCGATCCTCATCATTGGGGCAACCGCCGGCAAGGCACAGCGTGCCCTGCTGCAAACGTTGCTTGATCCGCTCGACAATCTGCGGCTGCTCCGCGGCGATTAACTCGGCCGTTTCGGCACTGAGCAGCAGATTTAGTGGTGCGTCGCCAGCCAACGTGGTCAATAATCCCTCGCCCACCGTAGATGGCGCGACCAACACCAAATCGATTAATTGCGGATCGCCGGAAAAATAATGGTCACGTTCTTCGCCCAGCAGATCAAAAGCGGCCTGCAGACGCTCGCTGGCAACGGCCTGATCTTGGTTTTGCCAAGCCCTCGCGGCGGCGACCACGTGCTCGGAAAAGGTCACTAAATCGAGATTGCTGCTATAGCGCAGCTTGCGAGTCATGATTTGAATTTGCAGCGTCGCGTAGCCCAGGGCAATGAAATCCTCGATCTCAACCCGTTGGCTCGGGTCCGCTTCGTGATCAGAAACCATCTGCACGAAAGAATCGTCTTCATTCCGATTCAGATAGGCTAATATTTGTTTGGTCGTA
>CAZHTX010000547.1:1292-3944 GCA_964535475.1 uncultured Pirellulaceae bacterium
CACGAAAGAATCGTCTTCATTCCGATTCAGATAGGCTAATATTTGTTTGGTCGTAGCCTGCCGGCTTGTTACGCTGATCTGTTCGCAATCGACAGCGTCCCCGACGCGTTGAACGAGATCACTCGGCAAGCGGCTGGTGGAAGCATCGGGAATCAGTAACAGGCGTTGCTCGAGATCCACCGGTGGCGTGTCGGCGCGATGCCAAGTCGGGACTTCGCCGACGGCAGCCAAGATGCTGGGATGCCAGGGAGCCGTCCAGGCTGCCAAAATTCCTTCAGCCGCTTCGTCACGCAGATGCGTAGGAAAGTCTTCTAGGGTGTGGCAGGGAAAGAGAACACAAATTTCCTGAGGGATGGGCATCAGCGAGAACAATTAAGTTTTGAGGCAGGAAATAAGGAATAAACAGCGGGAATGCGACGATTTTGATCGATTTTGTCAACGACCGGAAGGGTTTGCCTGGAAAGCACCCTTCCACCGGCGATAACGGGATTCCGATTTAGGGACCTCGGGTTTCGTTAATTTCCGCTCATTGCTTGATGAAAAATTTGACAGCATGTGGTCGGGGTCATTAGATTAACAAAGAAGTGCGGAACCCCGGAACTCGTCTATTGTTTCGCGCGGGAGACTTTCCCGATAGATTCTACTCTGACGCTTGACTGGATAGCTCCCAAATTTTAGCGAGATATCCCTTACGAATGGCACCCGGGACTGAACTGATTTGTAAACAGTTTGGTCTGAACTGAGGAATTGCAACACTCATGGCAAACCCGACTGCAGTTTGGGGAATCGAAATTGGCCAATCGGCTCTTAAGGCGTTGCGTTGCCGCGTCGAAGGAGACGAGGTGGTGGCGGATGCTTTCGATTTTATCGAGTATCCGAAAATCCTCAGCCAGCCAGAAGCGGAACCGGAAGTCTTAATTCGCGAGGCGCTTGAGAAATTTCTTGAGCGTAACGAAACGCGTGGCGACCGAATTGCCGTTAGCGTGCCCGGTCAGACGGGATTGGCGAAATTCTTCAAACCGCCACCGGTCGAGCAGAAGAAGATCGGCGATATTGTTAAGTACGAAGCGCGGCAACAGATACCGTTTGATCTGGAAGACGTCGTTTGGGATTTCCAAATGATGCCCGGCAGCACGGTGGAAGAAGGTTACGTGCTGGAGACGGAGATTGGCTTATTCGCCATGAAGCGCGAGCAGGCTTATCGTCAGCTGAAGCCTTTTGATGATGTGGGCTTGGAAGTCGACGTCATCCAGTTGGCGCCTTTGTCGCTGTACAACATGGTCGTTTACGATCGCCTGCAAGATCGCATTGAAGGCGAGACCTTTGATGCTGACGATCCGCCACCGTCGAGCGTGATTTTGGCGTTGGGCACCGACACCACCGATTTAATCGTGACCAACGGTTTTCGGATTTGGCAGCGGAGCATGCCGCTGGGCGGAAACCACTTTACGCGCCAACTGACCAAAGACCTCAAGTTGACCTTCTCCAAGGCGGAGCATCTCAAACGGAACACGCGTGAGGCCGAGGATCCCAAGTTGGTGATCCAAACGATGCGTCCGGTGTTCAACGATTTGGTCACCGAAATTCAGCGTTCCATTGGCTTTTTCCAGAGCATCAACAAGAAAGCGAAAATCGAACAATTGTTGTTGGCGGGAAATACCGTCAAGCTGCCGGGGATGTCGGGCTACTTGGGGAAAAACCTTGGCTACGACGTCCACACGCTGGAGAGTTTCGAGCGACTCGGTGGCAGCGAAGTTGTCGGCGCTCCGGCGTTTAAAGACAATGTCTACACGTACGGGGTATGTTACGGTCTGTGTCTCCAAGGCCTCGGTCGCGGCCCTTTGACCACCAGTTTGGTGCCTCAAGAGATTCTCACCGAAAGACTAATTCGTGCCAAAAAACCTTGGGCGTTGGCTGGCGTGGCCGCGCTGCTGATTGGTTTGACCGGTTATTACGGGATGGTGCAGAGCAGTTGGAGAGTGGTTCAAGAGGATTACAAAGTCGCCGAAGTGTCTTGGAAGGCAGCGGCGGATACAGCGCAACAAGCGAAATCGTACAGCGATGGCAAGATAAGCGCGGACAAGAAAAAGTTGGCCGACTTGACGTTCTTGAAAAAGGTTGGCGAGGAGGTCTCTGGAAATGTTGACCGGCGATTGCTGTGGCTCGAACTGACTCGCGCCATCCATCAAACTTTGCCGCGGACAGAATTGGTCGATGGCGAAGTCCCCTCGGTCAAGGATGTGCCCCTGGAACTGCGTGATGACATTTACCTGACATCGATCGACACGACTCGTGTGGAAGCGGCTGAAGAGGATTGGTTTACCGAGCGGTTACTGGGGACTTACAAGCGAGAGATTCGCGACTGGTCGCGGAAGACGGGCAAGCCGGTTCCCGAGGATATTGAAGAGCGAACTGGCCCGACTGGACCTGGTTGGGTGGTCACGTTGCGAGGTTATCACTACCACAACTCACTTGAAAAACATGTCGGTGACGAGGGTGGAGCTTACGTGCGTCGTACGCTGCTCGACAATCTGCTTGAAGGCACCGTTAATCTGCCCGATGGCAAAGGGGGAACCACCACCTTCACTATGGAGGAACTGGGGGTTACTTATCCAGTGATGCTCTCCGATCCAACTCCCAAAGAGGTCAAGG
>CAZHTX010000548.1:0-3938 GCA_964535475.1 uncultured Pirellulaceae bacterium
TGGCTGGTGGCTGGTGGCTGGTGGCTGGTGGCTGGTGGCTGGTGGCTGGTGGCTGTAGCCACGCCTGAAGCCTGATTCCCGCCACGAGCCGAGCTTGCTTCGGTCGGGCGATGATCATCACCAGCACAACTGGTGATGATCATAAATCCACGGAGGCAAACTCCCGTGGAGCGATACGATTTATCTGCTGGTCGGCTTAGAGCATCTTGCCCAGCATCGCCACCAAGTCGGCGGTGCGGCAGCTGTAACCCCATTCGTTATCATACCAGCTGACAATCTTGACAAACTTGCCGTTGTCGCCCAGCACCTGGGTGAAAGGTGCGGCAAAGATGCTGCTGTGGGCGTCGCCGATGATATCACCGCTGACGATCGCATCTTCCGTGTAGCAAAGGATACCTTTCATGGGACCTTCGGCGGCTGCTTTCACGGCCGCGTTGATCTCATCCTTGGTGGCCGCTTTGCCCAAGTTGCAAGTCAAGTCGACGACGCTGCCGGTCGGCACGGGAACTCGCATGGCAATTCCAGTCAGTTTGCCTTGCAGTTCAGGAATCACCAAACCGACAGCCTTGGCGGCGCCGGTGGAGGTGGGGATGATGTTTTGCGCGGCGGCCCGCGAGCGATAAAGGTCGCCGTGCGGTTGGTCTTGAACTTTTTGATCGTTCGTATAAGCATGGACCGTGGTCATCAGACCCGATTCAATGCCAAACGTATCATTCAAAACCTTAGCAACGGGAGCTAAGCAGTTGGTTGTGCAGCTGGCATTGCTGACACACTTCAGGTCGCTGGTCAGCTTGTCATCGTTGACACCCAACACGCAAGTTAAGTCGGCACCATCTTTGGCCGGCGCGCTGAGCACAACTTTCTTGGCTCCGGCGGTCAAGTGACTGTCGTAACCAGGTTTACCGTTGCCTGCTCGGGCAGTGAAAAAACCAGTTGATTCAATCACCACGTCGATGTTGTGTTCAGCCCAGGGAAGGTTGCCAGGGTCGCGTTCGGCCAAGGCATGAATTTCCTTCCCGTCGACAATCAGGGCCTTATCATTGAAATCGACAGTCCCGTTATAACGACGGTGGATACTGTCATACTTCAACAAAGTGGCCAAGGTTAGATTGTCGGTCAGATCGTTGATCGCGACGACTTCGAATTCGTCGCTGCGCTCCATCAGCTTGCGAAAAGTGAGCCGGCCGATGCGCCCAAAACCGTTGATTGCTACTCGAATTGCCACTGGTTTCCTAAACTCCAAAATTCATGGTTGTGGGAATGCGACGCGAAGCTACAGCGGATGATACCGACCGATCGCGAGCATGGGGGTTGATTGCGAGGCAGGGAAGATCTCCAAAATAGAGCTAGCACCTCGCCAGGCTAGCGAATTATAGCGGCGCAAGGGAAACTCACTCCAGCCCCCACACATTCGAGTCTTTGGGTGAACAGCGGTTGGCGGCCAGGACTGATCGCCAACAGTGAAAATATCCTCCCTTGCAGGACCCTACGGTTTGTCGAAAGCACCGCAAGTCAATATTCGCGTTCGCCCGCCCGACTGGAAATTGCCCCCCGGCGTGGCTCCCGGCACCTGGGATTATGCCCACAGCGACTCGATCGCCGATGATTACGAGGCATTTTTAGCCTCCACACCCCTTGCGCAGTTGGATTTAAGTTGGTTGACTGACCTGTTGCCAAAGACGGACCGGCCGGCAGCCTTGGTGGCCGATTTGGGTTGCGGCACGGGGCGCACCGCGGAGCCATTGCGCCAGCTCGGGTACCGTTTGTTGGGGATCGATCTCAGTCAGCAGATGTTGTCTCACGCGGCGCGGCAGGGAGCGACTTGGAGCACCGCGCAGCGACCGTTACTGGTCCGCGCGAATTTGGTTACCTTGGATTGTCTCGCCGACGGCTGTGTCGATCACGCGATCTGTTTGTTCAGCACTTTGGGAATGGTCCGTTCGCGTAGTCATCGTCGCGAGGTGTTGCGGCAAGCGGCTCGCATTGTGCGACCGGGAGGCCAGTTGCTGCTCCACTGCCATAATCGCTGGGCCGCGCTGCGGGACCCCGGGGGAGCGGCGCATCTGTGGCGTTCTTGGTGGCAAGCCCGGCGCGATCCAGCCGCCGACTTTGGCGATCGCACTTACGCTTACCGAGGGCTGCCAAACATGTATTTGCACAGCTTTGGCCGTCGCGAATTATTACTTGACCTAAAGGCGTCAGGATGGCGGGTTCAACGGATGGTGCCGTTGCGGATCGAAGGAGATCGGCCGCTGGCCGCCGGCTGGTTTATGGGTGGTCTCCGGGCCGGCGGCTTTATGGTGCTTGCTGGGCGAACTGCTGATACTGGGCACGCAGCTCGGCCGACGTTGGCGGCGAAGTGAGCAAGATATAACGCGCCAATTTGCTGGCCTCGGCGGAATCACCAGCGGCCTGCAACGCGGCGGCGGTGGCCAATTTTGCTTCGTGCCAACGAACAGAGCCGGGCGGCAGTCCAGTGGCGTAGCGATTCCAAAGTTTCACCGCTTCGGCGGCGGCCGCCGGTTTGCCTAAGTTCGTTAAAGTTTCCCCCGCGTGTGATAAGACTTCGCCGGGCTGGCGGGTTTCACCAAGCAGCGCCGTGAACTTGGCAAACGCCGCTTGCCAATCGCCCGACCAAGCCAGCGCGTCAGCTAAGATCAACTGATAACGGCCGGCGAGTCGTGGCGGCAGCGTTTCGCTGGCTGTCGATTTTCCCGCAGCCGAAATGCGTAGCATTGCTCGCCCCAACAAACTCCGCAACTCAGCCGCATTGCGGGCGTCTTCGTGCAAGCGTTCCAGCGCCAGCAGCTCGATTTGATCGCGATCTGGCAGGGCCGGCGGGGAGAGCGCCAGTGCCTCAGGGTTGATCCCGTCGATCCGCACGCGGCGGAGATCGTGAGCAAATGACTGCGGTGATGCATCACCCACCGCTTGTTGCTCGGGTGCAGCAATCCAATATGATTTGAGCGCGGTGGGCGACAACGTCAAAGCTGCCAGCAGGTCAGATTCGTGCCGCAAGCGAGCTTGTTGTTCAGGGTCGCCGATTTCCAACCCACGGCTCAAGCGATCCATGAAAACCTGATCGTTTTCCGCATCCTCATGCCTGGCTATTGGCTGCGGGGACTTTGCCAAGTCTAACCAAGCGATCGCTTTGGCACCCCAAGCGGCTCGTGGCTCGCCGGCGGGAAGTACGAGCAACGATTGTCGCCAAAAAACTCCCGCTTGCTGGATTGCGGCTGGCCACTCAACGGCGTCGGGTGGCAGACGCAACGTCGTCATGGCCGCCACAGCGGGGCGATTGGAAGCGGCGAACAGTTTGCTGGCCCACTCGCGAACAGGCAGTAAATTTTCTCCGCTGGGCCACAGCAGCAATTGATCGATCAAGGTGGCTTCGAGCTGCCGCACCAGCTGATGCTGACTTGATGGTGCGTTGGGGGCGGTGGGCTCAGTCGAGCGGTTCTCAGGGGCGTTGCGGTCCCGCGCCGTGGCGATCAGTTCTGACAAGATGCGAGCGGATTCGAGGTGAATTTTTTCAGCGCTCGGTTGTTGGGGAAATTGGCGAGCGATTGCCGCGAATTGATCCGCCGCCAACTTGTTGCGTTCCGCTTTGTACCAACAGGCGGCAGCTTGCACGCCGAAACGAAAGGCTTCCTTGGATTGGTTGTTGAGGGCTGCCAATTGGGAAGCTTGTTGAAACAAATTTGCCGCTTCGAGCAGTCCCTGGGCATCGCCGCTGCGGACTAATTGGCCCGCTTGGGCTGCCAACAAAGTAGCGTTTGCTTGCTCGGGATTGGCCCGCAACGATCGCAGCATGACGCTTTCCCCGAGGCGACGCCCGTAGGCACCGTTGCGGCGTCCAATGGTGGCAACCCAGTCGGTGATCTGGCGTTCCGCGGTGATCTGGCGTTCCGCGGTGATCTGGCGTTCCGCGGTGGCCT
>CAZHTX010000549.1:0-3931 GCA_964535475.1 uncultured Pirellulaceae bacterium
CGTCGAAGCCAATCCAGCCGAACCGAAGCACATCCCCACCATCCGGGATGTCGGCTGTCGGTTCGTCAGCGAAGCAACCTAAATACCGCGGCAATTTTGCCTCCGGCGCATAAAAAAAGCTCCCGGATAGTACGAGTCCTAGGGGGGCGGAGGACTACGCGCTAAATACCCGGGAGCCGGTGGTTTGGTGGTCGCTGGTCAGGAGTTGTGTTTCCCTCTCAGCGATGGGCGGAGAATAGGGACAGAGGGGCCGTGGGGTCAAGGCGGATTTGAGAAACTTCTCAAAAATCTATTTTTTCCCAACAGGCCAGCGTTTGATCTGCCGAGTGCAGCGGCTGGTCGGCAAGTATATCGAGACAAAGATTTAGCATCTGCGGAAAAGCGGCCGCCTGGTGACTGTTGGCCAATGCCACGGTGACCGACTTTTGGGCTTGGCGAAAATCGCTGGCCCCTCCGGAGGCATAATTGACTCCGGTGCGAATCCGTTCCGCTCGCGTCACGGCCGATTCCGGGCTCAAGCTGGGCATGCCGATCAGAATCGTTTTTGCATCGAGCAAGCCAATGCGATCGACAGCTCGCACGACCGAGCGAATTGTCCTCGCCACGATTCGCAAATCTTCAAAATCGGGTTGATCTGGGGCGGATGCTATTTGGCCCGAGGTGTGATGATCGATCCTTACCATCGCCGCCACAAAGGTAGCCCCGGAGGCTTGCACGTTGGTGGCAAACTCGCTGAACTCGCGAATCAGCCGCGAGCCAATTGGCAAACCTTGCAAACAACGGGGCAGTCCGTTGAAATTCGGCTCTTGAGGCAGCAGACGCGTGATCTCAGCCTCCAGCTTTTCCGCTTCCGAGAGTGGGCGCTGAGAAGCGGCACTTGTGGGCTCGGCCCGCGGGGTGAGCCGTTGCATGGTGTCGCCCACTCGAGCATAGCCGCAGTTCCGTTCATTCGCCTTCGATTCGTACAACGCGGCGTCGGCCCGGGCGATCCATTCGTCGACCGTTTCGCATCCAGTCCATTCCGCTAACCCGCTGCTGCTGGTTACTCGCAAATGCTGGCCCTCGAAGACAATTTCGCGATCGGCAATCGAGGCCCGCGTCTGTTCGGCCAACAGTTGGCAGTCGACCAGCGGGGTGTCGCCAAAGACCACGGCGAACTCTTCTCCGCCATAACGAGCGACCATGCCGTGGGCACCAATCCGATGCTCGATATGCTTGGCGACCCGCTTCAGCACTTCGTCGCCGGTCAAGTGCCCGTAGGCGTCGTTAAACTTTTTGAAGTGGTCGATGTCGAGCAGCATCAGCGTGCTCGGCTGTGGCGGTTGCCGCCGCACCAAGTCATGCATGTAATCATCTAAAGCTCGCCGGTTAGCGATTTGTGTCAGTTGGTCGGTGACCGCTTGTTGCTGAGCCGATTGCAGCAGCATCGATTGCTCCTCAAATCGGTTTTGTGCTTCGGAAAGCTGAACCCGCAGCGTGTCGCTGGCGTCGAGCAGGCGGTTCATGGCATCGAAAATGGCATCCGGATGTTGCACCAAATCGACTTCTTTTAACGAATCGGTCAGCGACTGCACCTGCAACTGGTGCGTGTCGACCCCGGCGGCCGTGTTTTCAGTTAACGTCCGCAGTCGCAGCGTGATTTGTTCGAGCCGAGCTTTTTCTTGCTGATTATCCGGTTGCGCAGCTTGCACCGGTGCTAGAGCCTGCGGGGTCGCTTCAGCCCTAGGTGGAGACGAGGTTTGGGGAGGAGGCATGATGAGGGATGGATAAGCCAGCCAACCACACAACATGCCCGCCAAACCGCAGCTAATTGCCACCAAGATGTCGATAAACATGAATTGAGATGCGCTCTGGGGCGGTGACCATCAGTCGCGTACGCACGCTGATTGGACGCCAAATAACACAAGCTCATACGTCACGTTTACCGACTGGGCAAATGGCAGAATGGCAAGGCCAAGTCGTCGGCGTGGTTAAACGACGCTAGCCTGGTAAATGGGGTAAAGTCGAGTTGCCGAGTATTGCAATCATTCTCAGATTTACTGCGGGAGTTGCTTGACAATCACCCCCGCGCGGCGCTAGTGTTAATGTGTCAGGCCCGCGTAAGGAGACTACTCCGCCATGACTACCAAAACGCCTGTCGGCGTCCCCACCGATCACCATTTCCCCAGTGACCATCACGGCACCGCTTTGCCGCCCGGTCGGTTTCCACCCCAGAAACCCGATTCACTCGCTCAGGAAGCGCTCGCTTCAAGTGCAATTTTCGATTTGCGCGAATTGCTAGTCCAGCGGCAAGGCGAGTCGCTGTTGATCAGCGGGCGGGTTAATTGTTTCTATCACAAGCAGTTGGCTCAGGAGACTGTTCGCCCCCACGCCGCGAACCTGCGCGTCGTTAACGAAGTTTCCGTGGTTCGCTAACTTTCGGGCGAATCGCTGACGCTCGCCGTTACCCGCTCCACGGCTCGCCATAAATCGGCTTCTCCGCTGGTGATTTCCAACGCGATCCGCAGCGCCCACAGCGGACAGCCGCCCAGCTTGGTCGTTCTTAATTTGACCAAGTCTTTGTGCGTGCACAGTACGACCAGATCGGGATGCTGGCGGCGGTGCTCTTCAATCCAGTGTGCCAAGGCATCGACCACCGGCCGGTCATAGGGACAATGGTCGGGCAATTGGCGAGTTGCCAGCAGGGTGATGCCCAGTTGTTGCAGCGAATCAAAGAAGGGTTGCGGGTTGCCAATCCCAGCGAACGCGACCGCCTCGCGTCCGGACAATGTCTCCAGCTCAGTTTCTGGGCCAATTTCCGGCTCAATTTCCGGCCCAGTCTCCCGCCGGCTTTGAGGTGGTTGGTGCGATAGCCAGCCGGTGGGCGCGTGATCGCAAGTGCCCAGCGGTATCGCCGGCGCCAGTTTCCGGATCGTTGATTGGATCTCGGCCAACCGTTCCGCAGTGACGCGGCTCGACCGGCTGATCATGATGAAGTCGGCTCGCCGCAGGCCGCTGAGTGGTTCGCGGAGTAGGCCGGCGGGTAACAGCCGACCGTAGCCGAAGGGGCAGGTGGCGTCGATCATCACCAAGTCGAGGTCACGCTTCAAGCGACGATGTTGGAAACCATCGTCCAGCACGATCGCTTGCATTTCTAATTCATCAACAGCCGCCATCGCCGCTGCGACTCGGTCGGGGTTTTGCAAATGGGGCACGTCGGGCAGCGTTTCGGCCAGTTCCCGCGCTTCGTCATTGCTGCCCGTTTGATCGCTGCCGTAGCCTCGGCTGATCAAGCAGACGCGAATGTGGCGCTGTCGTAAGTGACCAGCCAGGGCGGCCACCATTGGCGTCTTGCCGGTGCCGCCGGCGGTGATGTTGCCGACCGAGATGACCGGCACGGCCGCACGGAATTGAGCGCTGCGGCCGTTGTTGTAACGGTGATTTCGCCAGCGAACGACCAAGCCGTAGGGCAGGGCGGCGAGTCGCAGGACAAACCGGGCGACGATTAACCCAGGTTGTCGCTGGCGAGGATCGAGGATCGCTCGATAGTCCATTTACATCCGGTCGCAAATCGCTTGCGCCATCTCTTGGGTGCCGACCGCGGTGGGATCGTCACGATGCGGCTTGAGGTCATAAGTTACCGATTTGCCTTCGGCAATCACATCGCTGACCGCTTGTTCCAAACTGGCCGCAGCGTCCATCTCATCCAAGTGGCGGAGCATCAGCATGGCGGAGAGAATTAAGGCGGTGGGATTGACCTTGTTTTGTCCCTTATACTTTGGCGCGCTGCCGTGAGTGGCTTCGAAGACGGCTCCGTTGGGACCGATGTTTGCACCCGGTGCCATCCCCAGTCCGCCGATGATGCCAGCTCCCAAATCGCTGACGATGTCGCCGTACAGGTTAGGCAGCACCAGCACATCATACAGCTCGGGCTTCTGCGTCAACTGCATGC
>CAZHTX010000550.1:0-3916 GCA_964535475.1 uncultured Pirellulaceae bacterium
AGGGCTCGGATTCATTGCCCACGCGAGCCAGGACTCACACTACCTTAAGTTCCATAATCTCTACCTTCAAACCGACCGCGCAGCCAATACGTTGCCGTATTGCAGGGGCGAACAGATCACTGAGATCCTCAAACGCAAGTTTGAACCTAGCAACCTGGTTTACTGGGCCATCGACTATGAGGGTACCGTGGCCTTGGACGACAACGAGACAGCCCAGCGATATCTCCAGCGATGCTTGTTTGATGACACCTTTTCGCTCCAAGAAATGCTCGCGAACGAATTGTTGGGGCCCTACCTGAACAGCTGCATGGACGATAATAACGGACTGTGGCGTTTCAAACAAAAAACATGGCTCGTCTTCTACGGCGATATGACCACTCAGGTCCAAGACCTGCGAAGAAAGTAAGTCGCCACTGGCTACCGCGGTGCGGCGATCTCAAACACATCCACCGGGTGTGGCACGAGTGTCCCGCCGCCGGTTACGTCAGCAATCATATCCAAATAACCGAGCAGGTGTTCGCGAGTCGCCGGTTCAATCGCTTTGCAGTCAACTTGCGTGATAAAATCCAGTATCAACGCGCCATCCGCACTCAAAGGATCAAAGCAGCTCGTGACGTCCACTCGAGCTTCGATTCGAGACTTCGCGTAGTCCCAGCCTGATTCGTTGATATGGTCCTCTAGTCTCTCGCTGAACCAAATCTCGATCTGTTGGTCGTTGAACCAGAAGCAATCAGCCATTTGATTCAATTCCGCTTTGGGTGCCTGAAAGATGACAAGCTTTCCGCCCGGTTTCAAACGCTCAAGTAATTGCTCGATCGCGGTGGCAGGGTCGTCGAAATAGTACAGTGAATGGACGGCATGAATCATGTCAAACCGCTCATCACCGCTAATCGTTTCTACCGTCTCCACGCGAACGTCAAGTTCGACATTGGCCAAACCCAGTCGTTCAAATTCGTTTTGGAATCGGCTGCAAGCGATCGGATTCGGATCGATACCAGTGTAATGAACCGCATGTTCGTCAGCGGCAATGGCTGCCAGCAGCGGATTGTCGAGAATGCCGCTGCCGCAACCAACACTGAGCACCTTGAACGGCTTGTCAAGCGGAAATGCCAACGCAAATTTCGTTAGCGACTTCAAAATCAGTTTCTGCTGATTGCTCGAACTTTCGAACCGCTCGTGTGCCTCGTCAAAGCGGTGGTCCGTCAACTTCGGGTGCCGAGCACTGCCCACCACTTCCTGAAGCTGCTCAATTGAAAAGTCTTTCTGATCCGATGACGGCATGAATATATTTTTCTTCGGGTTATAAAAATCGGGAGATTATTTCAAAACAGTTCCTAACAAATCGCATCTTCGCAGGAACAACGGATTCGAAAAGACTACCGCTGAATCGGCTCGCGCGGAACCACAAGCAACTTTAGTCTGTCGGCAACATCACGACGATCAAGCAACCGATCAGCAACCACAACGGATGCAAATCCGCGCCGCTCAGGGATTGGTTGAGGGGCAACCCCTCCAAAGGCAAACCGGAAACACGCAGATAAACGCTGGCCACGACAAGCAAGCCAGCGCCCGAAATGCCGAGCCACAAACGAGAACGTGCCTAGGTAATCGCGACCATTCCACTAAAAAAATTGAGGACCTAAGTGGTCGGAAAATTCGTCAGTTAGACACTACGAATTCTCTTCGAGCTCGTACATTTGCTTTCCAATTTCCTCTGCCTCGGCTCGCTTCAAGTCACTCTTTTTGAGATTCACTGTCGGCAGATCAAACGATTCCTGTATTTGTTGATTGTACTTCTTTTGAAGCTTTTCCTTGCTAATGCCCGATCCGAATATTCGTATTTTCTCCATTAATTTACGAGCAAACCGTTTGGACATTATGCCACCTTGTCAATGGCAAGGTATCCGCTTGCTTTCCGCACGCGTAACTCGCATCGCCCAGTCAACCCGATGCACCGGGCAGACGCGGCTGCAAACCGCTGACACCAATTTTTTCCAAGTGAGCAGGACGATGCGTAGAAAATGCTTACGGCCTATGCAAAAACCGTGAGCGACTTTTGCCGTTAGGCACCACCCCATAAGTCATTAAGAAAAACGGAATCAGCCCGGACGCTGATGCTCAACGGCTGATATAACCGAAAGACTTATGTCGAGGTGCTTAGGTAAGAGCGTTTTCAAATTTTACGCTCATGCTGTCCGATTCTCTATAACTAAGGCAGCGTTTCTGGATGAACCGTCGTTCAAAGCATTTTTTGGGTCCCTCCGAATCCCTCCTGCGAAATATACACTGCCTTGCCCCGTTGCCGAACTCGACAGTGACAACCTCAGCTACTTGGCCGGCAAGCTAGCCGAGATCAACAGCTGGCGGTAAAATTTAAATTTGACACCTGAAAGAAACATTTGTGAAAGCTGCGAAGATGGGGACCGGCGATTCATTGGTCAAACCTCTATTCGATGGTCCGCTAGATATTGTCGGTGACATTCATGGTGAAATGCGAAAACAGCAGCCGGTTCGATGGTGGATGGATTACAACTGGACGTTTTGTGTCTTTGGCCATTATTCAATTCCTGCTGGTGAGCTTCGTGGCAATGACTCTACGTTTTGCGTCGATTACAGCGTCGGCAAACGCTGGACCGAGCGGCGTGCAGGAAAATCAAGCGGGTTCTCGCTGATGTTGGCTGCGATCCGATTCCCTGAGAAGGTGATTGTGTTCGACGAGGATCCAGTGGAGTCGTGAAGTGAAGCAGTTCATTTACAAGTAGCCCTCAACATGTCCACCCAAATCAAAGTCACGTTATCATCCCTTGAACGGAATGAGATCGCTGTGCTGCTGCTGCCGGAGCTTGCTTGCTCGATGAAGCTGGAGTCGAAGAACAATCGAGTGATCTCGTTTTCGCTTAATCAGGCCCAGTCCATCCTTTAGGCAATCCAGACTGATAAGCGACAAAATCGGGGTGTGGTCATTCGATGCCTGGAACGGGTCACTCAGATCATGACTAAAGCCATTGAGGGAATGCAAATGAACCAAGCCGCAGATGAACGATTTTTGCAGGTTGCTATCGAGGAAGCCCGGAAAGGGCACGCGGAAGGCGGCATTCCCATTGGCTCAGTCTTAGTAATCGACGACCAGATTGTCGGGCGTGGACACAATCGTCGGATACAAAATGGCAGCGTGATCTTGCATGCCGAGATGGATGCTGTTGAAAACGCGGGGAGGCTCAAAGCCGAAGATTATCGCAAAAGCATTTTATATTCCACGCTATCACCGTGCGACATGTGCTCTGGAATGGCGCTACTGTATGGCATTCCACGGATATTTATTGGAGAGAACCGGACGTTCCGTGGTCCCGAGGACTATGTCCGCTCGAGAGGTATCATTGTCGATATCGCTGACAACCCAGAATGTGTAAAACTGATGGAAGAATACATCCGCTCCCAGCCGGAGCTCTGGAACGAGGACATCGGAGAATAGCTAAAATGCAAACGAGTCACTGAAGGGGGGCCAGATGTTGACGAAGAAGGCACAGTTTCGCAGGCGATCATGACTGACGAAATTCACAAACAATTCGATTCCCAACAGTTCCTCAACGACTACCAGTTGGTGGACGGCTTGGTAATGCACGCCGATAATCCTGAGAATTTCCACATCCCGCCAGATGTCGTTAAGCGGCACATCGTCTCCGGTCAGTTTGTTGAGCTCAGGATCGATTCCCCACGATTTTCCGTGCATGAGGACGCTTCAGAAAAGTGTTCCTGTCCAGCCTGCAATGGCGAGATGACCAAGCCAATTCTGCGGCACAGCCATCCTGCCTCGCTCATGCCACTGCCAGAGCAGGATGTTCCGTCTCAAGGCTGGGGTGAAGATTTGTGGGTGCGAGTAGAGATGCGATCGGGAAGCTATTGCCGAGGCATCGTG
>CAZHTX010000551.1:0-3913 GCA_964535475.1 uncultured Pirellulaceae bacterium
AAGGGTTTTGGAATCTGCTATTGACCAAAGTTAAGACCGTCGCTGACCCCTTTGATGTGATCTTCCGCGCTTTCGACGGGAGAGCGAATGAATTTAAGTTTGCATCATCGACATGAGCCGAACCTTGGCGTAAGCCCAGTGACGATCCGCCGTGGACTTGGTAAGGCCAAGTGCGAAACTCGCTTCCTTTTGGCTCATCCCGGCGAACACCCGCAGTTTGACCAGTTCCGCTTTGACCGAATCTTCAGCGGCAAGCTTGTCCAAACACTCATGAATCGCCAACAATTTATCAGCGGGCAGTGGCAACTCAATGGGCACTTCCCGGAACTCTTGTTCGCTAAGACGGCCGCCTCGTTTGACGGCCAATTTGGCGCGAGCGTGGTCGACCAAGATCCGCCGCATCGCCTCGGAGGCGGCACGTAAGAATTGTGATTTGCTCTTCCAGCCTTCGTCCAGTCGGTCTGGCTTCAGTCGTAGATAAGCTTCATTGACCAGCGCGGTCGCCTGCAATGTGTGACTGATGCGTTCTCTGGATAGCTGTCGCTGCGCAATCTGTCGCAGTTCGATGTACAGCGTTTGAAGCAATGAGTCGGTCGATGGATTGGAGGCTTTCATGAATACAGAATACCACTTGCCCGGACGGCCATCAAACATACTCAGCGGTTTTACCCAAAGATTAACGCCCAGAAAGTTTGGCTCGCGCTGCCGGCAGTGCGACGATGTTCACCGCAAACTGAACCAAAGCCAAGCAAAATATGAACAGGTGTGCAATGTAGGTTGCCAACGGGTTTCCGATGTACGCCGAAAAAGACGGCTTTGCACCCAGCAAGACCGACAATAGGGCCAAAAGGAACACGAGGCTCAATAGTGTTCCGATCAAAACGCTTCCACGCCGAAACGCCAGGATTCGAAAGCCGTTGAACAACAGGGGAATGTGCGGAAATAGCACCACCGGCAGTGATTCTTTGAAGAACGTCCAGCTATCAAATGGCATGGGTGTTTCGTAACCAAAGCCTTTCAGAATGAAATGGCTGTACAGATTCGCCAGGACCGTAAATTGAATCGCAATCGTCACGATCCCCGCCTGTGTTATTCGTTCGGGTCGGCTGCACCACATCCAAAGTCTTCGCCTGATGGAGACCGGCTGCGCCTGAATCGGTTTGGACGATGCGAATCGCCGCAGGTCGTCGGCGAGACTGCCGGCGCTGGCGTAGCGATCGGCGGGGTCACGCTGCAAGCATCGCGAAATGATGGTTCGCAGGTCTCGCGGTAATCCTCGCATCGCAGACATATTCATCAATTCAACACGGCGAACTTGGTCTAAGATCGTCGTGACGGTTTCACCATCGAACGGACGCACACCGCAGGACAATTCGTGCAGCAACACCCCCAATGCAAACAGATCGCTAGCCGGACCGATCAGTTCTCGCTTGCATTCGGCTTGTTCGGGAGCCATGTACAGCGGCGTTCCCAGAAACATGCTGGTGCTGGTTTTGTCCAGTTGGTGCTCCAGCAGTCGCGCGAGCCCAAAGTCGGTCACTTTGGGAATGACCCCGTTTAGGGATGCCCCGTTTAGAGATGATTGGCCGCTCGGTTCATCCGATGTTGAAGTCAGCATAATGTTGGATGGTTTGAGGTCCAGGTGGACCACGCCGCAATCATGGCAATGCTGGATCGCGTCGGCGACCTTTGCCATGAACGCGGCGACTTCGGACGGGCTTCGGGATGTCGACGGTTTTCGCATCCATGTGGATAGGTCGCCCCGATCACACCAGTGCGTGGCGATGTAGGGAACCGGCCCTTCGGTTCCCACTTGCAAAATGGAAACCAAGTTCGGGTGATCTAAACGAGCCGCCGCCTGAGCCTCTCGCAAGAACCGGTCCTCCAGTCCAGGCAAGAACATCAAGTCCAAACGCGGAATCTTGATCGCGACTTCGCGATGAAGTTTTTCGTCTTGAGCGTGAAAGACATTGCCCATCCCGCCACGGCCGACCAGACGCGTCAGTCGGTAGTTGCCGAGCTGCTGCAAATTACCAAGCGCGGCAAGCTCTCGTGGCGTCTCCTGGAGTGATGGCTCCGTTTGCGGAGTATCGAAACGGGACTTGTCTATTGAGCTGTTCCCGTTGGGCACATCGTCATCCAGACTTCCAAACAATTGATCCGCTGCTTGATGATGCCGCAACAAATTCGCCAAGCGTTTTCGTTGCTCAGCGTCCTGTCCGCACACCCGATCCAGCAGCACGTTCTGATCTTGCGAGTGATCACCATGCAATAGTTGCCACAGGGCATCCTCATCAGAAAGGGAACCGATTTGATAAAATTCTTTAGCCACGAACCACTCTGTTCAACAAGGTCGACCAACAACCAGCAAACCGTGCTAGCTCGCAAACGTTTCGAAACCTATCCAAAATTGACACCTATCCAATTTGCTCCCAAGCCTTTGCGTCTTGCACACGATCACGACCCAACTCGGCAAAGTACCAATCGCTGCCGTGTTGGCCCTTCAATCGATCGACTGATTGATCGTCAAAGACGGTGCGATCAGATTCGTCGTCGCTCAGCTTGACCGTGCTGCCGTCGGCAAGCACGATGCCGCTGCGAATGGCCTCCACGCGATCGTCGTAGCTTTGCTCACCTTGCCACGTCTCTCGTATCACTGACAGAGCTTCCAAATCATCGTCGTACGTCGTCCAACCCGCCAGCAGGATGTCATCGTCTTTGCCACCTCGCAGGTCGTCTTCCCCGAGTCCTCCAATAAGCAGATCAAGCCCACGGTCACCCTTCAAGCGATCATCCCCATCGCCGCCGATCAAGATGTCGTCTCCGAATCCTCCGTCCAAACGATCATTGCCCGATCCTCCGAAGATCGCGTCATGACCATCGCGACCGAACAGACGGTCGTTGCCTTCGCCTCCTTGGATTAGATCATCTTCCGATCCACCAACCAACCAGTCGTCGCCGGCGTCCCCGCTTAGCACAGCGGCGCCACCACCGGCTTTCAAGATGTCGTTTCCATCGCCACCATCCAGCGTGGCCGGCTGGTTCACGTTTCCAAATACCGTGAAGATGTCGCGTCCGCCGTCGGCGTCAATCCGAATCGACGAGACATCGGATGAATTAAAGCTCTGCGTTCCAAACGGCAACCATTGGAATCGACCGGGAATCAGGTCCGAAACAACGATCAGATTCGATCCGAATCTTGCGACCGTTCCGTAATCGTTGTTTTCACCACCAATGATCTGCAACTCATTCGTATTCGGATCCAAACGCACGCCACTGACCCAGATCTCCAGCAACTGCTCCACGGTCTCACCCGCATCGTCGGTCGCGCTCACCGTGACGTTAAAGACACCGCCGGAAGCGTACTGGTGATCAAAGCCGATCGGCAATCCTTCGCCAGCAACGACGATCGTTTGCTCACGATCCTCTGCGGCGTTTGCCGCATCGTCGTCAATCTCTCCCCAGTCGATCACGACAGTTTGCGAGTCGCCAAGCCCAAGATCGCTCAGAAACCCGCTGATGCTAACGGTATCGCCGACACTAGCCCGACTGCCTCGACTACCAAAATCGATGGTAGCAAGCGTCAGCACCGGCGCCGCATTGGTGACTTCGACAATGGCGGTCGCCACATCCACTTCGCCAAAACTGTCGGTAACCCGGACAGCAACCGGATAGCTGCCTTCACTACCCAGGCCTAGCGATAATAATTCTTGGGCAGTCAGCGTCGGGTTCACACCGCTGGCGTCATCGAACTGCCCATCACCGTTGATATCCCAGTCGAAAGCAACAATGTTTGCTTGTTCATCAAAAGAAGCCGATGCGTCTAGTGACAGATTCATACCTTCGATAGTCGAATAAGTACCACCCGCGTCAGCGACCGGAGCCGTATTTAAAAAGACGTTGACGATAAACG
>CAZHTX010000552.1:0-3872 GCA_964535475.1 uncultured Pirellulaceae bacterium
TCTTCCGTGTTCGAATCAAACAAGACTTCAGTAATCAAAAAAGACATAGCCCGGGTCGACCCGGTTGTACCAGTCTTGCCAATTCTTCACCGCTTTGCGAACCTCGTTTTTGTCCGCATCGAGCGGCATGCCAAAACCGGTCAAGCGGCGGCTAACGAATCGCAAACCGTCACGGGCAAAGCGACGCGTGGTGAAATCTGGATCGGTAAGGGCATAAATTAGCGAAGGCACAGCGTCCAGCGAATCGCTTTGAGCTAGCAGTCGCACGGCCACCTGACGCGCCTTGTGCGAATCGCTGCCCCGCGCCACACGCTCCAACCTCGCGAGTTGTTTTTTGCGTTCCTCGCGGCTCTCAGCCAACTTGAGGTTTTCCGGGATGGAGCCAGCATCCAGCTTGGCGGCGTCCTCGCCCTCTAGCAAGCTCAACAAATCAGTCACCACGACGGCCGACGGAGCAGCTTTAATTTGACTCCCCTCACGACGAATGTCTGTGGTGTCTTTGGGTAATCCATAACCACCAGCCATCAAGCCTTCGCCCATATCACCGATCGCTTTCTTAGTGCTGCGAATCAGGAATAAGACGGAAAAACAGGTTGAAATTTGCCCGTTCGAGTGCGACATGTCGGGCGGGTTGCCCCACGACCCGTCGGGCAGCTGATAACCCCGCAACATCTCCACCCCTTCATTGTACCAGAGCGGCTCTTTTTCCTGTTTGCCGAGCGCGACTTCCAAGAAACTCTTATAACGTTCCAGCGTGTAAATGTAGTAGTAAAACCAAGATTTACCCCCGGGACGACGATAGGGCGAACGGGCGAAATGGGCTTCGGTCGCTTTGATGTATTGCATCAGCGTCTCACCGGGAATGTTAAAGCTCTCCCGTTTCCGCTTCATTTCCTCAACGTCGGTTTGTTCTTTGAGAGCCGGCGGCAATCCTTCCACGTCAGGCTTTAATTGTTTGGCCGATCGCCACAGCCCAAAGAAATCTCCCCCAATCAACACACTTCCAGCACCGGCGCTAGTTAGCGAGTGGCTCATCGAGGGGTCTTGCTTGACTCGTAAGCCAACGCGACCGGAATCAGTCGGCTTGTAGGGCCATTGACCGCTGGGGTCTTGAGTTCTCAGTAGCCACTCTGTTGCCCGCTTCATGGCCGCTTTGGGCACGCTAAAGTCGGCCTGGTCCAAACTCCACATCGCCAGCACGCAATATTGGGTTTGCGAAGTATCGCCAAGTTGTTCATTTAGGTAGCCAAAACCACCGTGTGACTTTTGCACGGCGACCAGCGCGTTGGCCAGTAATTGAATATCGTTGGCCAAGCCCACCGCGTCGAAATCAATCATCAACAAGATGGCCACGGAGGTTTCGTAAGTGATCTCCGTTTTGGTTGGTAGTCCGCCGGCCGATCTGACGCGGCGCGCCAAAGCGCGAGCCGTCTGCACGCCGGCGGTTACGACCGGATGATTCGGGTCTTGGCGAACCTTGTAGTGGGTGTAGGCGGCCAGCATTAGCCCGCCCTCGTGCGTGGGGTCGGTGCCAATCCCGGCCGGTTCCTCTTGTTCCTTTTCCAGGTAAGCAATGCCCCGTTCAACCATATCGAGCACGACGGGGCTGTCGGGTGTGTAAGCGTGTCCACTCGGTGTCGGCAAGCCCACCGCGAGCATGCTGACAGCGGCCATTAGCATTAGTCGCCACGACCCCGGTAATTGCTCGGCAAAGCGTTTCATGGAAGACTTCTCGACAGAAAAAAAGACAAGTGAGCCGATCTCTGACTAATAATATAGCTATTGCGACAGCCGAATAGTAACCTGATCGCTCGGAAAAGCGCAAGTCGGTAATAATTCGGTGAGAATCTTGCCGGAAAAAGTCGGATCCCGTTGACATGTAAGGGCGTCTCTTTCTACGATTCCACCTATGTCGATGGCATGTCGGGCACAGCATTGTCCGCCGGTGTCGGCTGATGGTTGGGTAGCTCAGTCGGTAGAGCACTGCACTGAAAATGCAGGTGTCGGCGGTTCGAGCCCGCCCCCAACCACTGAAGAAAACCCCGGAAAACCAAGTGTTTCCCGGGGTTTTTTCGTGTTTTCATGGCGACGTTGAGCAAGCCGCGGACGCTGTTTGCTAGCCGGAATTGTGCGGATTGCCTGCGGTAACCGGGGCTAATTGGGGCTAATTGGGGCTAATTGCGGCTAATTGCGGCCAATTGCGGCCAATTGGGGCGTTTTTAAGCTGCGATTGGTTGGATGATGATCGAGTACCACCCGGTGGTGTAGGTCTCGAACCCGGGGGCTTTGGCGTGTCCCACGCACACGTTCTTGTCGCCAAAACGGGTCTGATAAAATCCTTTGGCCGCTTGGCGGACGCGGTCCCATTCGGGTAGCTGTAAAGATTCGCCAATCCGGTGCCCCCGGTTGCTGGCCAGAATCTGCCCGCGATCGTCGACGATGTAACATTCGGTCGTCTTTTGCTCGGAAGGTCGCACCGGAATGTTGCTCAGGATGGGGTCGGACAATCCCCGCCAATCAAACAGGATTCCCAAGGCGCCCAGGAGGCGTCCTTGGCTCTCGCCCCCCTCGCGGACTCCGCAGGAGTAGACGAGGGCTGCTTTTTGATCGATCAGACTGGACAGGTGGGCAGTTTGGAAACCATAGTCGTCACCGCTTCGCGACGTGATCGCTTGCGAGAACCAGGGCGCGTTGCCCTGCTCGGCTCCGGTCGATTGAAAACGATCGGGGCGTCCGTTGGCGATGACTCGTCCGTTGGCATCGCACAGCACCAAATCGTGGTAGACGGTGTAGGCGTCAAGAATCACGCCCAAGCGTTTGCTGGCGAATTGAATCGCATCAGGTGTGGGGTCAGCAAGTGCGTCGACAAGGCTGCCGTCGGTGGCCCACCAGCGGACGTCGCAAGTTCGTTCGTAAAGGTTGCGGTCGATTAAATCGATATTGACCAAAGCTAAGTCGCTCAACCGCGTGCCACGAATCGCCGTCTCGATCATTTCGATTAAGGCCGAAGTTTCCGAACGCGTGCGATGGGCCATCTCGTTGGCGATTTCCGAAGTCCGATCCGAGAGGTTTTGCATCTCCTCGGCGACGACGCTGAAGGCCGCCCCGTAGGTGCCAGCGCGGGCCGCTTCGATTCGCGCGTTGAGAGCCAATATTTTGGTCTCCGCATTGACCGAATGGAGTTCACCAATAGCCGACTCGAGAGCGACCGAGATGTCTCCAACCATTTCGGTAACGCTGCGATCTTGAGCAGTCCCGCCAGCTTTCGGCTTTGCATTTGCAGTGGGTGAGCCCTTGAGAGCAGCTGGAGGCTGCGCAGCTTGCGAGTTGGAAGCAGTTTGCGATTTCGGTGTTGAGAGTGTTGCTGTTGTCATGGTGGGCAGTGAATCGAGTGCACTGATTGGAAATCGTTCGGTAGGAGTGACATGTCCCGCCAAAAACAGTCACCACGGAGGACACTCGCTGATAGCCGGCGATCGCTGCTGGGAGATTGTCCTCCAGCCTAGCATCAGGTTCGTCTTCCAGCCTGGCATCGCCGCCTCACAGCAAACGGGTAGCTCGCCACAAGTGTCCTGCAAACGTAGCACGCCAATTTGGGACAGGGTGACAGAAAGGAGAGGGAGCCATCGTATTGTTCGCCGACTCGTGGTTGTATTTTTCTATTCATCATTATCACCCTCATAAACCTCCATTTGCGATTCATCGTCAACCTTATGGTAACGCGCACATTCCAAACTCCGTGTTGGACATCGCGGCAGCCACCCCCGGTTTGCTCGCCCCCCCTTGCTAGCTGCGATCTAGGTTTCCCACAGGTGCTTTTCAAAAGGCTTTGTTTTTCTGCCCAACAGCTTGAAATCAGTCGCAATGCTTCC
>CAZHTX010000553.1:0-3864 GCA_964535475.1 uncultured Pirellulaceae bacterium
CATGGGCGCAATTATTGCTCATCCGCAGCACGGCGTTTGGAAAGTCCATAGCTTAACATGTAGAGATGCCTCTCAAGAAGGCCACTATCCCCCCCTAGCACCTCCTGGGAGGAGACCCCCCACTGTTTATCAAGGAACTGCACTGATGTGCCGGGTGGTAGATCGTCCGGGGGGAGGAAATGCTTTTGCTGGAACACCTCCCCGCTATCATATCTCTCGAGATGAACCGAACGAATCAAGAACGTCTTCTCGATTGCGGGCTCGTGGGTTTGTATTTTCATCGATTTGGGGAAGTACACACCATTTGAGTCCTTTTCCCATTCAGCGCGAGCCTGGTAGTGTGACCGCTTTTTTGAATCGATATCCTCTATGGATAGCCAAAGATAAGGAGCCGTCTCCATACACATCACGTCTATGCTGCTACCGTCCTCATGAACACGAGTAAGCCTTATCCCTGCTTTTTCGCGGACGATATTGAATGATGCAACCTTGCCTCTCGGGATGTCCCTTCTAAAGAGCTCAGACAAAGGCAGTCCTTGGTATCGAAAGCACTCCACTCGCGGATCAAATTCGTAACCCAAAAGCGACTCGTATGCAAGCGATTTGTCGTGAACGAGGGTTCGGACATTACCCTGCCAAATCCACTGTCCAACCCCGTCACGGCTCGCAATTCCGTGCTCAACATGCTCTTTATTCGAGATTCGCTCCGAAAGGCTACTGACGTCACGATATGTCCACATCGCATACCTTGAACTCCAACAACAGTCGACTGAGAATGTCCGCTCCCTAGTTGCAATCGTTCCGGTGTAGCTGCCCCTCGCCAAGAGAAGTTCTGATTCTTTCCAGCTAGCAACTATCGCATCTTGCAACTGCGGATTGCTGCTGTTCGCGGCGGTGCAGTTTTGCCCAACAGAAAAACAGGTCGCCAAAGTGACAAGTGCGATGGTGTAGCCATGTGTTGTGTTTCGCATCGGAGTATCAAGAAGGAGTATGTTAAGCGGACGCACATCGAAAGCTAGCGGCAAAATAAAGCGACAATCGCCAAGCCGCAGCTGGCACATTGGAGGCAGCCAAACCCACACTCTCAACAGGTCCAACCGCCCAAGTTTGGAGTGTGGCTTTTGATGCTCTACTAGGTCACGTGAACTGGTTCAGCGGAAATTGGATTGTGATCTGATCGTTGCTACTCAAAAAATTAATAAAAAATTGGCCTATAACGATTGTAGCCTTGCGTTTAATTGAGGTGGCTCCTGTTACGCTATGCGTGAGGTTTTTCGCATTACGGAAACATCTAAGGGAAGGAGGCGGCATCACGCATCAGTTAGCCCCCCCAAGTTCTTTGTTAGCTGAACATGCTCCTGTAAGAGTTCGGTTACGACTTCATTTTTGAGCTGGCATTTTGGCTTGCAGTGTTTCAATTTGCTTGTCCTTCGCATTTTCTTAACGCTGACTTTGCTTCGTGGTTTTAGCGAAGGCGGCACGGGCGCTCTCAAGGAGTTGCTTCTGCCACTGGTAAACCTGCGTTGGCTGCAAACCTAGCTCAAAAATGAAGTCGGATACGGGAATCTTGTCCATTAGGTGCGATTAACAACGGCGACTTCTTTCTAAGCGGAGAAGTTTCTTCTAGATCATGTCATCGTCGAGTCCTTTTTTCGACCATAGAAAAACTCGATCAGAGAAAAAATCCAAGTTTAGCAGAGGCAGTTCACACGTTATTACAAATGGGATAGCCATAGTAGGGGACTTCCGACGATGAAACTCCACCGCATGAGTCGGTTTGGGAGTCGTATTCGCAAGTGATGCTGCGTCCGCACTCAGAGGATTGGCCGCAAAGCTCGCAGTTGCTAGCCTCACCTGGGCCGTTGGCGTAGCAAGTCTGCTTGTCACTTCCTGTATTGCGTCTATAGCGGACTTCCGGGTCCTCGCATTTCGCCTCGTCCCCATGCGCTTCGGTGCACGAGTAGGTTCCCAAACACCAGGAATTGCTGTTGCAGTGCTGGTCAACAAAAAGTACACAGGGATCCGGTATCTGGCCTCCTCTTGTTTGACTTGCTTCAGCCTCGCTCAAAAGAGACCAACCGGATCCAGTCGACTGGATGCCTAGGACCAAGCAGATCACACCAAGACTAATTCCACCCTTTGCAATCATCGTAAGTCTCCAACGTGTTGACAGTGCGAGCGAACACTCGACGGATTCAACGTAGATTCCACCGAATCGCTGCTGATGTGGGGTAATGCCCGTATGTCGGTTAGGGTAGCCTGCACCAAAACTCGGGTCAAGATTGGTGGTGCAAAGCCAGGTGTGCCCAGTGGGTAAGTGATGATGGGCTCCGACTGGAGTTCTGATTTGTGATTTGGTGGTGCGAGCTGGAGGATGCTCGCAAGCTCTTGACTATCTAAAGTCGGTTCAAGAAGGGAGATAGCCTGGGACAGAAGGGACCTGCAGTTCTTCTCAAGCCGCAAGTGCTAGTCGGCTCTCTGTAATCAAATATTGATCTAGGGTACCAATTGTGTTTTGTGCAAAAAGTAGCACGGAAAGGTATTTTGTTTTCGCCGGACTAGACACCTGGTATGCTGCGATTCCCGGTGAGCATGTGACGCCCTGTTTTTCTCGTGTTTGAGCGACTTTGATTTGCTAGCATGTCGCGACGAGCGGCTTAGCTCTACGGAGGGGACTTCGGCGTCGGGTCCATGAGCGACAATAAGTAATGAGTTGCCCAGCCACGAGGTCACGAATGAGAAACCAAGCAGATCTACCTAAACCACGACGAGGACCTTCCGCCGACGCATTAATTCAAACGCTTCTGCATAACGTCATCAAGTCCGCAGCACGGTAGTTCGCCGCCATGCTGCCGATGAACAGTGGTGTAGGCCCGGGAGTCTCACCCGGGCCCCAACCCCAAACCGGACGTGCAAGCTTTCCCTGTATCCGGCTTTCCAGAATGTCTTGATGACTTCGCACCGTGCTTTAACTTGTGGCATCGCAGACACAAGGTCTGTAGATTGAACAAGTTGGTAGCTTGGGCGTAGCTGGCGAAACAGTTGACGTGCTTGATGTGGTCTGTCTCCGAGGTGTCGGGCGTGACGCGACTGCCGCACTGACGACAACTGAGGTGGCCTGGGTTTCGGGGGCCACGCGAGTCCTTAAACTAAAAGGAACTTAAGGAGCCCAAGATGCCACGGAAGATGAAGCCTTCAGCGACTCCAGAGCGTCGCAATTACACTGACGAATTCAAACGCGATGCCGTTGCCATGTTGCTCGATGGCCATTCCGCATCGTCGATCGCCAAGCGATTGGGGATCTCCGGAGCAAACCTGCTCTACCGATGGAGAAAACAACAAATCGAGTCGGCCGGGCCGGTTGGCGAGGTGCTCGATGGTCGTATCCTCCCCGAGCGCAACCGATTTCGAACTTTCTCAAAAAATTCTCTCTCCCGTAAGTTGTTTGATGGCAACGACTTAGGGAATCAACCCGTTTAGGTGCCTCGCAAGTGCGGCCCCTCGTTAGAGTTGATTTGGGTCGTTTCCCGGCACTTTGTGCTGACCTACCGCCGGTCTTTGAAAAATTTACAGTAATTAGCCGCAGTTAACAACCGTTGCCACTCGCGTGGCGACCAGGCTGCCGGTGGAGCAGAACTTGTGTGGGGTCAAACGCGAATGAAGATGGAGCGACGGATCAAGCCGATTACGATGCAGCGCATCATGTCGATGGCTGGCATGTTGGCGGCAATGCTCTTGGATGAAGCCGCGCTGCATAGACACCCGGATCATTATGACTTGTTAGATGCGTTGATGGAGCGGCATCGCTATGAGCCTGGATACTCCTACTTTCGCGGTGATAGCAATCTAGCAGATTGGCAATGC
>CAZHTX010000554.1:0-3864 GCA_964535475.1 uncultured Pirellulaceae bacterium
GCCTCAGTTGCTGCGAGTCGATGTGCCATTCATGATCATCGTCTCGCTGGGCGCTTACTTAATGGCCTGGGATGGCGTGTTCAATTGGGTCGACGGCGCTTTGCTGGTGCTGGGGCTTTGTCTCTATCTGGCGATTCAGGTTTATCTCGGTAAGTCCCATGAAGACATCATTAATGAGTTGATTGAGCCGGAGACGGCCGAGACGCGTAAGTCGGCGTGGCAACGTTTGGTGATGCCGACCGTCCTTTGCGTGTTCGGTTTTTTTATGTTGGTGATCGGTGCCCATTATTTGGTTGATGGCTCTGTAAAATTGGCCTCGTTGTTGGGAGTCAGCGACGAAATTGTCGGCTTGACCGTCGTTTCGGTGGGCACCTCGATGCCCGAAATCGTCACCAGTATCGTGGCCGCCGCGCAGGGTAAACGCGAGATGGCGATTGGAAACATTGTTGGCAGTAATTTGTTTAACTTAATGGCCGTGCTTGGAATTGCTTCTTGTGTCTCGCCGGAGGCGATCCCGGTCAGTGAGCAAATGATGCGAATCGACTTGCCCGTGATGTTGATTGCCACGATTGCATGCTGGCCCATCTTTTACACCGGTCGTGTGATCAGCAGGAGCGAGGGAGTGGTGATGTTGATCGGCTATATCGCATACATCGGTTATCAGATTTATCACGTGGTCAGTGTGCAACAGCAGTAGGCATGAATATGTTGCCGCGAAAGCATGGTCCATGGACTATCAACGCTCAGCGTGAAGTCTACAGTGACCCCTGGGTGGGTGTCCGTCGCGACGAAGTGACTCGTCCCGACGGCAACCCGGGCAGCTACTGCGTGGTGCGGATCAAACCGGGGGTGTGCGTGCTGGCGATGGATGAGCGACAGCAAGTCCATTTGACTGAGGAATTTCACTACGGCGTTGGCCGGATCACGTTGGAATGTGTCAGCGGCGGTGTCGAGCCTGATGAGCAGATTCAAGCGGCGGCGGAGCGTGAGCTGCTGGAGGAGTTGGGGATTGCTGCTGGCTGTTGGACTGACTTGGGAGTGGTCGATCCTTTTACCGCCAACGTGGTTTCGCCGACACGTTTGTATCTGGCTAGGGAGCTGACCTTCGGACCGACTAACTTAGATGGAGGTGAGGTCATCGAGCACCGCACCATGCCGCTGTCCGAGGCGGTCGAGGCGGTGATGCGTTCTGAGATCACGCACGCGCCGAGTTGTTTGGCGATTTTGAAAGCTGCTCGGCTGATGGCCTGATAGCTATCTTATTCCCAGTGGTCGACGTGCCAATGCCGTGAGGTTACTTGGCCGTCGGCTGAAATGATGACTTGAATGGCACCCAGTTCAGCCGTCACGAGCACGTCGGCACCATTTTGTGAAAGCATTTGCTTGACTTCTGGTTGCCTCGCCCGCTCTCCGCCGCTGACGATTACCAGATGGGGACGCGACCATTGTAGCATCGGGCTGGCGTCTTGCGTCACGCTGCCATGATGGGGTGCCATCAGGATTCCGCCACTTGGTGGCCGTTCGTAGCCGAGCACGACGTCGGTGCCGGGCATTTCAAGGTCGCCAGGTAGAATCAGATAGCGACCGGCAAATTCAATAACCAGCACGATGCTGTTGGCGTTGTCGGATCCGTCGACTAGGGCCGCCGGTGGATGGAGGCATCGTGCCCAGCTTGTTTGATTGGGTGATGTTAAGCTATCCCCTGCGGCAATGATATCGATTGGCAGCGGACGTTTTGTCAACGAGCGACGCAGCGGATCGAGGCCACGTTGGCGATCGGCGAGCAGGTCCGGTGGCGTGACTAACCTGCCCACTTGGAATCGTCTCAGCAAATCGGGGATGGCGTTATAATGATCGGCATCGGCATGTGAGATGATAATTCCGTCGAGTTGTGAGATTCCTTCCGCCCACAAGGTGTCTTCGATGGGAGTAGAACTCCACTGGGGATCGCCCAAGCTGCCCGCGTCATATAGCCAGGTTCCTTGGCGGTTTGGCAACTGTAGTAACACGCTGGTGCCGTGGCCGACGTCGATAAAGGTGGCCACCAGCGAGTCGTCGTTTGCCAGCGGGTCGCGAGGTCGTTGGTGCGCCAGCCAGATTGCCGTGCTCAACCAGAGTGCGGTCCAGCAAAGAAGTGCTTTCCGCGACGCCAACTTGCTCAGCCGCGAGTGCACTTTCGGTGCGAAGCTGGCCAATAAGACCACCAGGTAAAAGGTGCCAACCCAAAACGCTGGCGGAGCTGGCAGCCAGAAGTGTCCGTATGGAATCGCTGCTCCGCTGCGCACGATCAATTCAAGCAGGAGAATGGACCACTCGCAAGCCCAGCCAAATGGGGCCGCAGCCGCGCCGGCCAACAGACCCAGTGAGGTCGTAATTAATCCCAGCACCAAACTGATGCTCAACGGGATCATCATTACCAAATTGGCAAGGATTGAGATGGGAGCCAAGACCTTGTAGGCGTGCCAGACAAGTGGCATGGTGGCGACCCACATCCACATGCTGACGACCAGACTTTGGTAAGCAAGTTTGGGAAGTTTATGGGCAAATTGCACTATCCAATGTGATTCTCGCTGGGCCAGGCGATCAAGTTGGACATCGGCGCGAGCGCCCGCCAGTACGCCGCGACCGGCCACGACTAAAGTCATCACCGCCAGAAAGGAGAGCTGAGTCCCGGTGTCGAAGAGGTGATTGGGTTTGAGCACCAGTAAGACAATTGCCGCCAGCGCTAGTGAGTTGAGCACGCTCGGTTGGCGTCCCACCCAGGAAGCGAGTAGCACCGCGGCCACCAAAATCGAAGCTCTCAAGACGGGTGGCCGGGCACCGGTGAGGGCCGCGTAAAAAATACAGAATCCCAGTATTACGACAATCTGTATCGTTCGACTCCAGCCGGTCAGCAGTACTAGCAAACTGATGAGCGTGGCCACCATTGCTAGATGTAAGCCGCTGACGCTGAGCAAATGCACGGTGCCAGTTTCCACCAGGCGATCACGGGTCTCTGGGGAAACCGCGCGGCGGCGACCGAGCACCAAAGCTGCGGCCAGCGCGCCGGTTTCTTCACCAACGTATTTGCGAAGCACCTCGTTGCCTTCGGCGCTGACCCAACTGATGGCTCGCCAAATTCCTGGTGCACCACGTTTCAGTGTTTCCAGTTGCTCGGGTTGGTTGATGCGGAGCCTCGCGGCGATTCCGCGCAGTGCATACACATCTCGGAGATCAGCCGATCCAGGATTGGCGGGCGGGCGGATTGCTTGCCAATGACCATAGGCGGTCACCTGATCATTCATGAATAAATGAGTTGCATCACCTTGGACAACCGTGCTAATGCCGCCGGTCATCGGACGCCATGTTTGGCCGTCGCGAACAGCCGTCACGGACAACTCTAGCAAGGAAATATGTGGGGAAGACTCGCCGTCACGGCGGAACGAGGCAAGTGGGTTTTGCCGGATTTCCACGCAGCTGTTAACGATTCCCCGCAGCACCACCGGCTCCCAGTTGGCCGGTGCCAGGCGACTCACATCGGTTGCCCTGGGCGCTGACTGTGACGCTTCCTGCCAGCCAGCCATGGCCGCGATTGCCGCCAACGTGGTCGCAACTGAAATCACCGTTTTGCGACGTGAAAGGAAACAAAATGGCAACGCCACCAGGACCACTGCCAACCAGGTTAGAATACTCCACTCCGTCACGAATCCGATCAAGACTCCAGCCGCACAGGCAAAAGCTAGGCGGACCGCTGGCAAATCACTCAGTCCAGTTTGTGGCGCGTTACAGCCAAGTCGTAGCGATTGAGCAGGCTGATCGATTTGCTGCAAATGGGCCGTAGTCAAGGCGTTGCCAACTTATTGGGTAAAGCTTGCGGGAACCATG
>CAZHTX010000555.1:0-669 GCA_964535475.1 uncultured Pirellulaceae bacterium
CGACGCTTGCGGAATTGCATCAGCCCCGACGCCTCCCCAGCCAAGCGTCGAGCGGACCGAGATGACTGAGATCCAACCGCGCGAGGGCATCGTGAGGACAGGCATTCAAGCAGGCGGGACCGGCCGGTTGCGTCTGGCAGAGGTCACACTTTGTTGCTTTTAAGATCGGCAAACCACTGCCGGCGTCTTGGTAAGCGCGCCCCTCAGCATCTTGAATCTCCACCATGCTGATGTTTTCATAGGGACAAGCCGATGCGCAAGTGCCACAACCAATGCAGATCGGTTCCTCGACTCGCACCGTCCCGTTCGCTTCGTCCCTGGCCAACGCGCCGGTGGGACAACCAATCATGCAAACCGGATCGGTGCAGTGCATGCAAGCTTGGGCGAACATCAACGAATCGTGAATCGGTCCGCTCCGCGTCATCCGCGGATTGCCATCATGGGTCGTCGCGCACGCTTTCACGCAATCATCACAGCGGGTGCAACGCTCCAAGTCGATGACCATGGTTTGCCGACCGTTGGTCAATCTTTCCTGCACCAAGAATTCCAACAAGCCGGTGTCGACATGTGCGTTGGGTGCATCGACGACTTCGCCGGAATGCTCGCCCGGTTTTTCCCGCCGGGCCGAACGTCGCTCTTTCTCAACCTCATCAATGTTGGCCGCCGTGG
>CAZHTX010000555.1:679-3857 GCA_964535475.1 uncultured Pirellulaceae bacterium
CGGCTGAACGGTTTGGCTTGTTCTCTTTCTCTTTCTCGTTCCCTGTCTCAGCCGGCTGCTCAACAGCCACCGCTTGCTCCGCACCTCGCTGAATTTCTCCGCGGCGAACGTAGGGCAAGATATACTCAGCCACCGTCTCGATAGGAATCTGCAGCGTATCAACAAAGCCGACGCTGCGGAGCGAATGCTGCAAGGCGCGGGGGGGCGTCCCCGTGGCGCGAGAAGCATTGTGGGCAATCTCGGCAAATCCGAACGTGTGCCCCTTGCCAAGGTACGACGTCGTCTGGTGGCCGCTGCCATGCTGTTGACTGACGCGGGCAAATCCCGTGCGGATCAAAATCAGTTCCGTCGGCAGATTGCCCTCGATGGCGATCAGCGGCTCTTGCTCGATCTGCTCAGCCACCGGCAAACGACGAATGTTGCGATAGTCCAAGTTCCATTCCATGCGGCCGTAAGAACGCAGCAAAGTCGCATCGGCCACCTTTTGCAGCGCCTCCTCGGGCATGAACCTCAGCAGCGATGTCTCTCGCAAGTGGGGCACCAACCAATGAGCACGATAGTGTTGCTCCAGTTGCTCAGCGAACACCGCATCCCGCCGCAGCAGCCGCAAACCTTGCCAACGAATCTCCACGATGGTGGCTTCTTCTTCAGCGACCACGGTGGCAGTTTGCGGAGTGCGATACATGGCGGCGACTTCGCCAAACAACTCGCCCGGGCCGAGGCTCAAGCTGCGGTGCTTTTGAAAAACACCGGGAAAGTCTTGCAGAAAAATGGTGGGATTGTCATCGGTGGCATCAATCCGCGTGTTAGCGCTGCCGGAAACCGCCTCCGGAGATCGCACCTCGGCCAGTCGCGGCCGCCGCCAAAGCTGGGCCACGGCACTGCGCCAACTCTGCTTTTGCGGTGTCTGCCTACCGAGCAACTCCGGCGGCAATCGATCGACCGAAACCCGCACGCCGCCCGCTAAGACCAGGAAAGCACTGTTTCCATAATCCCCTTCGCGAACAATGATCTCACCCCGCCCGCAACGTCGAATCCGACAATCATGTTGAAGGATGCCTCGCAGCGGAGTGGCGCGGGGAAAGGCGTCATCACGCATCGCGGCAAACGGATTGCGGGTGCGCAACCAGGAAACATCATCCGCCGACATCGCCGCATCAAGCGGTTGATCCCAGCGTTGTGGGCGTCGCACCAAGACGGTTTCCGGCGTGTTGTCCATTCCCTGACCGTACGCAAATAAGAGGTCGGTAGCTCGCATGCAGACCGCCACGTGGGTGGTAGCTGGTAATGCGATCGCAGGTCAAGAGCGGAATCAGCCCTCTCCCTCGCTCCCGCTATCCTTCCGCCAACCCCGCTATCCTTCTGCAGCCCCGCTGGGCGGCTCATAGTTGAACTCTTGCCATTTGACCGCTTTATCCATCGGTTCAATTCGCATTACCAAATGACCATTCTGATACAGCCGCACGGTGCCGGTCGATTGGCTGACAACCACTCCCACCGCTTTTGTTTTGCGAGTGATTGCGGCGCAAGCCCAGTGCCGCGCACCCAGCCCCTTGGACATCGTCAGGTCCTCGTGAGAGACCTCCAACATTTGCCGACTCTTTTCAATCGTGCCCTCCGGGGTGATGACAAAGGCACCGTCGAGCTGCGCGATTTCCTTGGCGTCTTCTTGAACCCGCGGATCAAACAGATTGCGGTGCTTGCGGTTGTAACCACGAAAGGGATCGACGCCACTGTCCTTGCAATGGTCCAAGACGGTCCGCGTATCGCCGATCACAAATAGGGTTCCGACCGGTTTTCCCTCGCGCCCCTCGCGGCCGATCTGGACCGCCAAATCGACAACCGCTTTGATCGTCTTCAGCGGCACGCTGCTGCCCAGTCGCTGGAGGTCGCGGACGGTCAACCGCCGCATCCGTTCGTCGAGCTGCAAGTGGCTGAGTGAATCGAGTCGACCTTGCTGAAAACCACTGTAGACGGCAACGACATCGCCGTTGGTGCGAATCAGCTCATCGGCGGCCGCTTCCAGCAAAGCGTGCTGCAGTCGCTCCAACAAAGGAGCCTTTTCTTTGTTGAGCGCCAGTGGCCTCAAACCGGCTTCGGAAGCACCCTCCAAGTCTTGGCCTGAATCGGCTGCGACAATGATGGTTTTATCGTAACCGGCCGACGCCTCGGAAATCTTTTTCCAATCAAGCGTCCCGTCGAGCAAGAACAGCAACGCGTCAGCGTTCATCTCGATGGCCATCGAAACGGCGATGGAAATGATCGAGCCGGTTTGTTTAGTATATCGTTGCGTTGCCATAAAAGTGATGTCTCATGCCAAAACAGACTGCCGGGGATGCCTGAAATCTAATCTCCCCGCGGCAAATCGGCAACGTCGCTGACGCATTCTCTCATCGTCTTCGACCAGAATTTGTGGTCTGGCGATCGGTACCCTGGGCGACTTCGCCCTTCCAGGGCTGCCGCGAGTCAAACACCAGTCGATGGTACAGCGAGAGGGCGCGGATCGCATGCCCCTTCGGTCCCACCTGCCACTCGTGACGCCGATTCTGAATCATGGCGTTGGCCAAGTAAGTGACCCCGCGAATCACACGCTCGTCATTCAACTGCTCAGCCGTGCTGGCGAACAACAACCACTCCATAATGTGCCCGGAAGTCTGCACTTTGCGATCCAGGTCGTTATTGTCCGCCCGCCCTTCAAACCAATCGGTGCTGAAAGAACCATCGCGATTCTGCAAACTCCAAGCGTAATTGATGAAGTCCTCGATAAATACTTCCGCCCGCAACCACTCGCCGGTGATCGGCAATCCTTCCAAGCGACGCTGTTTCAGCGCGTAGGTGAAACCCATCAACCGGTGCGTTCCGCCACACGCAGCTCCCACCACGGGCTGACTCAGCTCCTCTCGGATCAATCGCTCAATATCCCAGACTTCGCCATCAGCGGTCCGCCAACGGGTATCGGTGGGCAAGTAGTGCGTCAAACCGATCAAGGTAAATGTCAGCTCCTCGCCCGTCTTACAAGCAGCCATTTCCGATTTGACCAAGTCCATCACGGTGAACTTCCGCTTGTTGACCGTGATCGCGTAATCTTGCGGCACACCGACCTGCGCAAAAATGGCCAACGTCTGAGCCTGGTGCCCCTGCAGCCCAACTCCCGAACGGGCCACCAGCTGGCCGCTCC
>CAZHTX010000556.1:0-3846 GCA_964535475.1 uncultured Pirellulaceae bacterium
ACCATCGCGGTATCATCAGCAGCCCCAACTGCAGCACCACGCAAATGGTCGTCGCACTCGCGCCGCTGCATCAAGCCGCCCGGATTCGGCGGATCGTAGTCAGCACCTATCAAGCGACCAGCGGAGCCGGCTTGGCCGGTACCGAAGAACTGCTCGGGGCGACCGCGGCCAAGCTGGAGGCCGGAAATGCTTTCGCACCCCAGACGTTCCAGCACAACATCGCTTTCAATCTCATCCCGCAGATTGGCTCCGATAAGCATTTGGGTTACACCTCCGAAGAAATGAAGATGGTCTACGAGACGCGTAAGATCTTCGGGGATGATTCGTTGCAAGTTTGTCCGACTTGCGTGCGAGTGCCCGTCGCGCTTGGGCACAGTGAATCGATCTTGGTCGAAACCGAACGGCCCTTGACGGTGGAGCAAGCTCGCGAGCTGTTTGCCGCCGCGCCGGGGATCACGTTGGTCGATGATCTTGCCAATAGCCACTACCCGATGCCGGTCGATTGCGAAGGTCGCGATGACGTGTTCGTGGGGCGAGTTCGCCAAGATATCAGTGGTCCCAACGGATTGGCTTTCTGGTGTGTTAGCGACAATCTGCGCAAAGGCGCCGCGACCAACGCGGTGCAGATCGCCGAATTATTAGCACGTAACGCGGCGGCGGTTTAGACGCTTTGTCCGAGGTCAAATTCTATAAACTGGTCGTCGCTTATGACGGCACCGATTACTGCGGTTGGCAGGTCCAGTTGGGCCAACCAACGGTGCAGGGCATGTTGCAGCAGGCGCTAGCCCGCGTCGTCAAGGAACGAGTTTCCATCACCGGCAGCGGGCGGACCGATTCGGGAGTCCACGCCTTGGGGCAAGTGGCCAGTTTAGAAACCGCCGCTTGGACAGGACCCGCCGAGAAATTGGCGCTGGCTCTCAATAGCAAACTGCCTGCCGACATCCGCGTGCTCAGCAGCCAACAAATGCCGGGCGACTTTCACGCGATTCGCGATGCCCGCGGCAAACGTTATCGCTATCAACTGCAGGTCGGCGGGATTCAGGACCCGTTCGAGTTCCGCTATCGCTATTACTTCTACGCTCCCGTCGATGTCGCGGCGATGCGGGCCGCCGCCCAGCACTTGCTTGGTACCCATGATTTTGCCGCTTTCCAAGCGGCCGGCAGCGTCCGCAAGACCACGGTTCGCACCGTGCGAGATTTGGTGATTCATCAAGAGCAGGGCAGGGGAGGGTGCCCGGGATTGGCGATCGAGGTCGAGGCGAACGGATTCCTCTACAACATGGTGCGGAACATCGTCGGTTCGTTGTTGCACGTCGGACGCGGGCAAGCGCCGCCGGAATGGATCGCCGAGGTGCGTGATGCTAAAAACCGTGACTTGGCCGGCCCCACCGCCCCGCCCCAAGGTTTATTCTTAATGCATGTGCAGTACGATTAAACCATTCCCAGAGAAGCTACAATCTAAAATCTAATAGCCGCTTTGTGCCGCAGCGCTGTTTCTTCAGCATGAAATGGGGTGGCGATCTTCAACTCTGTTTATTCACTCGGTCTTCGCCCATGCGTGTCGCTCATATCATCACCCGCATGATCATCGGCGGAGCGCAAGAGAACACCTTGTTTAACTGCCTCGATTTAATTCGCCAGCATGGTGACGAGGTCTTGCTGATCACCGGACCCGCCTTGGGACCGGAAGGCGATTTGCTCAGCCAGGGCAGGGGAGGGGAGTTGCCGGTTCGCCAGCTCGATTCGTTGCGACGGTCGCTGCATCCGCTCCGCGATTGGCGAGCCTACCGTGAGATCACCCAAGTGCTGAAAGAGTTTCGGCCGGATGTCGTCCACACGCACAGCGCCAAGGCTGGCATGCTGGGGCGGGAAGCGGCTTGGCGATTGGGTGTGCCGGCGATTGTGCATACCGTGCATGGCGCGCCGTTTCATCCTTTCCAATCGTCCGCGGTGCGAGCCTTTTACCGAGCTTGCGAACGTCACGCCGCCAAGCGTTGTCACCGCTTGATCAGCGTCGCCGAAGCCATGACCGATTTGATGGTCGCCGGAAGCGTGGCTCCGCGCGAACAGTTCGTCAAGATTTTCAGCGGGATGGATGTCGAACCGCTGCTGGCGGCAAACCAATATCGCCAACAAATGCGAGACCGCTTGGGCTTTGCCGAGGAGGATGTGGTCTTCATTAAGATCGCCCGGCTGTTTCATCTCAAGGGTCACGACGACTTGATTCGCGCCGCCCAGTTGGCGTTGGCGGAAGACCGACGCGCTCGTTTCCTGTTGGTCGGTGACGGAATTTTGCGACCCCAGTTGGTGGCCGAAGTCCAGCGCCTGGGGTTGGGGGATCGTTTTCATTTTGCCGGCCTGGTCGACCCGCGGGAGATTCCCAAATATCTCTCTGCCGCGGATGCCCTCGTTCATACCAGTTATCGCGAGGGGCTGGCGCGGGCCTTGCCGCAAGCTTTGATCAGTGGACATCCGGCGATCAGCTACGACATCGATGGAGCCCGCGAAGTGGTGCTCGATGGCCGCACCGGATTTCTCGTTGCTCCCGGCGATATCACGGTGTTGGCGGAACGAATTGCCCGTTTAACCGGTGACGGGACGTTGCGAGCCGCCCAGGGCAGGGCGGGGCAGCAGGAATTTACCGAGCTGTTTCGCCACCAAACAATGACCGAGCGTATTCGCGAACTGTACACGCAGATACTGCCGGAATGCTGAGTTCCAGGCGACTTCGCTGGTTGGGATAGTCTTGAGGGCGGTCTTCCAATTAAGATAGAGAAAACGGTTGCACCGCCGTTGCCGGATCGCCCCCCCTGCGTACGGGACCCTTAATGTCAAAAGCGCGTGATTTTCTCGGACCCTACCGACTCGCTCGTCTGATTCGTGTTGGTAGTACGTGCCAGGTTTGGGAGGCGGTTGACGACCAAAAGAAGGAGCGGTACGCGCTGAAAGTGCTTCGCAATGACGCTCGTGGCAACAAACAGGCGACCGCGTTGCTGAAGTTTGAATACGACGTGGCCACCTCGATGGCCAAGAACGATCGCGTGATTCAGGTTTACGATTACCGGGTCGAGTCGGGCAACATCGCCTACTTGGTGATGGAGTTGTTCAGCGAGTTAAACCTCAAGCAAGCGCTTCGCCGCGGTCCCGATGATATTGCCTACTTGATTGAGAAGATTATTGAGCAGGCTGCCGAGGGACTGTTTTTCATGCACAGCAAAGGCTGGATCCATCGCGATATCAAGCCGGATAATTTTCTGGTCGGGCACGATGGCGTCACCAAGTTGATCGACTTTACGATCGCCGAAAAGAAACGCAAAGGTTTGAGCAAGTTGCTGTATCGCTCAAAATTGGTGCAGGGGACCCGCAGTTACATGTCGCCGGAGCAGATTCGCGGGCAGGCACTCGACGAACGAGCCGACGTCTATTCCTTTGGTTGTTTGTTGTATGAATCGCTGACCGGCAAGGCACCCTACACCGGTTCCACGCCAAATGATCTGCTCAACAAACACCTCCACGCACCGATCCCCAGCGCGGTTGCCGCCAACGAAAACGTCACCAGCGAATACGCTGATTTGATCAAACAGATGCTGGCGAAAAAACCCGAAGATCGTCCCTCATCGATGTGGGACTTTCTCAAAGCAAACAAAGTTACCAAGACCTTTAAGAAGATTCCCCGCACTCCGGAAGTGACTGTGTTTGATGACATTCCTTCATTCAAGAGTCCCGACCAATTAACCAAGTAACATTAAACAAAACGGAATCAGCCGGAACGTGCTAGCCGTTTTGGCGCTAGCCACGGTTCGGTTAGCCGTTTTGGCGCTAGCCACGGTTCCGTTAGCCGCTTTT
>CAZHTX010000557.1:0-3845 GCA_964535475.1 uncultured Pirellulaceae bacterium
ACAAGATGGACCTCGTCGACTTTAGCGAAGCACGCTTTGACGAAATCTGCAAAGACTACCGCGCCTTCGCTTCGCGGTTGGACTTGCCCGATTTGCACTTTATCCCAATCAGCGCGCTTGCCGGCGATAACTTGGTCGACCAAAGCGAACGGATGCCCTGGTATCGCGGCAGCACGCTGATGAATCTGCTCGAGACCGTTTACATCGGTTCGGACAGAAACCTTCGCGACTTTCGCATGCCCGTGCAGTATGTCAATCGACCCAATTTAGACTTCCGCGGCTTCTGCGGCACGATCGCCTCCGGCACCATTCGCTCCGGCGACGAAGTCATGATCATGCCCAGTCGGCAGCGCAGCCGAGTCAAACAGATCGTGACTTTCGAGGGGGACATCGAAGAAGCGTTCGCTCCCATGTCGGTCACCCTGACGCTGACCGATGAAGTCGACGCCAGTCGCGGTGACATGATTGTTCGCCCCGGTAACGTGCCCAAAACGGCTGATTCGCTGGAGGCAATCGTTGTCTGGATGGACCAGCAAGCACTGGTGCCCGGCAAAAATTATCTCATCAAGCAAACAACGCAAACGGTGCCCGGCACGATCGACACACTTCGCTATCGAATCGACGTCAACACCCTGCACCGCGCGCCGGCTCCCAAACTGGAGCTCAACGAAATCGGCCGCGTGCGGTTGTCGCTGGGGGCTCCGCTGCATTTTGATGCTTACCGAGCCAATCATGGCACCGGCTCGTTTATCGTCATCGACCGGATTACCAACGTCACGGTCGCCGCCGGTATGATCCTCGAACGGAGCCCCGAGCAAGATCGCGCCGACGCGGTCTGGGAAGAGGATCTCGCTGACAACAACAAAGAGAGTAAACTTAGCGCCGTCTCGGGAGAGGAACGTGAGGCCCGCTTTGGCCAAAAACCTCTGACCGTGTTGTTTACCGGCCTGACCGGGAGCGGCAAAACGACGTTGGCACAGGCGGTCGAGCGAAAATTGTTCGACGCCGGCCGGGCTGCCTCAGTGCTGGATGGTTCCTGGGTCCGCCGCGGATTAAGCGTCGATCTTGGCTACACGGCCGACGATCGCAGCGAAAATCTCCGCCGTGCTGCTCACCTCGCCCTCGTGCTCAATGAATCGGGACTGATCTGCTTAGCCGCTTTTGTTTCTCCTGATGAAGCGGTGCGACAGAAAGTGGCCAGCGTTATCGGGGCCGAGCGGTTTTTAGTCGTGCATGTGGCCACGCCCGTCGAAGTTTGCCGCCAACGCGACCAGAAACAGCAGTACGAAAAAGCCGACTCCGGTGAATTGCGTAATTTCCCCGGCGTGACGGCCAATTACGAACCGCCGACCAACCCCGCGCTGGTTGTCGATTTGGCCCAGCAGTCGATCGAAGAGGCGGCCGAACAAGTCGTCGCCATGATCGAGACGCAGATTTAGCCTGGGAATCATTAGCAACGTGCCAACGTGCGGTTCCTGGAATCAGCCGCCACGTGCCAGCGTGCGGTTCCCGGAATCAGCCGCCACGTGCCAGCGTGCGGTTTCCGGGATCAGCCGCCACGCGCCAGCGTGCGGTTCCTGGAATCAGCCGCTACGCGCCAGCGTGCGGTTCCCAGAATCAGCCGCCACGTGCCAGCGTGCGGTTCCCGGAATCAGCCGCCACGCGCCAGCGTGCGGTTTCCGGGATCAGCCGCAACGCGCCAGCGTGCGGTTCCTTCCCCGCAAAATTAGCTTTCAGCAGAGAAGTTGGCCTCGGCCGGCTACTTGGGCTTTCGCACTGACAGCTCGGACACTATAGTTCGGGATTCTAGAAGATCGATCAGGATACGGTTGAACCGGTAGAAAGAATATTCCCATGGCAACTAAAGTAAAAACCAAGATCAAGACCCACAAAGGCACCAAAAAGCGGTTCCGCTTGAGTGCCAACGGCAAAGCAATGCACCGTTCTTCGGGCACCAGCCACTTGGCAATGGGTGTTTCCAAGAAGCGTCGCCGCAATCTCCGCGGCACTACTGCGGTACATACGTGCATGGAGCCGATGATCCACGCCGCACTCAACGGTCACAGCAACTGAGTTTGCTGATTCCCGAATGTGCTGAAGAGACACCTCTGTTTATTGTTTGATTTCCCCAGGTGGCTGGGTAAGAACGGTTCCCTGGCGCTCGCTAGCGTCGCATCGCATGCGACCTTCGTAGAGTGCGGGAATGGCCCGAGTCACCATAGTTCTGGAGTATCGCAGCTATGCGTACCACAACAGGCGCCGCGAGGCATAAATCCAAGAAGCGATTATTTAAACGTACCAAAGGCTACGTCGGTGGACGTGGCAGTTTGCTGCGAACGGCCAAAGAGACTTCGCTCCGCGCCGGAGCTTTTGCGTTCCGTGACCGTCGTGTTAAGAAACGCGAATTCCGCAAGCTGTGGATCATTCGGATCAACGCGGCTTGCCGCATGCGAGACATTCGTTACAGCCTCTTCATTGCCGGTCTGAAGAAAGCCAAAATCGAATTGGACCGCAAAACCTTGTCGGAAATGGCGATTCATAACCCACAGGACTTTGATAAAGTCGTCGAACAAGCCAAGGCGGCATTGGCTGGTTAATTCCAATTCGGTCGCTCACGCACCGCTCAAGCCGCTTCGATTCTTCGAGGCGGCTTTTTTTATTTACTCAACTTTGGGTAGTATCTTCCTTGTCGGTCTGCCAAGCTTTTTGGCCAGCGCGATGCGCGACGACTTACAGCTAGCTTTTCCGTTCGTAATTCTTGACCTCTGAAAGCCATGTCCACGACCACTGATCTAAACGACTTTCTCGCCAACTTAGCGAATATCGAAGCGACCGGCTTGGCCGCCATGGCCGAGGCCCGCGATGCAGAGTCGTTGGAGGCGGCGCGGATTAAATATTTGGGGGCCAAGTCGGGTGCCTTCAAGGAGGTTGAAAAGCAATTTGGCGGGATCGAAAAAACTGACAAACGTGCCGCCGGTATGCGGCTGAACGAGGTCAAAAAGAGCCTCAAGGAAGCATTGCAAACCGCCACCGAGGCGTTGGCCGCCGGCGATCAAGCGGCCGATGGTCCCCGCGTTGATGTTTCGCTTCCCGGCACTCCACCGCGGCTCGGGCATATCCATCCCATTACGCAAACGATTGAGCACCTCAAAGAGATCATGGGGCGGATGGGGTTCGCCGCGGCGGAGGGCCCCGAGGTCGAAGACCCATGGCATAACTTTGTCGCGCTCAACATCCCGGCCGATCACCCCGCTCGCGACCCACTGGAGAATTTTTATCTGGCCACCGCCGGCACCGTCGATCCGGAAAACGCAAAGGTGTCGCCGGAAGACGGTGGGCAACTGCTCAGGAGCCAAACCAGCACGGTGCAGATCCGCGTGATGGAAACCAGTCAGCCACCGATTCGGGTGATTTCCCTCGGACGCGTCTATCGGCCCGACGCGCCGGATGCGACGCACTATCCAATGTTTCATCAAATGGAAGGTCTGTTGGTCGATACCCACGTGACCATGGCCAACTTGAAAACAGTGCTGCGTGTCTTCGCGAACAACTACTTGGGCGAAGATGTCGATATCCGCTTTCGTCCTTCTTTCTTCCCGTTCACCGAACCGAGCGTCGAAGTCGACTTTTGGTGGAATGACCAGTGGATTGAATTTGGCGGAGCCGGCATGGTCGATCCCGCGGTGCTGACCTCGGTCGGTTACGATCCCGATCGTTACGCTGGTTTCGCTTTTGGTCTCGGCGTCGAACGCTTGTGCATGCGGCGACATGCCATTACCGACATCCGCGACCTGTACAGCGGTGATATGCGATTTCTGTCGCAGTTCTAACAGTCACGTCGCCCT
>CAZHTX010000558.1:0-3827 GCA_964535475.1 uncultured Pirellulaceae bacterium
ACCATATTCAAAAAAACATTTGCCCGCTAATCGCGCGAATGGCCGCGAATAGGGAATTGTCACGAATATGTTCGATGGATCTTTTATTCGCGATCATTGGCGCGATTCGCGGGCAACTTTCTCATGCCTACATTGCTCCCAGCGATGATCAATATACCCAATTTGCGGGCGAATGGAATTGACCGTATTCAAGAAAAATATTTGCCCGCTAATCGCGCGAATGGCCGCGAATAGGGAATTGTCATGGATATGTTCGATGGATCTTTTATTCGCGCTCATTGGCGTGATTCGCGGGCAACTTTTTCATGCCTGGGTTGCTTCCAGCGATGGTCAATATACCCAATTTGCGGGCGAGTGGAATTGACCATGTTCAAAAAAAATGTTTGCCCGCTAGTCACGCTAATGGGCGCGAATAGCGCGGTGATCAGCGAACCCTTCCTTCAGCGGGTGCCTTTTTTGCTGGCTGCCCATCGCGGGCGACCCGCTGATGCGCTCACTGTTCAGGGGTGCTATACTGTGTGATTCTTGTCTTGAATCTTTTTGCCGACCTGACCAGCCTGAAACGGTAGCCGATGCTAGCTGCTTGCGAACTTTCGAAGTGGTTCTCTGTCCCCAGCGGGCGGATTTGCGCCGTGGATGGAGTTTCCTTTTCTGTCAAACCGGGCGAAGTCTACGGTTTGCTGGGACCCAACGGCGCGGGTAAAACAACGACTCTGCGGATGATTCTGGGGTTGCTGCAGCCCGATCAGGGCTACGCGGAAGTTGACCAGTACCGCACTAGCGAAGATGCGGCGGCTGTGAAAGCCAATCTGGGGTTCGTATCGGCCAGCGACGGGGTGTACCCTTGGCTGACCGTGCGGGAAATGTTGTTGTTTTTTGCCGATCTGTACGCAGTGCACCCCACCACTGCCAGCCAGCGGCTGCAGCAACTCTCTTCGTTGATGGGGATCACCGAGTTGTTGGACCGGCGGGCAGGTTCGTTGTCGACCGGCCAGCGACAACGGGTTACGCTCGTTCGCGGGCTGATTCATGATCCGCCGGCAATGTTGCTGGACGAGCCGACGCGGGGGCTGGACGTGGTCGGTAGCCAGACCATTTTTCGTTACATTGGTCACCTCCGCACGCTCGGCAAAGCGGTGATCGTCTGCACTCACCGGTTGGACGAAGCCCAGCGATTGTGTGATCGCTTTGGCATGATGCATCGCGGTCGACTGCATCACGAGGGGACGTTGGCCGAGTTGCAGCAGCGGACCGGCAAAGCCAGCTTGGTCGACATGTTTGTGGAGTTAATGGAGTCGGACGCGACTATTTGCCAATCAACTAATTTTGAAGATCGACAGCTATCCCCATGAGTGCTCCGTCCGGACGTTTATTCCGCCTCTGCCAAAAAGAGCTCCGCGAAACATTGCGGGATCGCCGCACGATCATCACCTTGGTTCTGATGCCGTTGTTGGTGTACCCCGTGTTAAGCATGACGCTGAACCGATTTCTGTTGGCTAGCGGAGTGGATGGCGAACCACGTTTCGTCGTTTGTATGGCTGCTGGCGGCGAAGCGGACTTTCTGCTGACGATCCTGCAGGACCCGCGCAGTCAGCCGCCGCCGTCGATCGTCGCGGCGGCTGGAGAGGAGGTTGCTAAGTTTGAATTTGTTGCACCTCCTGATGGGATGACGCCGCTGGAAGCGTTGGAAAACGATCTTGTCGACGCGGTGATTTCGCGTTCCGTGTCCCCTCAGCCAACGCTCACCATCACCGCGCTCAATGAGAATCCGACCAGTCTGGCGGCGCGGCGCATTCTGGCGGAGCGTTTGCTGTACTTCAATCAAGCGTTGTTCCGTGACCAGTTGATCCGCGTCGGGCAGTTCGATGTTCCCAGTATCGCGGTCGAAGTGGACTCGATCGGCGAGAGTCAATCGCAACCTTTGTTGGCCACGATTGTGCCGCTGGTGTTGGTGCTGATGACGATCACCGGGGCGGTGTATCCAGCCATTGACTTGACCGCTGGCGAGCGGGAGCGGGGGACGATGGAAGCGTTGATCGCGTCGCCCATTCCACGGGGCATGGTCTTGTTCTCGAAGTACGTGGCGGTGGTCACGGTCGCCTTATTAACCGCCGTTGCGAATTTGGGCGCGATGTTTGTCACGCTGTGGGCTGGTAGACTGCTGCCGTTGTTGGTGGGTGAGGACGCAGGTTTTCCCTTGCTGGCGTTCTTGCAGATCTTTTTGTTGCTGATTCTCTTCGCCGCTTTTTTCTCCGCGGTGTTGTTGGCGCTGACCAGTTTCGCTCGCAGTTTTAAAGAAGCGCAAGCCTATTTGATTCCCTTGATGTTGCTCTCATTGACCCCTGGGGTTTTAAGTCTCTTTCCCGACGTGCGGTTGACCCCCAGCCTGTCCGTCGTGCCGCTGCTGAATATTATTTTGCTCAGCCGAGAAATCTTGGCGGGGACCATTCAGTTTGTGCCGGCAATGGTCGCGGTTTGCACGACGTTGGTTTACGCTGCCGCGGCGCTCGGGGTGGCGGCTCGGCTGTTCGGCAGCGACGCGGTGCTGCGAGGCTCGGAAGTGTCGTTTGGCGCGGCCTTAAAGCGTCCTGAAACGGGCCGTTCGATTCCCGCCTTGAGTGAAGCGGCCATGACTTTGGCGCTGATTTTTCCGACTTACTTTTTGGCCTCGAACATCTTAGCCCAGTGGGCAACGCAAGCCATCGCGCCCCGCTTGCTGCTGAACGCTGGGGTTTTGTTTGCCGTCTTTGGCGGGCTACCGTTGTTTGCTGTTTGGTATTGCCGTGATCGACCGCAAACCACTTATCGGCTGGCACGTCCTGGGCTGCTGGCGATCTGTGGTGCCGTGTTGTTAGGGCTGGGGCTGTGGACCTGGGCTCACGAGTTGTTTGTGTTTGCGGAATTGTTGGGGCTGGGTGGGCTGGATGCATCAAAGATCGCCGGTGTGGAAGCGATGTTAGCCGAGATGCGTAATATTTCCCCAGCTTTGGTGTTGCTGACATTGGCACTGACACCAGCCGTTGTCGAAGAACTCTGTTTTCGTGGCTATTTATTTAGCACTTTGGCAGCCCGTCTGAGTCCCACGGCCACGATTGTCGTGACCTCATTGTTGTTTGGGCTGTTCCACGTGTTGACAGGAAGCACGCTGTTGCTGGAAAGATTTTTGCCGACGACCATGTTGGGATTGGTGCTGGGCACGGTCGCTTGGCGGACCGGATCGGTCTGGCCGGGGATCATCTTGCACTTTACACACAACGCGTTTTTAGAACTCGTGATGTGCTATCGCGATCAACTATTGGAACTCGGCATCGGCATTGAAGAGCAAACGCATCTGCCCTGGACATGGTTACTTGGCGGCACTTTGTTGATCGGCGTCGGAGCAGCAATGGTCGGCTTTGCTCGGCCACGCCCGGCCGCCACTTCGCTGCCGGAATCGCCGGTGCGAGAGGCGTTGGTCTAGAGCATCAAATGCCCTGGCGGTAAAGTCAGCCTAGGCAAATGTCCTTGCAGTGTTTGCCAGGATTACCGGGAGGCGATCTCAGCGGGAGCGTCACCTTCGGCAGCGTCTTCTTCCCCAGCATCGGTCGGTTCCGCCTCTTCGGGCTTATGTTGAGCGATCCAGCTGGCGAGTTCTTCACGTTGTTCTTCGAGCATCGTGATGAATTTCAAACGACTGTCGTACGATTTTTGGTTGACTTCATCGACCAGGGTACGGAACGTTGCCAGTAATTCGTCAGCTCGTTCTTGGGCGTCTTCTTTGGCAGCCGTAGCCAACCCCTTGCCTGGACGATTTGGGTCAAGCGAGCCGGTCATGCCGAGGATGAGAC
>CAZHTX010000559.1:0-3818 GCA_964535475.1 uncultured Pirellulaceae bacterium
AAGGGTTTTGGAATCTGCTATTGACCAAAGTTAAGACCGTCGCTGACCCCTTTGAAGCGCATGAGGCCTGAGGCTTGAGGGGATATGTGTCATGCTCCCTTTGGTGTCGAGCGATAGACGCTGGCCGCCAGCAGAGAGTAGCTCGTGCGTCCGACCATGCGTGCGATTCTCCGGGTTGCTGCTCTCGGTAATCGAGCCCCAGTCGCTCACGAGCGACTGGTTCCAGGGTTGATCGTAAGTGGGTAAATTAGTTGTGGAGCAGGTCAGGATTGACGGTCTCGAAGTTGCTGTTGCAAACCAGCCAGCAAGCCGGAGAGTGCTGCGGTGTCGAGTTTTTGGAGTTCCGCGTCGGTGGTGCGGGGTTCCCCCAGCATCTCCTGGATCAACTGAACCTGCCCCTCTAATTTACCTTCTTGCCGGCCTTCCTCTCGGCCTTCTTCCCTAGCCCCTGAAATTGCCCAGTCAAAATCTCTCTGTGCTTTTTCGCGTTGATCGTACATTAGCTTGTCCTCTGTTTTGCCGGAAATGATCTCAATCGTTTCGATCGCGGTTTCAAATTCGATGCCTGGCAACAGGCGTTTGAGCGTTGCCGCGTCGTAGTCTTGTGCTCGCAGCAATAAAAATACCCACTTTTCCAGATTGCTGGCTGCCGAAATCGTCTCCTCCGATAAATTGTACTTGTTCATTTCGACCGTGTGTACTTCAATCGCGTTTTCCAGCTTCCGACCGCTTTCCCGGTCCAGCAGTTCGAATCGATGGTGCGCCCGCGAAGTGCCAGGGAACAGGGCATGGCTAAGCAGGCAGATCGAAATCGAAGGGGACAGCGACGCGTAGCTGTCCCCTTTGTTCAACTGATCGCAGTGCATGCTGCACACGTAATAAACAAGCCGCTGAACCAACCCAGCGTAAACGGCAATTTGCATTTCGACGTTGAAATACCGACCATCGGAGTCTCGGCAACGAACGTCCAGCACAATCTGCTTGCTATCAGCAAACTCTTGGTAGTTGAACGGGTTAAGAATTTTGACAAAAACGACCGGCTTGCTCAGATTCAGCACCGCATTCAGCAATCCAATCAGCGCCGCAATGTTCTCAGGCGATCTAAAGATTTTCTTAAATGCAAAGTCGACAGTAGGAACCCAAGAGACATCGATTCTTATGATAAATTTAGATGTGCGGTACGAGGCAGATGAGAATACAGGCAGGATGCCTATTCCACTCATCAGCCACCCCCTGAGCTTGAATCTGCTGGACCGATCCAAGGTGCACCGATCGCTGGCCGATGGCAAGAAGCAGAAAGACGTCACTGAGTTTCACCCCAGCGACGCGCCTTAGCAGATGGGTTCCTGAAGACCCGCCCGAGCTCATCTCACCCGAAGCAAGCCCAAACGAAGAAGACGATCTGTCTATCTCTATGCCTGCTCATTGCGATTCAGGGCCGGAAGACAAGAAATCGTCAAGCTCTAAAGCACACTTTATATTAACCCAGTATTCAATTCCGTATGGCGAGTCGATAACCGCCATAATATCCTCTATTTTAAATAATCCCCTTAAGACATGTGTTGTTTGAAGAGTTTCTTGCCATGCTTTCGCATTTCCAAGAGAACCTACCCAGATGAAACCAAAATCAAAAACCGACGTCGCACGGAATAAGCACAACTCTCGCGAATGTCCATCTATGATGTTTTGTTCAACTTTAGTTAGGATCGTCTCACGGATTTGTTTTGTACTGAGCCTACTCGTGGCGTGAGCGACCATATCGGAGCTTCCACAGGTTGATGTTGGATCGCGCCAAATTGCTGCTACGCATCTCAAAAATTCTACCGGTGACAGGATATGTTGAATTTCATATAAAGCGAGATCACGGCTTAAAGGTTGATGAAGCTGGATGTACCTCAGCCAATCATTTGCAGCGAAAGCTTGCTCACAGAGACACTTTCGACGATTTAAGAGTCTCTGGACAAATTCCTCCGTTACTCCATGTGCCGATATGACATCAAGCAGTGGATGGTGAAATACGCCTTTCTCCATCCAAATTCCATCTTTTTGAAAACTAAATTCCAACGCTTTTTCATCGCTCATTAGCATGGTGGCGCATCATAAGGATATGGAGAAGGGCCGTGCAGCGCGGGCTCCCCATGTGGATAGGACTTGCGCGTGTAAGGTGGTCGGTCATTGAACCGTGGAAACAAAAGACTCGGAAGCGATGCAGTGAGGCATGCCCAGTGAATCCTACGGATTGGAAATCTGAGTAAACAAAAAGCGGCCAACCTGCCATGATTCGGGTGCTTGCTATCCGTTTTCCAGCCGAGGATAGTACGGTCCTTCATGCGTTGAGTAACGTGTGGCAAGCGGTTGGCCTGTTCGAGAAAGATGAGCTTCGCCGTCGCACCGTCACTCATGATCGGCTAACAAGAATCTTGTGTGGTGAAGTCTGTGGAGTGACCAAAGGCTTGCGTTGTCTAGGCACGGTAGAGGTCCGTCGTCACTTGGTCAAAGACCGAATGGAACGCAATTGATGGCGATGTGGCATGCGGCGTCAACCAGTGTCGCAGGTTTTACCCGATTCTTCACGCGTACTTTCAGTAGGCCGCGAGGACTTCCATGACACTGACCACTTGCTGAACCGGTGGTGCCAACGTCCGCCGTCCCGAGGCCAGCCATTCAGCGATGAGTCGATCGCACTCAGCTTGCTCGCCGTTTTGCGTTCGCGGGAAAACGCCGCACCACCCACACTCGACAGGTAATCTACTTAGAGATTTCGGCTATAAGAAAAACTGTCTTTTTTAATTAGTCGGGGTGACAGGATTCGAACCTGCGACCTTTTGACCCCCAGTCAAACGCGCTATCCAGGCTGCGCCACACCCCGAGCCGACGTCATGAATATGCCAGATTCGCCCAACTTGTTCAACGCCACCCTGGCCATATTCTGAACCAGTTTCTTTTTCGGCCCCGCTTTCCTCGTCCAGCGGACGACAACTGGCAAAAAACCGGCTAAATTTTCGCAGGTTCCCCTCTCGAATCGGCACCGAAAAGTGCCCCCAGATACCATTACCACGCTCGATCCATAGCCCTCAAACTATCCGAGACCCCATGTCCCTACCCCGATTTAGCGACCAATTGGCTACCCAAATTCGCGAGAAAAGGTCAGTCGTCTGCGTTGGCCTCGACCCTCGCCTCGATAGTCTGCCTGCCTGTTTGCAGCCCGCCTCCGACGCGAGTGATCCCCAACAAATCGCGGCCGCCTTTCGCGATTTCTGTTGCGGAGTGATCGATGCCGTCGCTGATTTGGTGCCAATCGTCAAACCACAAGCTGCTTTTTTTGAACAGATCGGCCCGGCCGGCATGCTTGCACTCGGCGAAGTCATCCAGCACGCTCGCCAGGCCGGCCTGCTGGTGGTGCTCGATGGCAAACGGAACGACATCGGCTCCACGGCAACCGCCTACGCGCAAGCTTACCTCGGTGGAGGTTCGCAAAGCGGCTGGGGGAGCGACGCGCTGACGGTCAGTCCCTACTTGGGCGAAGACAGCTTGATGCCCTTTGTCGAGCAATGCGATGCCACCCAAGCAGGCATTTTCGTCTTGGTGAAAACGTCCAACCCCGGGGGCGGCTGGTTGCAAGACCGAACCATCGACGCGGCCAGCAGCAAAGCAACCGACGGGACCACCGTGTACCAACATGTTGGCAACCTCGTTGAACAACTGAATCAAGCTCGGCTCGGCGATTCAGGTTACGGACCGATCGGCGCGGTGGTGGGCGCCACCTACCCGGATCAACTGACCGAATTACGTGCTCGCATGCCCTCGGCGTGGCTGCC
>CAZHTX010000560.1:0-3815 GCA_964535475.1 uncultured Pirellulaceae bacterium
CGGGGATCTCAGTCAATTTGCACAAAGCTCCACGGCGTCAACGCTGCCAGTAGGCAACATGCTCGCCTCCCCCAATTTACCCTCCGCGACGAATTCCGATTATGTGCGGCATTCTACTTACGCCGGTAATTCAGGCTACGTGGGGGAATCGGCTTACGCGGGCAATCCACCCGGTTACGGTGTTTTGTCTGCGGCTGGTTGGTCGTCTAGCAATCCTGGCAAGTCCAAAGATGAAATTGCAACGGATGGTGCCGCAGGGGCGTTTGATTCCGTTCGGCCGGTTTCCCACCTCGATGCATCGAGTGAACAATCGCGGTCGGACTTTGTGACACTCGCCACACCGCGGATTCCAGATACGGCGCGGCAAGCGATTGACGCGGCGGCGGGTGATATGCGTCCCAGTTTGCGAGGCATGGAAGTCGTCGATCTCTCTCGTGGCAGTTCGTTACGTCCCGCCGAGCAACCGCAGTTAGCACCGTTTGCTGCAACCCCCGATTTTCCCTCGACAACGCCCGCGGTTGCCGATGCTGCGGATGCGGAGGCTCTGCCCTGGCGAACTCCATTTCGCTAAATCGTTTATTCGGCACTCAGTTTGCGTCCTTTTCGGGGTAGTTTCGATCTACTTCCCTTCTGAAAAGGAGAAACAGCCATGTCGACGGTACCTCCAGAAATTTCGACTTCAGGCCGAGCAGAGCCGCAGCAGCAGGGCCTAGGAAGCCAGATGGCTTCCGCCTACGGTGCTCATGAGCATGAGATCGGCGAGGGTCCGGTGGCTCGCGCCCTGGAAGAGCAGACCGCCAAGTTGCCCTCGGACACCTGGCTGTGGGCCGCCTTCTTGTCGATTTTTGCTTCGCTCTATTTTCAATCGAGGGGCGAAAGTCACCGTTCCATGTTTATCGGTCAATGGGCCCCCACTTTCTTGTTGTTGGGGATCTACAACAAGCTGGTCAAACTGCACGGTTCGGAGTAGGGTCTGGCATCAATCGCTTTGCCGCAAATGGCTGGTGATGCAGGATTAGCCCCAGAGTCGCCGCAGCATTATCCCGTAGCGGGGTGGCAATTAGTTGCGGATGGCGTGACGCGACCTAGATTTTGGTATCACGTCCGTCCCTACAGTGTTGCTGGTTGCGGCTATGGCAAATCCTGATAATTTCGTTGCGTCCTTTGTGAACACCACGCAGGCTCCGGTAGCCGTCGGGCTGTCGGTCGGTCAGACTTCCGGCGACAGCCAGTCCGTTACGGAAATAGCGGCGATTCGCGTGCTGCACGTGATCAACGGCGAATTTTTTGCCGGTGCGGAACGGGTGCAAATGCACCTGGGAAAGTGCTTGCCGGCAGTCGGCGTGCGGGCTGACTTTGTCTGCTTGAAAGCGGGCCGGTTTGCCGAGCAATTCGACTTGGAACAGAGCGATTGCTTGGTGGAACCGATGACCAGTCGCTTTGACGTGGGAGCGGCCGAGCGCATTGAGCAGCAACTCAACCAGCAGAGCAAGCAGCGTCCGGTGGGCAAAGCCTACGATTTGCTGCACGCTCATACGCCCCGGGCAGCCCTGATCGCCAGTCGCTTGGCAAAGCGGTTGGGCGTTCCTTGGATCTATCATCTGCACAGTCCGGCGGCGCGAGATTGCGAAAACCGCTGGAAAAATCGAATCAACAGTTTGGTAGAACGCTGGGCGCTCCGTTCCGTCAGCCACTTGATTGCGGTTTCTAACAGTCTGCAGCGGGGAGCGATTGATGATGGCTGGCCCGCCGAGCGTGTGACGGTCGTTCATAATGGTGTGCCCAGAGATCTGCTTTTAGAGCCTTCGCAATCGATGATTGGTGCCGCCTCCATGTCAGCACCGCAAAGCTTGACTGCGGGACGCAGCAAGCCGACAGTCGGTCAGCCCTGGAAAGTTGGCATGGTGGCCCTCATGCGACCGCGCAAGGGGTTGGAAGTTGCCTTGCAGAGTTTGGCCCTGTTGCGAGGCGAGGGGAGAGCATTGCGGTTTCGCTGCATCGGTCCTTTTGAAACGCCAGCTTACGAAGCCAAAATCAAGCAATTAGTTGACGACTTGGCGATTGGCGAGATGGTTGAGTTTATTGGATTTACCAAGAATATCTCGCAGGCCCTGCGTGAGCTGGATTTGATGGTGCTGCCCAGCCTCTACGGGGAGGGTTTGCCGATGGTTGTCCTGGAAGCGATGGCGGCTGGCCTGCCGGTCGTGGCCACGCGAGTGGAAGGGACGCCCGAAGCGATCCAGCATGGTCTTCAAGGGTTGTTGGCTGAACCCAATTCGGCGTCCAGTCTGGCTGGCCAAATCCGTCTCTTGCTCGACGGCGAATATGATTGGGAACAAATGTCACGCGCGGCGATGCACCGGCACGCTGAACTTTTTTCAGACACGGCGATGGCTGCCGCCACGGCGGAAGTTTACCGCCGCGTGCTGGCTGGGCGCGCGGTAGCGGGCCCCTCAGCGACTCGCCACTGAGCACTCAGTTGCTGTCCGGTTCTTGCCAACAGCAATTGGTTAGCTTGTTCCAACTGCAAGGGCGAAAGTTGATGGGCCACCAGGTTCCAGTAGCGGACATCTGTCGCCAGCCAGCGCGCCAAACTGGCGGGGGTATCTTCGCGGTGCGGACGCAACTGTTGTCGCAATTGCTGCAAACGCGCCTGTTGTTCAGGTTCAAAGCGGCTCGTATCGAGTTGTTCAATAATCGCCAGCGCGGGTAGACCGATAGCTTGCAATTGCTGTGCGGCTGCAGAGCGTTGCTCCCGTCTGGGGGCCCGCAGTTGTTCGATCAACTGATTAATTCTGGGAACGCCGGCTGTCTCCGCTGGGCCCCGCTGTTGGCTGGCGAGCTCCAGCAAATCGTCCGCTCGACACTCCGCTTGAGGTTGGTTCATCAACTGAGTCAGCAGCGGCGCCAAGTGCCGCTCATATTCACGCGGGTATTGGGCGCGGAAATGCACCAAGCTGGGTGAGCTAAACTGGTCATCAACGCGAATTTCCCCGCGGTGACTGAGTGATTCGAGACGAAACAGCACCTCGCCGCTGGGCGGTTGATCGACGACCAAGGTTACCGGCGCTTCATCGATCAAGATCGTTGAGCGGAGTTTGACATGGGTTGCCAAATGAACATCTACGGAGATCGTCTGCGTGGGTGTTGACCAATGATAATGCAGCGAAGGGATGCCCCGGCAAGCGGTAACACGGAGCCGTTCTTTGACTAGACCGTCAGTTGATTCCCGCGCCCGCGTGCATTTGATATGCTTGGGAGGCTCGAGGGAAAGGCGTCCCAGAATCATGCGGAACTTTGCCGCCCGAGATTCTTGCAGCAAGCTCGGCGAAGGCTCGACAGCTTGTGCGCCGAGCAGGTTCGTTGCAAATACGATCGCGCCGTAAGTCAAGACGCTGAGCATCAGTCGCCACCTCATCGAATCCCTCCCATTCCGTTGGGTAAGACGCATTCACTGCGTGGGAAGCCAAGTTCGGTGGACGGCCGGGTCGGCCCAGGTCGGGCACTCCCGACAATCCAATGTGTGGAATATCGGAAACGGGCGCGAGACGACAAGAGTGAAACCGCTCATTGGTGGAAATCCGCACATCTGGCTCCAGCAGTTAGCAGTTAGCAGTTAGCAGTCAGCAGTTAAGCAACGCGCCAGCCTGCGGTTCCCGGAGTCAGCCGCCACGCGCCAGCGTGCGGTTCCCCGAATCAGCCGCCACGCGCCAGCGTGCGGTTCCTCGAATCAGCCGCAACGCGCCAGCGTGCGGTTCCTCGGAATCAGCCGCAACGCGCCAGCCTGCAGTTCCTCGAAATCAGCCGCAACGCGC
>CAZHTX010000561.1:0-3809 GCA_964535475.1 uncultured Pirellulaceae bacterium
CTGGTAATTTGACGATCGCCGCGGAGATTCCCAACACCAAAAGTATATTGATCGTGTTGCTGCCAAACACGTTGCCCAAACCGACCCCCGCTTCGCCAGCCAGCGCGGCTCGCACCGTAACGGCCAATTCCGGCGCGCTGGTCCCAAAGGCAACCACCGTCAGCCCCACAATCAGCGGCGGAACCCCCAGCGTAAATGCCAACCGCGAAGAGCCCTTCACTAACCAGTCAGCACCCAGCACCAACACGACTAAGCCACCAAGCATCGCCAAGCTGATATACATGCAGAGGCCAAAAATTTCGAGGAAAACGGGAAGTCTCGCGGACACATGCCACTGAATTTGATCCCCAGAATCCCCGACAGTTTATCGAACGCCCCAGACGGGAACCAGGGGCGACGATCAACCATGACGACTGACTACTCAAAGTTTAACTGCGAGCCGAAACGGTTACGGAAAGCCAGAAAGTCAACAAAATTGACCGCTCCGCTCGCGTCAAAAGAGGCGAATTGTCTTGAAGACAAGCTCGGCAACAAGAAATCGGCGAGATGCCCGGCGTAGCCAAGCTGCCCGGCCTGCTGCATGGAGCCAATAAAACCGAGTTTTTTCCAGGCTGTGTTCAAGAAAAGTGGCCGGAGCGGGACTCGAACCCGCACAGGGTTTACACCCCGGGGGATTTTAAATCCCCTGCGTCTGCCATTCCGCCACCCGGCCTTGGGGGCATTTTCCGCGAGCTGTTAAACTTCAAAATCGCAAGCGGATTCACGTTTTTGCGTGATTTAGGCGTTAAAAGCTACAAACCACAAATGTGCCAGTTCGCCGATTATACATTTCGGCCGCCAGTTGGCGACCCCAATTTCGCAGCCCTCCACAGCCCAACTACGGCCCCCTGCTAACCCTCTGCTGGCCGACCACGGTACTGCACAAAAAAAGACCGCTGCTGCGCACAATTCATGGCGCGGCAACGGCCCGCTGAGAAGCTCAAGAGACGGCAATTCGGCCGCTTATTTGCCAGCAGCTTGCGGCTTAAAGTCTGGGTTGCCAACCCCAATCACGCCGACTGCGACGCGGGGACCGGCCGCCCCTGAAGGCTGACTCTTTAAGTCATCCTTGCCAGCGTGGACGACGAAGCTGCGACCAAGCACGAAGTGCAGGGCGGTGCCCTTGGAGACCACGTTCACCGTGGCAACCCCGTCGGCGTCAGCCGTGACATTGCCCAAGTCACCCACGTGACTCTCCTCGCCCGGCGCACCGTGATCATGACCATAAGGGTCAAAGTGTCCGCCCGCGGAAGAACCGTCACGTGAGCGCAAATCGCCGTACTGGTGAATGTGAAAACCATGCTCACCCGGGGTCAAATTGCGAATCTTGCCGGTGATCTTCAAGTCCTCGCCTTGCTGAACCAATCGCAGCACACCACGGGTTTTATTTCCAGCGGTTGGCAGCAGCAGGGCGAATCCCAACTCGGGCAAGTCCACTGCGTGCTCGTGGCCATGATCGTGATCGCCATGTTTGTCATGTTCACCAGCTTGCTGGGCGGTACCCGTGATTGGCAGGGCGAACAGGGCCGAACAAACGACCGTGGTCAAAATTCTTCGCATCAGTGAAATCTCCTGTGGTGTGAAACAAGTAAGTTGGATTCAGGAAGCAAATGGGAAGCCCCATCGCAACGCCTGCCCCCGAGTAAACTATAGCGGATCTCGCAGCGGCGGTAATGCTGGATAATCCGCACCGTCAGGAACGGACGATTTTCAGCTGTGCTCTCAAAGCAAGTCCGAGGAACTCCAGGAGATATCACAACGTGTGCGTAACTTGGCGACAATTTTGGGATCGCTGCCGAGGTACATTTGATAGCGGAGCAAAAGCGATGCCACTGGAATCCGCTGAGCTTCGTGCACCAGCACAGGTGCAGTCCCAGGCAACAGCACGACGGAAAGAGGACGCCCCAAAGCTTGACTGAGAGGCTGCTGATAACGCTCACGCTCCTCCTCGTCACCAACGATCAGCACCAACCGCTGGCGACCTCCACAGGCCAACATGGCGGGTCGAATTGCGTCTAACATTTGGCGAGACTCGGCGATCACTTCCTCGCTAAACTCTCCGGTTCCCTCCGCAACTTCGACTTGGGCGTTGGCCCTTACCGCTTCTTCCAGCAGAGGCTCCAGCCCCGCAAAAACCGCTTGCTGCACATCACTCGCTGTCAACGCATAGGGGGTTTCCCAGTCGGCCAGGGTCAGCACCCCGGCTGCCAAAGACTGCCGCGCCGTCGCTTCCAATTGCTCGCGACACCCTTTCAACTCATCGAAACGTTTCCAGACTTCGTGAATGGCCCCGCCCCGAGCTGACTGGCCATTGGCGATCAACTTCGCGGCTGCCTGCAGCACTTGCCGGCGCTGTTTTACCGCGGCGATCAAGGCATCAATCGCCGGCGGTATCTGGCTCAAACGAGTTGCCAATTTTTGATCCACAGCGGCTTGCAACCGCAGCTCGAGGTAGCGGATCACGGGCCCAGGTTCGCTAACAGTTCCCAGCATTTCTTTCAATGAGTGCACACCCGCGTTGGCGAGCAAGGCAGCATGCACTTCCTGCGCCTCCTGCTGACGCCGGGGAGCCGACAGCTGATGCCTTTGCGCGGCCGAGACCACCGTCTCGCTGAGCTGTTTCAAGATGTCGACGGTGGCTTCCAAATCAACATCACCTGTGCACAGCAGACCGGCTAACGCCTGCTTCAAATTAACCAGCATTCCGGCCACGTCTTGAGCCACCTCAGCCTCACTCTCGGGCCACCGAAAGTTGGTTTGGTCTAACAGGCTATCGAGGTTACCAGTCGCCTGCGACTTGCCCCAAGCTTTCTTGGATCCAAACAATTGAGGGTCAGCATGACTGGCCAGTTCCAACAACAATTGTGCCCGCTCCGCCTCATTCGCACTCAGCGGTGCCCAGGCTGCCGATTGCAGCAGGGGAAGGTCGAGTTTTGCTTGCCGAACCAGGTCTTCGGTGATCTGATCGGTATGCTGTTTTGCCTCCCCTGGTTTCCCACTCCACTGCCTCACCACAGTCCAAGCCAAACTTTTTAAGAGCTTTGTCTGTTCGGCTCGCAGGGAGCTGTCCAACTGACAAATCCCAAAGGATCGCACCGCTGGCTCCAACAAATCGACCGATCCGGGCTCGGACGAACTCTGCTTTCTTGCCACGGCCAGTACATCACCGGCTCGCGTCGCATCGGCCCAAATGTAGTTCCCCATCGCCGCGACCAATTGACTGCGGCCTGCTTCGCCATCCGAACGGGACAGCACGTAGGCATCGACCAGCGGAGAGCGTGCGGCAGGCACGCTGGGCCAACCGGCTCCGGCATCGCCAGGGTAACCATTACCCGGTTTTAAATAATGCTGTAGCTCAGCCAACGCGGCATAGGTATCCGCGGTTAACAACTGCTGCTTACTTGCCGGCTTAAGTGGCGGCGCGGCCAACATGGGAATCAGCGTTGCCTCGGCCAAGCCAGCCTGATCGAGCAGATGCCTTAGCAGATAGGCGACGTCCCAGACCATCCCACCACCAGTACCACCCTCCAAGGACGCTACCAAGTACACGTGGGGAACTCGCTGACCGCACGACTCGGCCAATTTGCTAATCGCGGTTGTCAACCGCGCGGCAATCAACTGCCCATGGTCCACCATCGCCAATCGCCCCAGCGGACGCAGCCCTTCGGTAGCTCCCGTTCGCGGTACGTTATAGACCCATCGCCGACTGATCGAGGCCAAGCGATTGGTGCCCGCTTGACGATATTCATGAGGCGATCGCAAGGGAGTGT
>CAZHTX010000562.1:0-3807 GCA_964535475.1 uncultured Pirellulaceae bacterium
AAAAACTGGTCGCCTCTCTATAGACTTGGGCGGGAGCGAAAGACGGCCTTGCTTAGGCCGCTCTGCGGAGCAATTGTAATAACGAGCGGGCACCTTCGCCTCGCAACAGGCTGGCGCGATAAATTCTGCCAGCAATCACAATCACGCCTGCGGCTGAGATTAACAGCAGGGCGGCTGAGAGTGGTGGTTGCCACACGGGAACCGCTGCTCCCGTCCCCAGTCGCAAGATCATCATCAATGGTGCTGACGGAGGAAAGAAACTCATCCCCGTGGCGATCACCCCGTTGGGGTCGCGAAGCGCGATTACCCAGATCATCATTGGGGCGGCCATCACCATCCAAACTGGTAATAATAGACTTTGTGCCTCTTTCAGTTGGCTGACGGCCGCTCCGACGGTCATGAAAATCGAACTGTACAGCAACACGGCGGCAATCTGAAACACTAGAAACCAAGCCAACAGATGCATGGGCAAGAGGTGCATCATCTCATAACGGTATAACATAAATAGCCCGCCGATCCCGTACAGCAGAAAGATAATCATGGAACCAGCCACGTTACCGAGCAGTTTGCCAGCCATCATCTGCGTGGGCGTGACGGCGCCGAGCAATACTTCGCTGATGCGATGCGTCTTTTCTTCCATGGAACTTTCTAGCATCGGTTGCGCCGCCAAAAAGATGACCACAAACATCAGGGTCATCATCAGAAAGGGTGCGAAGACGGTCGCCAGTGATTCCTCCTCACCCGCTTGCTCTTTGACGCCACCATCGGCATTCGTTTCGTCCTTGGAGACGCGGTAAGGCCGCATGGCGGCGACTTGGACCGGTTGATCCGCGGCCGCGACCAGTTGTGGATCGATCCCCAGTTCTTGCAGGCGAGTCACCCGCAGCGTGGTGTTCAGCACTCCGGCGACCCAGCCGCGGACATCAGATAACGTCCCCGAATTGCTAACGAAAAGAACCTTTCTGGCTTCCGCATCGGCAGCCGGGTCGTTAACTTCCGCGGGGATTTCGACTAACGCGTAAATTTCTCCCGACCGAATCTGATCGCTGAGGCGAATGCGGTCTTCGCTGCTCAGCGGTGCTTGCTCGGTGGCTTCGAGCTCATAAGTATCGCCCGGACCCTCTAACGAACTTTCCATGTCGCCGCCCGACGCGTTGCCACGCTCGGCGTTCGCGTTTGCCGCTAGGATCACTTGGTTACGCTGCTCAGCGGCCGCTTGTAGGGTTTCCAGCAATTTGCCGCTAGCATCGGCGACAACAATTTTCCTCTCTTTGCTGCCTTCCATCTGGCTGACCAGCGGAATCACAAACAGGCCGCCCAGCATCAGCACTGGCATTAATACCAAGGTTAGCAGGAACGCTTTGGTGGCAATCATCGCGGTGTACTCGCGATGTGCTATGGTCAGGATCGTCGACATGCGGATGTGGCTCAGTGAACGGTTTCTAATGTGGCTGCGGGGGCTGGGTTGCTGGCCGCCTCGGGGCCAGCGATCGAGACGAATATGTCGTGCAAGCTCGGCCGGACCGTCTCAAAGTGCTCGAGGTCGCCGGCGGCGGCCAGCGTGCTGAGTACTGCCGGTCGAGCGGTCAAATCATTCAGCAGCAAGTCATGATCGGTTCCGTGGCTGAGCACGGTTTCCACACCCGGTAGGTTATCTGGCAAGGCACGTCCCGCAGCCATTCGCACTCGCAACCGCGGTTGGCCCTTATTCAGCCGGATATCATCGAGCGTCCCCTCGAGCACATTGCGGCCGCGGTAAATCATTAACACGCGGTCGCACATCGCTTGGGCAACGTCCATATCGTGCGTCGATAAGATCACGGTGGTGCCGTTGCGGCGCAAGTCCCGCACCGCCTCCCTGAGGAGATCCAAGTTGACGGGATCCAGCCCGCTGAAAGGTTCGTCGAGGATCGCAAGTTTGGGTGCACCAATCACCGCCGTGATGAACTGGACTTTCTGAGCCATCCCCTTGCTCAATTGGTCGACCCGCTTATTGGACCAACCGGTCATGCCGAGCGCGTCGAGCCAGCGGTCAATCGCATCATCCGCATTGCGGACTTGTTTCAGCCGGGCGAAGTAACGCAATATCCGCCGCACGGTCATCCGCGGGTATAACCCACGTTCCTCGGGCAAATAGCCGAGGCGATGATCGGCCGTGCGGCCTGCGGGTTGTCCGAGCACGCGGACTTCGCCACTGTCCGGCTGATAGATCCGCAAGATCATTCGCATCGTTGTCGTTTTGCCCGAACCATTAGGCCCGATCAAACCGAACAGCGACCCGGCGGGAACCACAAAGCTTAAATCGTCGATGACCAACTGCGTGCCAAAGCTGCGGTGGACATTGGTCAGCGCGACCGTCTCAGCATCACTCATCAATGTGGTTCCCAAAATGAAAAGGTGGACTCAGCAGGCAAGCTATATAACGATCGGCTTTTGCAAGACGCGACGCACAGGGACCCATTGTCCAGCGTGCATCATGCGGTGCGTGGCAATCAGCACCAACACATGGCCAACCGTGGGGAACATCCCTCGCAACGATTCTGGACTGGGGGCGTTTAAATCGGCGTCCGACAAAGAGTCGAGTGCTCCGCGGATCGCTTTCTCTGATTGGTCGAACAGATCCAAATAGGCTTGCTTGCCATGAAATTGGCTGCTGTCATTCGAATCGGCGGTCGCTTTGGAGTGTTGTTCCGCAAAACCCTCCGGCAGCGACAACTCGTGGCCAGGGCAAATGCCGGCTAATAAACTGCTTTCCGAGGCAATCAGGTGCCCCAGCTGCCAAGCGATATGCTGGCAATCAGGATGCGGCCGAGTCATCAGTTCGGCATCCGTCAAATCGGACAGGTATCCTTTCATCACCATGTCGGAGGTCATGAACGTGGCGGCGATCGCTTCGGTGGCTTTCATCTTGAAAACTTAATAAGGGGAGTGTTGAAACTGGGTCGCGTAGCAGAGTGCCGCGGCGAAATTATCAGCGAGTCGACAGCATACGCGATTCGTTGGCCGAACGCCGCTAGGCATGGCCAGCTGTGAAGGTAAATTAGGGGGCTGGATCGCATAAGATTTGCAGCGCGGGTTGCTCCGTCGGGATCGCACCGCTGGCTATCGCTCGTTGGTAAAGGCAAGCCAACGAGTCGCGTCCGCGGGCTGCCAAGTTTTGTGTCCATTGATTGACATACAGGTCAACGTGGGAAAATAACACTTCGTCAGAAAATTCTTGCGCGTGGGCTCGCATCGAAACCAGGGCCGATTGCCGGTTCGCCATTGCATATTCGATCGAAGTGGCAATTGCTTGTTGCACTTGCTGAATTTTTTCCGCCGGTAAATCTAACCGGCAGAGAATTCCACCCAGGGCCAGTGGTTGCCCGGTGGCTTGTTCCCACAGCGTGCCCAGGTCGGCGACGCAGTCCAGCCCCTGGGCTTGCCAGGTAAAACGTCCCTCGTGGATGCAGACGCCAAAGTCGGCCGTGCCGGTTTGCAGGGCGGGCATGATTTCCGAGAAGACAACTTGCTCGACTTGGCCGCAGTCTGGGAAGAACATGCGGTACAGCAAATGGGCGGTGGTGTGTTGGCCCGGGCAGAGCACGCGGTCGGGTGTTTCTCCAGTAGTCAACGATGCGTTTTCGCGGGGACGCGAGTCTTGGCGCGCGGCCAACAGCAGCGGGCCGACGCCGAACCCCAATGCCGAACCTGAGGGGAGCACACCGTAGCGTTTCGACAGCAGCAAGGCGGCATGAAAACTCGCTTTGGCGACGTCGAATTCTCCCGCGAATAACCGCCGGTTCAGCTCCTGTACATCGAGTAATT
>CAZHTX010000563.1:0-3805 GCA_964535475.1 uncultured Pirellulaceae bacterium
ACTGTCGTTCGAGTTGCCCGTTTGCAACTTGACCATGACACGATAATGCTGCTTCCTGGAGCCGACGATCAAGGCTCGGGCGGTCTCATCCGTGACACTCAAGCCAAGGACGCGACCCGTCCGATAGTATGAGTCGCCACGAGCCCGATCGAGCGAAGAGAAATCACGTTCAAGCACTCGGCAATAGGAAGAGTCGAGCATCACGCAGCGTCCTTGCAAGCTAAGCGAGTAAATTCTGAAGTAATCAAACACAAACCGTTGGAGAGTGGCTGGAACGTAGACCTGATGAGCAAACAATGTTCCTTGCCCAAGCCAGCTAACATTCGCCAATCGACCAAGTGCGTTACCATTCGGGCAATAGGAATTATGTTAACGGAGCGTAGCGTGGTTGTGAAGCTGCCCACGCCCATCAGCGACCAGCTCGCAAGGGTAGATCACTGGTCAATGCAGCCGGCCCTCAAAAGAGGCGTGTTGCGATCGCGGGATCGCGAGTCCGCCCAGTCTGGAACTTAGCGAGTCGAACGAATCGGTCGCGGTGGATTGGCGATTCCAAACCGTCGCTGCATCTGACTCGTTCTCGTGGTGACGAGCAGCCAGCAGTGGTATACTTGCCGCTCAAACTTGGCCTCTTAACTGGTTCCCAACTTTTCGACCGGAAGATAATTGAAATGTCTCGCGTAACGTATGTCAGCCTAGCTCTCGTAATACTTTCTATTCCCGCATCCGCTCAGGATATGAGCAAGATTCCCACCGAAATTAAGCAACATATGGAAAGCATGGTGGGATCGTGGACGTTTAAAGGTACGCAAGGCAAAAGAACGTTCTCCGGTGAAGAGACAATTCGGCTAACAAACAATAACACTGCTTTGCTGCAAGAGGGTTATTTCAATTTAACGGATGGGACAAAGGAGCACTACGTCATCCTCTCTGGTTGGGACGGTAGCAAGAAAACCGTATTGGTACGAGGATACACGACTGAGGGATTGACCTGGTCAGGCGAATGGAAGCGATTGAAGGCTGGCAGGTGGGAAGGAACGGCATCAGGAGGGACGGCGAAATTTGAAGTACGCCCCGATACCATGCGGTATGAAGATGCAGGTGATGGAATCCCTTGGATATCCGAATTTAGCAGAAAAAAGAAGTGATACGATTCGAAAAACCTCGGGTGCGGCCGGTGTTATTTGGTCGAGTCCGCGTCGATCTCTCCAGGTATTGTTTCCCCGCGTATCGACCCGATCGTGACCGGAGCAAGTTGAAGGTGGTTAGCCCGGAGCATCCGATCGCCACCGGATGATAAGCAAATCTCTAATGTACGAAACGCCGAAATGTTTGACGAACCGTTCTCCATTTACAAGCGGGTGTAAAGTCCTTCCGATTTTAGGCAATGCGTGCCGCACGGTCGGTAGAGCCTGAACAGGTATCCAAAACCCATTCGCCTCGTTGCCGCTTGTGGCCGTTCCCTGAAACACCCGAATAGGTTCTAAGCACGCTGGGCGTCAAGTCTCAGTCAAAGTCGAGGATTTCGCTCCAGAAGCTCTTTTTCTTGCGAGGACGTTCGTCATATTTTCGCTCGCGCCCACTGTCTCCCGATTGACGCGGACTGTCCTCGCCGAAGGTATCCGCCGCAGAACGTTCGATTATTTTATCGAGCTCCCCACGGTCCAGCCAAATACCTCGACAGTTGGGACAATAGTCAATCTCGATACCTTTACGATCAGTCATTTGCAACGCAGTCTGGCACTGAGGGCATTTCATCTTTTCAATCCTTAAGTTAAACTAAACAATCGATGTGTTTCTTTTTAAATATTAAATACTCGCAACCGATCTTCGAATAGCGTTAAAGATCATTATATGGTGAATAGACAATGCCAACCCCCATGACAATGTCGAAAGGAAGTTCCGGTGGAGCCCGAAGCGCAATATATCTGTGACTCGTGTGGGGAGGAAATCGTCGTCCCGGTTGACCTCTCAGCAGGCAGTTCGCAGCAATACGTGGAAGACTGTCCAGTTTGCTGTAACCCAAACGTAATCCACGTCGAAATTGACGAAGAGGGTGAAGCCTCCGCCTGGTCTTCACCCGAGCAAGATCATTGACGTGTGGGGGGACAAAGGCACTACCGAATGACCGGCGTCGTTCCTCCGCCACGAGGTCGATACCAGGCAGCAAAACCAGTGAGGGCAAGTATTACGGCGATTGGTAGAATGCTATGATCATAAGATTTATTCTAATGACTTATGAGATCAAACCTATACGGTGAGTTATGATTCGAAGGTCAATTAGCGATCGGCTTCGCGAATTACTTTAAACGAACCTGAGAGCGACTCGTTCCAGCTCGGCCATCGTGCGGCAGCGGATCCATTTAGTTTCAGCCGCTAACTCTTGTTCGCCGTAGTTCGTCAGGTCTGTGGCGTGCCGTCCGCCCACGACGAAGGTCGTGCCATGCGAAGCGGCCACTTCGGCCAATTTGAAGACCTCGAGTTGCTGAGTTCTACTGCGTACCGATTCGTTGACGCTCAACCAGACCAGCTGCGGACGCTCGTCGACCACCGCGTCAGACAGCACGTCCAGTGGCGTATTGGGGCCGAGGTTGGTCTCTTGAAACCCACAATCGTGTAACACGAGCGAGACAATCAAAGTTGGCAGTAGGTACGAATCGCCCGTCATGGCGGCACCGATCGCTTTGGGAGCGTCTTCCTCCGGTTCCGGGATTGACATCCGCAGTTGATTCAAGCTGCGGGCAACCAAGATCGTGGCGCGATGCTCGATGAAAATTGCCTTCTTGTCATGCTGCCAGCGGTCGCCAATCGTCCGCATCGCGTATGAGATCGGGCCGTCGCAAAGCCCAGTAATGGTCATCCCAGACGTGTACAGCGATTGCAGCAGACTGGTCACCGCCTTGGCTTTACCCTGCTCCAAAACAAACAGCATCTCCTCGGCAGCCGACGCCGGCGGCGTCTGAGCGGGAGCCGAGTCAATGCCCAAAAGCTCCGGCCGTAACAGCTGGCTGCGAGTCTCACGCACGTAACGCACCGCCTCGGCGAGCGGAATCCGGCGGTGGCCGCCTTGAGTGCGATGAATGAGCAGCTCACCAGAATCGGCCATCCTGCGAACCGAGGAATCGCTGATCCCAATGGCTTTGGCGAATTGCGACGTGGAAAGCGTGCGCTGCATACGGAGAGTGTGCTGATAGTTTTGATAGTTTTCGGACAAAAGAACAATACCTTCCGATCGCGCCAGGTCAAGTTCTCTTCGGCGAAGTGCCAGCAAAATAGGCCACGCTGTGGCGAATCGGCTAGCAAGATATGTGCTGCACGCGTGTTTACACTGCGAGTTTTGCCTGGCACGAAAACCCTCAAAAACTCGCAATGCTAGCAAATTTAAACAGAATTTTTGGCAAAACTTCCAAATATAACCTGAAACCCCCTTGTCGGCCCTCTACGGTGTGAGCACTGAGAGTTTTGGTGGTTTTTGAGTGGTGGCGGTAGGGTTGCCCAATGGACACAGATGGGGTTCAGGGTTTGCCTCCACCGCTTCAGTCCTTTCCTTCCTTACCACGCTGTTTCGGAGACTCGTACGGTGCTAGATTCGATTTCGGTACTAGGTGCTGGCATGCCCGATTTGTCGGTGCTGCAATACACAGTGGTCGACAACATCTTTTCGATGACTGTCGCCACGATGGGGGCCGCGGCAATTTTCTTGTTTTTGTCGCGGAGTGCGGTCGACGCCGCTTATCGTCCGGCGTTGATGGTCAGCGGGTTGGTCGTTTCGATCGCCTGCTATCACTACTTTATGATTCGCCATTCG
>CAZHTX010000564.1:0-3796 GCA_964535475.1 uncultured Pirellulaceae bacterium
CACCTTCGCTGTGACAACCGACTTGGTTGGTGGGAACACCGTGGCGACGCTCGCCTTTACCGGCGGTGAATTCACAACGGGATCGCTCAATGACGGCGATTATCTCTTGATGATAGATGCCACCAAGGTGACAGACACCGCGGGTGATTTGCTCGATGGCGATGGCGACGGCGAGGCTGGTGGAGACTTCCTCTTCGGTGATCAACCTGAGGACAACTTTTTCCGCTTGTTCGGTGACATTAACGCCAGCAGGAGTGTCAGTTTTATTGACTTCCTCGCTTTCCGTTCCGCCTTCGGGTCGGTAGCTGCTGATCCCGAGTATGACTGGCGGTTCGATGTGAATTCCGACGATGCCGTCAACTTTGTCGACTTCCTGCAGTTCCGTTCTCGCTTCGGAACCTAAGTAGATCCGCAGCACGCTAGCCGCAGGAACTATCCTGCGGCGAAGTCCCCTTTCGCTCTGCGAAAGCTTGAACAAATCTGCTTTCGCGGAGCCAAAAATGACATCCATTTTCCGATACCTCCTGACTAGCCTGCTCGCGATCGGCGGGCCAGCGATCTATTGGCTAGCAACCTTTTCGATAGCGGCCTATTCGACAGTATGTTTGGCCCATCCGGTTGCTGCCGCCGAGCCGGCGCCCGATCAACAAGCCAATCAAGGCAGGTTGAATGTCGTCTGTATTATGACCGACGATATGGGCTGGATGGATTTAAGTTGCCAAGGCAATCCAGTCCTGCAAACTCCGCAGATAGATGCCTTGGCCCAGCAAGGTGTTCGCTTTGACAACGCCTACGCCGCCGCGCCGGTTTGTTCGCCCACGCGAGCCGCGCTGATCACAGGTTTGGCACCCGCGCGGCTGGGGATCACCCAGCATGGTGCCGATGGTAAACAGTTCTGGCCACCGAATCGCCTGATCCAGCCTCCCGCGACGACGCACGCATTATCTCACGCCACAAACACAATTGCCGAACGGCTGAGTGCGGCGGGATATGCCACCGGCTTTTTTGGCAAGTGGCATCTGGGCGATGACCCCGCCTACTGGCCGACGTCGCATGGTTTCGATGTCAATCTGGGAGGTTGTGGCTTTGGTGGACCGCCGACCTATTTCGATCCTTACCGTATTCCCTCGCTTCCCCCCCGCCGCGAAGGTGAGTACCTGACCGATCGGCTCGCCGATGAAACGATTGCTTTTCTGCGTCGCGAGCGGGACAAACCGATGTTTGTTTGTCTCTGGACTTATAATCCGCACTATCCTTTTGAAGCTCCGCAAGCATTGGTCGATCCGTACCAAGGTAAGGTCGGGCCGGGGCTAAAGAACCCTGTTTACGGCGGGCAAATCGCAACCACCGACCGCGCGGTGGGGCGCGTGCTCGATGAACTCGATCGCCTCGGTTTAACGGACAACACGCTGGTGATTTTTACCAGCGATAATGGCGGTTGGTCGGGGGCGACTGACAATCGGCCGCTGCGTGAAGGTAAAGGATATTTATATGAGGGAGGGCTGCGAGTTCCACTGATTATTCGTTGGCCCAAGGTGACGACGGCTGGCTTATTGAATACAACTCCCGTGGTCAGCATGGATCTCGCCGCGACCATGCTGGATGCCGCCGGCATTGCGATCGGAGACAATGAAACGCTCGATGGTGAAACGTTAAGGCCCTTGTTTAGCGGCGGCGAACTAACACGTGAATCGCTGTGCTTTCATTATCCACACTTTGCTTTCCACAAAGCCAACCGACCCGGATCGGCCATCCGCAAAGGCAAGTATAAGTTGCTCAAGTGGTATGACGACGATTCAGTCGAGTTATACGACCTGGAAGATGACCTGGGGGAACAAACTGATTTGTCCGACACCGCCCCTGACGTTGTTCGCGAGTTGCAGTCGGAGCTGAACCATTGGTTGCTGGAGACTGGAGCCGGTTTGCCCGAGAAAATCAGCTCACAGCCGAAGCGCTGAGCTGGTAATTACCGCGGGACCGGTAGCGCTGACCGCGCGGCGTTTCATTTTTTATCTTGATTGCTCACGCGCTTGCATCCAGGCCGCGTATTCCAAGACGGTGATTTTACCATCATTATTCGCATCAGCGGGGCTAACATCCATGATCATGTCTTTTACCTCGCCGCGCTCAAGAACCCCATCTCCATTTTTGTCGTTCCTCTCAATTATCCTCTCCGCGGTGCTGAGAAATCTCGGCTCGATCGACGACTGCTGGGCTTGCTTTCCCTCGATTGAATCTAGGATTGTCGCTTCCGCGAGCACTTGAATTTCCTCTCGCGAGAGCAGGCCGTTGTTGTCGATGTCGGCCTTTTGGAACTGGGCTTCCGATAGTGGTGATTCACTTTCGGAGAGTATTGCATCTCCGTTTTGGTCCCCAGTTGCCAAGAAATCCTCGGTTGTTAGCTTTGCGAATTCGATGATAAACTCTCGCTTGGCACGCTCTTGTGCGGCGTCAGACAAGGCCAGGTAAGCCGCTGCGTGGATCAGGTAGGCGAGCATGTCTTGCTTGTCTGGCGCCTGGAACTCGCCCATGCTCGCCAGCGATTTGGTAAAGGCTGGTCTCGCATAGAGGGCAACGTCAAGTACAGGCCAGACGATTCTAAAACTTAATGGTCGGACTTGCGGTGGAAATTCAGATTCATCGAGATGCAGCTTTGTGGCTACTTGTATTGTTTGCGAACGTGTTTTGGCAAGGATTGACTCAACAGCCGCGTCGGTGACGGCGTGTTGGCCAATCGTGCTGGTTAATTCGAGCAGTTCCAAGGCTAGCGATCCGTTATTTCTCGGTTGTCGTCCGAAGACTGTTTGGGGGTCGCGAACGTATTGAAAGAATGGCAAGATGAATTGCTGTGGTAAGGAATAATCAGAGAAACCGCCGTTGAGATCGCACAGCTTTACGATCTCGCTTGGTTGTTGCGCCAATCGCTCAAGTTGTTTTGCCACAGCTTTCAATACGCGTTGTTGGTCTTGCTCGGTGAGCGCGATGCGTGCCGGGTTTGATTGTTTCTCAAGTTCGGTGAGCACGATGGTTGCTTGCGTGAGCAACGCGTCGGTGGTATCTCCTGGCTCCATTGCCAGCACCTCGATCGCTTTTTGCTGCATCACTTGGTTGTAGCCGTAAAAGTTTTCTTTTGGTAGGAATTCCAGCCAGAAGTCAAATCCAAGTGACTTGTTTGCAAAGAGTGTGGTGGCCAATGGTTGGCTTAGATCGCTGGGGGTTTCGCTATGTTTCAGCAGATAGACCCTGGCAAAGTTCGCCGCAGCGAGAATGGTTTCTTCGTCGGTTGCCGTGGGAAAGTAGTCTTCCGCCAAATACCGCACCAAAGGAGTCGCTGGCGTGCTTGCGTAGCGGGAAAGCGCTGGGTATAGACGCTGCGTTAAAGCTTTATCACTACTTTTCAAAACCACAGTCATCGATGCCCAGAATAGTGTCGGGTCGGCAAACGATTCGTGGATAATCTTCATGATTTGAGTATCCAACGAGCTTATAGTGTCTTCAGATCTGACCGGTTGATCGGCCAACGTCGCCATGGTGTTTAAGAGTGAGTTGCGAACTTGCTCAGCGTTACCAGGGGTGATCAGGTTTTCGACTGCTTGCAAGGCACTATAGAGTTGGGTGGGGCTTCTTTCGGTTTCCACTTGGTTGAGCCAAACCGACAGCGGCTTACCCTCAAAAACGGGTTCCGTTGTTATTTGGGAACTTTCCGCCGTTAAACCAATCGTGCTTTGCGGGCGACCAATTTTTGCCAACACCGTTTCGCCTCGCCGAATGATTACCGATTCACGATCGATCAACA
>CAZHTX010000565.1:0-3789 GCA_964535475.1 uncultured Pirellulaceae bacterium
TATATGGAATGGCTCGACAACGCTTATCGACCGCGCAATCGGCTTTCGCTTTTGTCCTGTCGGCTTTTCACGCCCGGGGTTGCAAACAATCAAGTCGATCCTGAGTGCTTGACCAAGCCATTGAAATGTGAACAGCCCAACGCGAATTCTTAAGCCAGGGAACGACCCGCATCACGGGGTGGCGGGAGTTGACGTTGATTTAAAAATTGGCTGGCCACCGCCACTCCCGTGCATGCGATGGTTCTGCCACTTTACCAGTTATGTGCGGACTCGGGTGATGGCTGAGGATCGGGGAGCAATGCGTTAAGGTCAACAAGCAGTCGACCATCTCGAACAAGTTTACCATCAACGTATTGGAATGTACGACCGTTTTGGTCAACACCGTGCACGCCGTCAAACGAAGCGTTGCATTCCGAAACCGGCGGAAGATTTTGGTCGGGGGCGTCTTTGCCAATCCACCGAGGATGTACGGTAAATCCTTTAGGCAGTTTGTCTTTTGTTCTCAGTCGATCCCAATGTGAGCAGTCGATGATCAGGGTTTGGTTGTCAACAAACTTGGCACGACCACCCCACGTATCTGATTGCGGCCACAACGCCAAAGCGGTCAACCAAGGCAATTTGCAGACCGCGGTCCATGCATAGTCAACGTCGCGGGTTTTGACTCCACCGTACTTAGTGGCAAAATAGGCAAACAGCGTTCCGTCCGGCGAGAGGCTGCAGCCGTCTTCGTAGATCCTTCCGTGGAACCATGAACCGGGAGTGATCGTGTCGGCTGCTGTATTCCACCCCAGCAAACGCACCCATTTTGTTGGACCTCGGCGGACGATCGCTGCCGTCGTCGATTCCGATGAGAACTCAATGTGAATTCGGGGATTCAAATCACGGACTCTTCGTGGCAGAACGGTACCCGTCACCGGGCCGGGAAAGTAAAGTCAACCACTGCCAAAACGCCCGCAAGCCCGGCTCCGGTGCACGGGATGGTTCCCCGCTTCTTCGGTCAGTGTATGTGTCACCGTCAAGTTCAGGTGATGATACCAAATCGCCGTGCGGAACGGCCCCTGAATGTGTCATCGCGTGCGTTCGTTTCCGGAATCGTGGAAGCGGTCAACGTATTCAGTAGCATCTAGATCCGAGTCGCGCATCAGCGAAAACAGTTCCGTACCCGGACCCAAGTTTGCGCTGTCAATCTCAAACGCCATGTGATAGCCGACGCATTCGGCACCGCCTGGATAGCCATCATGCTCTGCTTTTTCGATTGCGTCGTCACCGCCAAACGCAAGATAGAGCACAATACGTTCTTCGTAGGTGTACGAGCATGGCGAATCCGCAGGGGCGTCGTGTCGCCAGATGGATCGGACGGCATACCATTGAGAGTCACCAAGCGTCATAGAACTTCAGTCGGGGAACGTTAGGGTTCAGCGGGGCCGCTCGGAAGACTCTCCACTTCAAAAACGTCAACTCGCGGCCTCCGTTGCAACCCATGGTTACGCCAATCCTCGCGCTATGCCAGGGCCGCAGCCAGCATCATCACAGTTCCAGTTGCGAGTAACCCGTATGTTAGTCCATTTGCCTGCCACACAATAGAAGACAGTTGTTGGGCGCCGTCGTGTTTCCACATTGTTCTGAGGACTAATCGCTCAATGGCGACAGACGCAAAGTAGTACGGCACGAGTAGAACGAGCGTTGCCGCAGGAATCATCCAATCGAGATCCGTCTCGTACGGTACCAGCCAAGACGACTGTAGCACGACTGATGCAAATCGTCCTGGGAGCGTGTTCAGTCCTTTAGCTTCCGTACCGGTCGTCGCGATGTTCAAGACAAGCATCATCAACCACGTCAGCGGTATGCCGACGAGTGTTGATGCCAGATTCGCACCTGTAACACCCCGTAGTACACGCGACCTTGAAATCGTCAGTTTGTATCGGCCGTAGAAATACTCGATTGCAATGATAGGCACCAACAGCACGGCCATCGTCGGCAAGTGCAGTGCGAGCATCGGGACGCCGGCGTTTGCAAGCATGGGATCTCAGTGGCGTAACGGTCAAATTCACGGGGCGACCGAGGTTGAGTTAGTACCGCAAAAAACCTGCTGGTCGGTCGCTTATGGTCACACCCGCACACCGTAAAGCTTGCTTGTTCGTAGTGGGAGCCCCTGGGCAGCTCAAAACGAAGAACAAGCAAAACAGCTTAACGCGTGCGGGCGGGTTTTCCAACCTACTCGAACTAAAATGTTAAGTACTGACCGACGGACCGCTGACGAATCTATCGGCGCTGCCGCACAGGGCCCTAGGCCCTTAGACGACTTACGGGAGACCTTCGCAGCGGTCCGTTTTAATCACGCCATACGAATCCTCAGATGACGTCTCAGTTTGCTGAAGACCATCCATAAGCACTTCGATCGCGTGATTTATCGGCCAGTTTTTGTACGTCCTAATGCTCGTTCAAATGCAAAATCATGAACCCTGAAAAAACAATCATCGTCGGTATCGACTGGGCCAATCAGGACCACGTTTTCCATTTGCAAGTCGATGGCAAGAAGCCTGTCACGGGTAGCTTCAAGCAAGACCCAGAGGACATTCAGCTGCTTATCGAGGGCTGGCGGAAACGCTTTCCCGACTGCGCTTTTGCCATCGCCATCGAGACTAGCAAAGGGCCGCTGATTAACGCACTCGTCAATTACCAGGATGTGGTCATCTATCCCATCAATCCCGCTGCGCTGGCCAACTACCGGAAAGCGTTTGCTCATGGTGGTGGCAAGAATGACCCGTCGGACGCGAAGCTGCTCGCCGACTTCCTGCAGCACTATCGCCAGCAACTCAAGCCGTTGCGGCGTGATGAACCAATCACGCGTGAACTGGCGGCACTGACCGAGGATCGTCGCCGCTTAGTGGATCAGCGTACGGCCATCGGCAATGAGCTAAAAGCGGTGCTGAAACGCTATTTTCCGGCCGTGCTGGAGCTTGAGCCAGCTAAGATTTACGCAGATTTCTTGCTGCGTCTGGTGCTCAAATATCCCACGCTTGCGGCGGCTCAACGAGCGGGTAAAGTGCGTTTACGGAAGGTTTTTTATGGTCTCGGAAAGGCCGAGAAAATCGAGGCCCGTGTCGAACAGTTAATGGCAGCGACACCGCTTACTGATGATGAGACAACGCTGCGCGTGGAGTCTCGCAGGGCAGTGGCTCTGTGCGAGTTACTTCAGACTTACAACCAGCAGATCGACAAGTACGATAAGTCGATCAAGGAGTTGGTTGTGCAACATCAAGACTATGAGATCTTCGAGTCTTTGCCAGCGGGTTCCCATGCCACTCAGGCACGGCTGATTGCCGCTTTGGGTGATGACCGCTCACGTTACGAGAGCGCGGAATCGTTACAGGCGGCATCTGGGATCGCACCATTGACGACGCAGAGCGGCCAGCAGCGTTTTGTCTCCAGTCGGTGGGCTTGCAGCAAGTTCATGAAGCAAACGTTTCATGAGTTCGCTGGACTATCGATCAAAGGCTGCAAGTGGGCGCGGGCCTACTATGCGATGCAGCGTTCGAAAGGGAAGTCATCGCAGGTGGCAACGCGTGCGCTAGCGTACAAGTGGCAACGTATTCTGTTTAGCTGCTGGCAATCAAGAACTCCGTACAACGACGAGCACTACATGAACCGGCTAAGGGCAACCGGATCGCCCTTGTTGAGCTTCATTGAAGAGTAGGAAATCGGTGGAAAATCAGTCAAAAAACGAGGAGAAAAAATGTCATCAATCCGCCCACCACCTATTGACGCGTTGCCTCAGATGTCTCCCGT
>CAZHTX010000566.1:0-3777 GCA_964535475.1 uncultured Pirellulaceae bacterium
CCAGGGCTGCTTCGTAATCCAGTTCCTCGACAACCGACGCAGCCAGTTGCGATCGGCCCCATTCGAGCAAACCGAGCGGAGAACCGGTGCTGGCAAGATGACCCGAGAGATCAAGCCAGGGGGCGGACGTATCGGCAATGTCGAAAAACGCATCACCAGAAGCGACGGACTCGGCTTGGTCGATCCAGCGAGCCCAAGCGGGAAGTTCTTCCCGTTCTTGTGCAACTTCATCGGCCGCAAACTAGCTACCCGTATTAACGTGCATCGACTTGCTGGCGGAGCGATACCAGCAACTCTTCCAATTGCTTCGCGCTCATCTGCTCAAGGTCCTCGTCGGACATCACCTTCAAGCCAAGCAGTTCCTGCAGAAGCTGAATTTTGCCCTCTGCTTTGCCTTCGTCTTTGGCGATTCTCTCGATAGAAGTTACGTAAGGCATGTCTTTCTCCTTTTCAATTTGCTGTAATGCATCCCTAAATTGTAGTTCAAAATCTTCCGGCAAGTCCATCACCCAGTCTATAAACCGAAACAGGCTCCGTACTTGCTCGGCTGGCCATTGCTTTTCGTAAAGACTGCGAACCAATTCGATCTTGAAACGAAATCGAGTATCCGGGGCACCTGCTGAGCCCTGGGCTCGCAGATGGGCGGCGACGACGGTGGCGAACGGGTTTGGAGACTCCTTGAGGCCCTCAACCCGGCTGGCAAAATCCTGAAGCTTGACGATCGGGTAAGAAAAGCGGAGCTCGCAACCTAGTGTATCCACTTGCCAAACATCGGGTCGCCATGAGCCGGAACCGTCTTCTTTGGGTTCTATACCACGAGCCTAGTTTCTCCGAATCTCATTACGACGAACCAATTGTTTTAACGCGTTGCTCAAGCGACTTTATGATTAGGTCAAGCGTCTTGAGCCACTCGGACTCAAGCCCACTTTCCCGCCATTCTTTTCGCAGTTCACTCTCATCTCCGCGGATTTCTATCAAAGCAGCGATTGCTTGTACAAGCAGTTTATTATCTGCCTCGATGATCAACTGTTCTGGGTTAACTCCTGACGCGACACAGACTCGCATCTCCTTCTGCGTTAGTCGCTTACCCGATAGCAGGTAAGCTGCAGCCACAGCGCGTGAAGCACGAGACGAACTAGGTGTGGTCCCAGATTTCAATGATAAGGCGTCGCGAACGCTCTTCAAAGGCGCTTGTACAAAGTGAACCAGCCAATCCAATGCGTCATCATTTTCGAACGGCTTCACTCCAAAACTACCCATTTTATACCTCTTAGTCAAACTAAGAAACTTAATTAGCGTGGATCAATACAGGTCTGTCTTCGGGTCACGTTTGCGATCCAAGAAATTTTCGAGATACGCTAGATCAGCTCTTACGGCACTGAGGAATTCCTCGCGTACGTTAGCAGGAATCGATCCGATGCTGGTTTCCAAATTTTCCTCGATGATCTCCGTCCATGCAGCGACATCCGAGCGCCCAAATTTGGAACTTCGCGGATAATCTGGATGTGCGTCAAGTAGGCAGCACAGTGCGCGGATGTCGGCTATTACTGGAGTAACCACTCCCTTGTTTCGTAAAGACCTTGGGGTTGAGTTGGCCTCAATGCGTTCTAAAAGGTAATAGAAATGACCGCCAAACTCAGCCCTTAGAGGCTCTGTCCAAAGTGGTGCAACTCCTGTCGGACGAGATGATTTCTTGGTAACTGAAGCTTTTTTACCCATTTTGACTTTCTTCGTTCACGATTGGACTAGAGTACTTTCCACTGTTTACTTAGAGGTAGCAAGAACTGCATGACATCCGTTTCTACCCAGCGACCTTCTATTCTTCCGCGATTCGAATTCCGAAGCCCTGCGTCGGCGAGTTGTTTCCAAATTTGGTCGCCACGATTAGCTTTGCCCGACCGTACGGCTTTATCCATTAGCTTGTAAATCGTTTGTGCCTCAAGTGTTCTCGCACGTGGGTGGGCTATCTTCTTACTTATCACTATCATGGTATCTGTGGATTTCATAATCCCTGAACCGATATGCTGCGCCTTTCGTATCTTGGGACTATTCGTGATCCCAACATAGACCACTCGTCCTGCTTTGTTCTTTATGAGGTGCACGTACTCGCTGATATATACATTATGCAGCAGCAGGCCGTCACTACCTACGTAGTAGACGTGCTCTCCGGCGACTTCGAGATTATAGACCGATTCGGGGCCGGCTCGCGAGGTGATGCTGGTTAAACGCCAAAGCTGGCCTTCCAGCGCCACAACTTGCTCGCCTAACTCCATCTCGCCCGCTGGTACAAACTCGTCCCGCGTCATGCTCCAGAACGGGTGCGCCGCCGTGACTCCCAAGGTTAAACTGGAGCCGGGAGAATCGTGGCCAGCGGTAGACTGGAAGGCTTGGCGAGTCTCGGGGCTGGCCAGGATGCGTGAGTCGGCTGTCCAGGCGTCCATTGGCTCGAAAACGAGATCCAGAACCTGAGCCGACCCGTGCGCGAACGTGGCTGTTACCACTTGCCCAGGACCATCAGGAATCGCCGGACAAACCTCATTGGCCACCAGCTCCGCGAACCCGACCGCCCCCAGTTCCGGCATCTCCAGCCAGATCTCGTCCCCGATCCCCCCGCCGATTTGGATCTCCGCCGTGATTTCGGCCAGGGCTGCTTCGTAATCCAGTTCCTCGACAACCGACGCAGCCAGTTGCGATCGCCCCCAGTCAAGCAGACCGAGCGGAGAACCGGTGCTGGCGAGATGACTTGAGAGATCAAGCCGGCGGGCGGAATTTTTGCTAGACTAGTGAACGAACAAGCACGTGTCGTTGGTACCTTTCGAGCTATTCGCTTGCTAGAATGCATGGTGAGATTGACGCACAGCTAGTTCGGTACATTCGCGTCAAGGAGTTGAAAGTCGAAAATGGTACAAATCGATCGAATCACATTTGACCCCGCAGTGATGGGTGGCAAAGCGTGTATTCGTGGCCTGCGAGTCACGGTATCAACGATCCTCGGCCTTCTTGCTGCAGGGCGATCGCGCGAGGAAATCCTTAAGGCCTACCCATATCTTGAGGGACAGGACATCGACCAGTGCTTGGCTTACGCAGCCTGGCGCGCGGAAGAACGGGATTTACCAATATCAATAGGATGACCATCCAACTTTTGATCGACATGAATTTATCTCCGGATTGGGTACCGGAGCTGCTAAAGCACGGTTGGATCGCTACGCATTGGTCGACAATTGGTGATCCAAGAGCAGCCGACCGCGAGATAATGGAGTGGGCAAGAAACAATGACCACGTTGTATTCACCCACGACTTGGACTTTGGCACGATGCTGGCACTGACTCATGCCCTTGGCCCCAGCGTCATTCAAATCCGAGGGCAAAACATTCTGCCTGCTCAAATGCTGGAGATGGTGATAGCGGTGTTGAAGCAACACGAGTCCGATTTGGCGGCCGGTGCTCTCGTCGTGGTTGATGAAGCCAAATCCCGAGTAAGAGTGCTTCCCATTTGAGCCGATATGCCAGGTGAATAAGTACCTATGCAATAAGGAACGCGGTCTTAGCGTGCGCGCTTGCTAAGCTTTCTTCACAAATCCCGCTTTACGTGTGTATTCACCGTTGGGTACTAGAATGCTAGATAGTTTTGGGCAAGATTCGAGGATGCCTTCGTATTCCTCATCTTTCAGTTTCGCTCCAGCAAGGTAGAGGTATCGAAGGCCTGACAATTCTTGAATTGGGGAAAGTGATGTCGACTTGAGCTTGCACGCAATCGCGAGGTACTTAAGAGACTTTG
>CAZHTX010000567.1:0-3723 GCA_964535475.1 uncultured Pirellulaceae bacterium
CGGCAACGAGCCGTTTCCTTGCGCTGCGAAATCGGTGGGGGGCGCGAACGGCGGAGGAATCATGCCGCGGCTATTGCTTGGGTCCGAACAGGCCATCGAGCACGCCGTTGATCGACTGGCGAAAATTCGTCAATGAGTTGTCCGCCAGCAGCTCGGACTTGTCCGATTTTACCAACGCCGCCGCTAAAGCACGGTGTTCCTGCCAATCGGCCAGTTCGAACTCACGAATATCGGTATACGTGTCGGACAGGCCTTTAGAAATTTTCGGCACCATCAGCAGCCCTTGAGACGAACGGACGAAATGGTAATGCATGGCACCGCCCAGTAGCGCGGCGCCGACAACCATCCCGAATAAAAATGATGTAAATCGACTCATCCCAGCCTCGGTTTAGAAAACAATGAATTATGCGGCTTTTGATTCATGGATATCACGCGACAGGGCAGTAAAACCAGCCGGCAAAGAGCGAATATGCAAATCGCGCTGCGGGAAAGCCAATTCAATGCCGTCGCTGACAAACCGTTCGTTGACTTCGGTATTTAACTCATGAATCGTCGTCAATCGTACGTCGAGCGTCTTCAGGTAGCAACGGACCACCAAGTTCAAAGTTGAATCCCCAAAGCCCTCAAAGGAAATAATTGGGGCGGGATCCTCGGCCACGTTCGGATGCTCGGCACAGATCGCCTCCAGCAATTTGCAGGCAGCTCGCGTGTCGCTGCCGTAAGCAACGCCCACGTTCAACACGATGCGGTTGGTGGAATCCGAAAGTGTCCAGTTAATCACTCTGCCGGTAATCAAGTCCTTATTGGGAATGATCAATTCCTGGCGATCCCAATTGACCACGGTGGTGGCGCGCATGCGGATTTTTGAAACCGCGCCGGTGGTGCCATCGATCGTGACCACGTCACCAACGCGAATCGGTTGTTCGAACAGCAAGATAATGCCGCTGATGAAGTTGGCAAAAATCTCTTGCAAACCAAACCCCAAACCGACACCCAACGCGGCGACCAACCACTGAATGCTCTCCCAGTGCAACCCCAAGGTTTGCGCGCTGAGCACGACGCCCACCATCAGCATCACGTAACTACTGAGAGTCGTGATGGCATAGCGGGCCGCGTTCTCCAGTGGCAACTTTTGCAGCAGCACATTTTCCATCAAACCGGGCACGTTGCGGACGGAAACGAACGTCAGCAAGATAACCGGCAATGATTTTAGTAAGCCTCCCAACGTCACATACTGCAACACGGTGCCGTCACTGCCAACCTCGCTGGGCCACAACTCAAAGGTGTCGAGGAACTGCACGGCCGGCAACACGGCGGCCCACATGTAATACAAACCAACGACGGTCATTACCGTCATCAAGGTGTTAATCAGCCGCAATGTCTGGGCGTTGATTTCACTCAAATCGAGCGAAGTCGATTCGACGGCGAGATCGATCGGCACGCCCTCGCGACGTTCCGCCTCGCTGGCTCGTTGGCGAGCTTGTGCAAGCAGCAACCGCCGGCGGCTGAGCGTTACCCAGCGTCGCAGGGTTCCGCCGGTAACTGTCAAGCCGAGCACCAACCATAAGGTCCAGTACAACTGCACGGCCAATTGAATCGCTGAATAGCTGTAACCAGCCAAGCAAAGGACACCCAGGCCGATCGGCAAAGCCACCGCGCTGTAATGCCAAACGTAACGCAACCGGTCAACCCAGCCGCCAGCCGATCGCTCCACCAGCACCGCCATGATGCCACGTTCCGGATGCAACACCCGCCATAACATGTGTGCGATCAACAGCGCGCCGATAAAGTATAAAGGGCGAGCCAAGGACGAGATAATCGAACCAATCCCACTGTGATAGGCAACGCCCCACAATAACAGCAGCGGCGCGCCGGCATCGATCGTGGTGCGGAGACTGGTGCGGACCACTTGCGCTTGGATAGCGCACAAACCAAAGTGCTTGATCGCCAACCCGTGTGGTCGCAAAATTTGTCGCGCGAGTTCGAGTGGAAAGACCGCCAAGGCGAGCAACTCGAGGGCGCTCCCCACCGCTCGCACATAGTTTGAATCTCCCGAGTAGTTGACCAGCCGCCAGCCCGGAATCCAAAACATCACCACCAGTGGCAATGCCAGCAGCGTGGTCATCCACATCACGCGGATCGTGGGCCGCATCGCCGCTTGATTTCGTTTAACCGCCTGCTCGCCAATCTCGGCAATCTTTCGTCGCAGTTTGCTGCCAAAGCCGAATAAGCACCCGAGCGCCAGCAGCCACAATAAGACAATATCAGGACGACGCCACATCTCGAACACGATCGCATCCCACAAACCTCGCAGGTTGGCCGGCGTGACGATCGCTTGGAAAGAATGCCAAGTCAACTCCAGGTCGCTGGCCAAGTAGGGTCGTGAATTGCGGATCCACAACACGTTGCTGTCGATCAAACTGCGGAACTCAGCCGCCCGCTCGCTGATACTTTCTAAATGATTCTTTAACTCGATCAATTCGGTGGTGTAGTTTTCAACGTCGCGATCGATCTCCGCTAACAAGGCGAGTTCTTGCTGCACCAAGGGCGAACGTTGCGGCCCGCTGTAACGCGCTCCCGTCACTCCACCCGCTAATTCATCGATTGTCACTTCTAATTGAGCCTGAAAGGCACCCATATCCTCAATCCGCAAATCGGCCGAGCGAATTGCCGCTCGCAGTTGTTGCTCATTGGGCAAACGCTCGCGTTGCCGTAACAACTTCATGCCCAAACCGCTGCGGAGCGTGCCGTTATTTTTCAGATCATTTTCAATCGCTTGCTGGGTGTCGGCTAATTCCTTTCTGAGCTGTTCTTCGCGAGTTGCCTCGGCGGTCTTTTCTCGTTCGACCTCGCCATGCTTGCGGACCACGTCGATCCAAGCCCTACTCCGCTCCATAATGGCCGATTCGGAGGGCTGCCGGTCGGCAGCGAGCAACGCTTCGTGGTGCTTGCGGATCGCCTGTTCGACTTTGATCTCACGCCGGTTGCTGACCGCTTGCGTTAACAGCGCGACCTCTTTCTCCAGCCATCCGACCCGCCGCTGGGCGACGCTGATCTGCTGGGGAACCAATTCCTCTTCGGCTTCGATAGTCCGCTGCTCTTGCTGCTGCAGCGCCAATCGCTGCCGCAACAGTTCCAGCCTCACCTCACGCTCCTGCCGCATTGCATCGACCAATCGCGTATCGCTCTTTCCTTCCGCGACCACGGGTAACGCTTCCGCCTCAGCTTTCTGCAAATCGGTACGCAGGCTGGCCACCAATTCGGTCGCTTGCACACGACGCGTTTTCCGGTTTTCTGATTTGGCGGACAACTCGGCCAATAATGATTTGGCCGTCGCCAATTCCGCTTCCCGCTCGGCACGGATACTTCGCACGCGATCCAACGGCGTGCTCTCGGCGACCTGCGGAGGTGGTGGTGGTTCAGCGGCCAATTCGGCCTTGGCGATGGACAATTCTCGTGGCACCGCGGCGACCTGCTCCTCCAGCTTCTTCCGTCTGCCCCGCACCTCGGCAAGTTTGCTGACCGCATCCAAACTGCGTTTCAAAACATCAGTCAGCGGTACCTTGACCTCTTCGGGCAGTTCGGTCTCCTCAGCCAGCGCGGCCATCTCCGCCTGCAGATGCTCAGCAGTCGGCAAGGGGGGAGCTGCGGCTTGGGTGCTGGCCGGAGTCAACGGGTTGACCGCCGCGGCACAGCATTGCGATGACCAGCTGCCGAGCAGCA
>CAZHTX010000568.1:0-3720 GCA_964535475.1 uncultured Pirellulaceae bacterium
GGCTTCTTCGGCAACGCGGGCTTCTTCAGCAACGCGGGCTTCTTCGGCAACGCGGGCTTCTTCAGCAGCGCGGGCTTCTTCAGCAGCGCGGGCTTCTTCAGCAACACGAGCTTCTTCGGCAACGCGGGCTTCTTTAGCAATGCGAGCTTGTTCGGTAATGCGAGCTTGTTCCCGCAGTTGAGCTTGCTGGGTCTGTGCGGCGGTGTTGCGATGGGGCGCGTCGGCTCTCAGTATTGGATCGGCATCATTCGCATGTTCTCGTGATTGCTCACCAGCGTGTTCAACGCCGGTCGCCGGCAGAGGTTGGCCTCGCTGCGGAATGGTTTGCACGCGAGCGGCGATCGAGGGGCGTTCTTCGACTGCCGTGGAGGCAGCGGAGAAGATATCGAGCGCAGCCAGGTCGACCGCGATCGGTTGGAAATGGGGACTGCGGACCGCTTGCACTTGTTCGACTAGCGAACCGCCACCGCGGTGGTCATCGGAAAGTGATTGCCAATCGGGTGAATCGGAGCTGTGGGGCGGTTCGAGATCCGCGACACCATCGCCACCGGGGCGGGCTGTTCCCCGCGGGCGACCGTTGGCGGTGCGAGCGATAAACGAAGCCACGTTCATCACACCGTCATCCGGCCGTACGTACTGCTCACCATCCTTGTCGGTCCAAATTTCCCCTTCCTCTAGCTCAGCGGGAGCCTGAGGAGGTTCATCCACCTTCGGCGGTGCTGTGCTGCCACCACGGACTTTTGCGTAAGCCTTCAAGAAGGCGTCGTCGAGCTTGCTCATGGCGATTCGCTGCCTAGGTAAACAATGGGGTGGGCTGCTTCAGCCCTGATTTTCGTTAACCCTTAACCAACCGTCTGGTACTCGTTCCGGACCGTTGGGGTCAATCTCAATTCTGGGGACTATCGCGTCGTCGGCGGCTGTTGGTAGCCGGTCGGCATCCCGTAAGCTTGCTGGGGCGCACCTGGATTACCAATCGCGGATCCCGGATATTGGCCCGGATATTGGCCCGGATTCGCGTCGCCAGGCTGGGGCCCTTGAATCAACGAACCACGGTTCGAGGAGTTCTGAGGAGGCGGCAAGTAGCGACTCCAGTCAGGGATGCCCGCCGGCTGGTTGGACAAGCGATAGCTGGGTGTTGCCGAGGGTCCGGCGGGGCTGAAATATTGGTCTCCGACAGCTGCATCCACCGCAGCTTGAATGGCGTCCTCGGCACTCAAAGCTGAAGGCTCTGAATTGGGACGATAAGCTTCCCGCTGCCGCCTCGCCTCGGCAAGTTGTTGCTCACTTGATGCTGCCTGTTCGCGGCCATCGAGTTGCACCCACTGATTATCTCGAATCGGTGAGCTACCGGGTTGCTCGTTGGCGGGAACCTCATTGCTCGCGGCCACGCCTTCGCGAATCACTCCGTCGCTAAAGTCAGTCACGCCCGCTGCTGGTTCTCGAATACCAGCTGCTTCACCTGCTGCGGCCAAGTCGCGTTGCCAATCTGGTTGATCATTAAATTGCGGGGCCGGCACGTTGATTCTCGGAGACGGTGCGTTGTCAGTGGCAATTTCCCCAGCGGGTGGAACGACCCGTTCTTCGTTGGCTGCTGGCATATCCGCCGCTGGAGACCCCATCAATTCGGCGAGATCAAAATCAGGTTTCACCTCGGAAACTTCTGAGTTGCCTGCCCAGTCGCCAACTTGTGGGTCGTTGGCTGGTGGAGCCAGAGCTATGCTGCCTGATCTTTCGGCTGGTGTCTGGCTGCCGCCGGTTTGATTGCCACTGCTCTGATTCGCGGGAGGAGCGAGGAGCGAATTGTTTGCCGGGGCGACTGCCGCTTCCGGGGCTAGCGTATCGCCGGCGTTGATCTCAAAGTCGGCCAATGTCATCTCCGGCTCGGACTCGGACCCATTGTTGACCAACAAGGCGTAGGCGGCCACAGCGACAATCAATAGCACTGGGATTAACCTTGAACCGTACGATTCCATCCACGATCTTCCGGCCGGAACCGCCGCCAGCGGGGATGTCTCCGCAACGCGTGGTTTCGTCGACTCGCGAGACGACTCGCGGCGAGTCTGTTCTTCGCGGGTTTTCGCGGCTCGGTCAGTGTTTGTCGTGGCCGAGCCGGAACCGCCATCGTTTTGAGTTGATAATGTCGAATCCGGATAGGATGTCGGGGGGCCCGATTCCACTCGATCGTGGCGTTGGGTCGGGGCAGCTTCAGGAACCGGGGTGGGCTGAACCGGCGTGCCAGCAACCGGTGGTTGGACTGTTTGCGTGTTTGCAGTGTGTGGCTGTTGCACCGTTGCGGCAGGCGGATCGACAATTACGATCTGCCCGTCTGCGGCTGGTGTTTGCCGACCGGTTGCCGGATTTTCCCGGGGCTGCTGCCCAGCCATAGCGTCAGCATTCGCAACAGCCGCTGCATCGTCGTTCGCTGCGTCGTTCGCTGCGTCAGTCGGCGCGACCGAGGGCATCCTGAACAGCACCGGAGGTCGATCGACGATTGTGCCTGAGTTCAGGAAAATCCGCTGGGGACTTCCACCGCGAGCTCGCTGAACTTGACTATCTGGCCGGTTTCCGTGTTTCGGAGCCGTCATTGACTGCCTTCCTTGACTGGCGACTGTTGTCGGACTGGCTGCAGAGACGCGGCCACGCGCCCGCTGCCTTGCGCCGCGCACCTAGTTAAAGTTGGTATCGGTTCTTAATGTTTTGATCTTGAGTCTTTTGCGGGATAGCTAATGTGTAGCGATCTGGCAAGATCGATCATTCGTGAACTTGTGACTACAGACGTCTCGATCCCCCCGAGTGGTTGCTGGTTGGCGGTCGGTTTAAGCGAACTTGAATGCCTCGCAGCCCTTTAAAGCAGGCTTTATTGTGAGGAAAAACCAGCGAACCTTGCCGAAATGGCCCTAACGTGAGACGATAGGGGCGGTGGACTCCTCGAGAGTTGTCACTGCCAGAGCAAAACTATTACCAATTTGACTCCAGCGATTAACGAGCCGAATGCTTAAAGCATCATCACCTGCCGATCAGATTTCCGAACTCTTGCAATCTCGTATCCTAGTGCTCGACGGGGCCATGGGGACGATGATTCAGCGTTTGAAATTAGACGAAGAAGCCGCCCGCGGAGAGCGTTTTCGCGACCATCACAAAGATTTGAGTCGTTTCTCCGATATTCTTTGCCTAACGCACGCTGACAAAATCACCGACATTCACCGAGCCTACTACGAAGCCGGATCAGATATTGTCGAGACGAACTCGTTTGGGGCATCCCCCATCGGCATGGCCGATTTTGAGTTGCCGTTGGAGTTGGTCGAGGAAATTAACTTAGCGGCTGCCCGCTGCGCCAGAATCGCCGCCGACGAGTGGACCGAGCGAACGCCCGACAAGCCACGTTTTGTCGCCGGTTCGATCGGACCCACCAGCCGTCAGATGGCAATCAGCACCAGCGTCGACGACCCGGCCCACCGGGATGTTAGTTACGACGAGATGGTGGCCAGCTATCGCCGCCAGGTTGCCGCGCTGCTCGAGGGGGGCGTCGATCTGCTGCTGCCCGAAACGGCGATCGACACGCTCAACCTCAAGGCCTGTTTATTCGCGATTCGAGATTATTTTGACCATGGTGGCCGGCGGGTGCCGGTGATGGTCAGCGGTACATTTGACAAAGGGGGCCGGACGTTCGTCAGCGGCCAGAGTGTGGAAGCGTTCGTCACTGCGCTGAGCCACTTTCCC
>CAZHTX010000569.1:0-3693 GCA_964535475.1 uncultured Pirellulaceae bacterium
CGCATGGAACGCACCTAAGAACCTATCCGAAGACTGTGAGCCGACGGCGCTAGCCGCGGGCGTGTTTAAGAACCTATCCGAAAACTGTGAGCCGACGGCGCTAGCCGCGGGCCTGTTTTATGGTTTTCGGATAGGTTCTAAGTCGCGAAGCTTGGAAGCGAAAAAGTGCCGGAGTTCACAGCATTCGGCCTTCAGCTCAATTTTGCTCGCAGCGGCGCGATAATCTCACGTGGCACGAACTTTGCCAGCCGTTCATCGTTGGCGCTCATGGCGGCGATTTGCTTCAGCAGGCTGCTGCTGACGTGGGCGTATTCTTCGTCAGCCATCAAGAATACGGTCTCGATTTCGGGGTCGAGTTGGCGGTTGGCCATCATCATCGTGAATTCGCCGGCGATGTCGGTCAGCGGACGGATGCCCCGCACCATCACGCTGGCGTCGCAATCGCGAACGAAATCGACCGCCAGCCCGGAAAACATTTCGATGTGCACGTTGGGCAAATCGCGACTGACATGACAAAGTAGGTCGACCCGTTCGGCGGGAGTGAACAGGGGGCGTTTGTCGGCGTTGATACCGACGCCGACGATCAATTCGTCAACCAAGCGAGCGGCTCGGCGAATGATATGGAGGTGCCCCAAAGTCACAGGGTCGAAAGTTCCGGTGTAAACTGCCCGCTTTGTCATCACAATCCGCTAGCTGAGAGTTCGGTTAGAGCGTGTCGATCAGGCGATCAATATCGTCCGTCGTGTTGTAGACATGCATACTAACTCGAACTCCGCCGCCGCGGCAGCTGACCACGATACCGGCGTCGAGCAAACGTTTTCGGCAAGCCTCGGGAGATTCCTCCCGCGGCACGAAGGTGATGATGCCGCTGCGGCAGCTGCGATACCAGTCACTAATTAAATGCACACCACGTCGCAGCAGTGCCGCGCGGGCGTAGCCGTGCAGCTCGAGCACGCGTTGGCTGAGCGCATCGCTGCCATGGCGTTCGATGACCTGCCAAAACATTTGCAAGCTGGCCAGCAGGGCGGCGAACCCCGGCATGTTGTAGGAGCCTCCCTCAAAGCGGGCAGCGGCGGGGAGCAGATTCATCTCGGCTGAGGAAAAGCTGTGGCGTCCGACGACGCTGTTCCAGCCCACGGTGGAGCAATTCAGCAACTCGAGGTGTTGCTGGCGGATGAAAGTGATGCCCGCACCCTCGGGGCCCAGCATCCATTTATGGCCATCGGCGGCGAGGAAATCGATGGGGATTTTTTTCAAATCGAGCGGAAAAATGCCCAGTCCTTGAATTGCGTCCAGGAAGAACAGGGCCCCCCGGTCGTGAGCCACTTGGCAGAGATCGGCCACTGGCAACCGATATCCGCTGGAGTAGCCGACCCAGGAAGCCGCCACCAGCCGCGTTCGAGCATCGATCGCCCGGCGGATGCCGTCCATGTCGATGCGGCCGCCCGGGCTGGGAACGACGCGCAGCTCGACGCCGTGGCGAGCTTGGTTTTGCCAAGGAAGGTGGTTTGAGGGGAATTCGCCACCGGGGATCACCACGTTGTCACCCGCTTTCCAGGGCAGCCCCTCGGCGACAATGTTGATTCCAGCCGAAGTGTTCGGTACAAGAGTGATCTCGTCGGCGTCGGCCTGCAACCAGCTGGCAACGCCTTCCCGCAAACGTGTCAAATTGGCGGCCCAGGTCGGCCACAAGGTATCGCCCTGTTCGCTCGCTTCGACACCGAAAGCAGCCAGTGCGGCGGCGGCGGGAGCGGTCAGGGGGGCGACGGCGGCGTGATCAAAATAAACCCACCTTTCGGTAACAGGCATTTGCTCTCGCCACCAGCTCCAGGTCTCCGCCGGGTCGGCAGGCGGGGGGGCTTGGTCAGATTGGATCGTTTTAGGCGTTGAAGTTGACATTTTCCGAATATTTGGACCTGATTTTCCGAGACGTCAAACTAGGCTATCCAGGTGGGTGTGTGAATTTAGGAATCCCTGGACTATACTGCCCTCTCGCTTCTTTATAACAGCATGTCTACCGCCCCCGCGATCCTAAGTCGAGGTTCCTTGATGCCCAAGGCCCTGTGTTTGACCAGCCTTGTGGTTGCTGCGTTGTTGTTGCTCCTATTCTTGGTTGACCTCATCATGCGGTTTGCCGGAATGGAAGCCTCCGCACCGCTGCGCGGCGCAAGTCTGATGATGGATATTAGTTTCCTGATTTTTGGCGGGATCCTCGCCTACTTGAGCTGGACCACATACAAAGAGCAAGCCTGATCAGCAGGTTTGCTCAGTTTGTTGGATAATTTACCTCAGGACTTTGCAGCGCCCGGTTTCTCCGGCGCTGGCGCTCCATCATGCTCGCTAGGCTTGAGGACTAGCCACTAGCCACTAGCCACTAGCCACTAGCCACTATCTTCTGCCACGCTGGCAGGCTTCCCGCAGCGACCATGCTGCTGCGCGTCAGTTAGAAAGCCTAAGTTGTTTCCTGGAAACGAGTTGTGCGCCGTTTTTTCAGCTCTGGCACACTGCTTGCTGTAGGTGTGCCCTCAACGCTTTGACTGTCAAAAGCGGCTGGCTGGTGGTGTTGGCTCCCGGAATGGGGCGAGCGAAGCCACCACGATCACACACAACCGTTTCGAATTTATTGGAAAGACCGGGAGGTTCTACGGACATGGCGACTGCCACCAAGAATGTAAAGAACAAGGTGAACCTGCAGCCCATCGGCGAGCGAATTGTGGTTCGTCGAGAAGAGAGTGAAGCGGTAACCAAGGGAGGCATCGTGCTTCCTGACGCGGCACAAGAAAAGCCTGCTCGCGGCGTCGTTGTGGCGATTGGCACGGGCAAATTGTTGGATGACGGCACTCGCAGCGCGATGCAATTGACGTCCGGCGACCGAGTTTTGTTCAGCAGTTACGCTGGCGAAACCGTTGAAATCTCGGGTGAAGAATACCTGCTGATGCGGGAAGACGACGTCTTGGCTGTGATTGAGTAACAGTCTCCCTCTCCCCGTTTTCCATTCATTCCCAGACTCTCTACGAAATACAAGCGAACATGTCAAAGATTATTGCATTCGACCAGGAAGCTCGCGAAGCGATCCGTCGTGGGGTCTCCAAGTTGGCGCGAGCCGTCAAAGTGACTCTCGGTCCGAAGGGACGCAACGTCATCCTGCAGAAGTCCTTCGGCAGCCCCACCGTCACCAAAGACGGCGTAACGGTGGCCAAGGAAATCGACCTGGAAGATGTTTATGAAAACATGGGCGCCCGCATGGTGCGGGAAGTTGCCAGCAACACCAGCGACGTGGCTGGTGACGGCACCACGACCGCGACCGTGTTGGCAGAAGCCATTTTCAACGAAGGCCTCAAGGCTGTCGTCGCTGGCGTCAATCCGATCCAAATGAAGCAAGGGATCGAGCGAGCGGTCAACGATTTGACCGAAAAGCTGCACAAGATGGCCGTCAAGGTCAAAGATAAAGAGTCGATGGCCAACGTGGCGACCATCGCCAGCAACAACGATCGTGAAATCGGCAATTTGCTCGCCGACGCGATGGAAAAAGTTGGTAAAGATGGCGTGATCACCGTCGACGAAGGCAAGAGCCTGCAAACCGAGCAGGAATGGGTCGAAGGGATGCAGTTTGATCGCGGCTACTTGTCGCCTTACTTCGTGACCGACTCGACCAGCATGGAAGCCGTGCTGGAAGATTGCTACGTCTTGGTC
>CAZHTX010000570.1:0-3667 GCA_964535475.1 uncultured Pirellulaceae bacterium
AGGCCGGCCGATTCCATCTCCGCGCGGAGTGATTCGAGCTTGCCCTTGAGTTCAGTCAACTCGGCCGCAGCCGCTTCCACGCCAGCTTGGGCGATGTCGACTTGTTCGCGACTGGTACCCGTGGGGCCATGCAGCGAACCGGCTGCTTGATACAGTGCCGTGCGGAGGCGTTCTCCCGCGGTGGGCACATCGAGCACGTTGCGGCTGCGACGTTCTTGGTCACCGACCAGTTTACGTTGTAAAGCTCTTTGCAGCGATTCCAGTTCGCTGATCGACGCCAGTAAAGTTTGTGGTGCGTCGCCGGCGGCTAAGACCAACCGCTTGCGACCACTCAGTTCTTTGCTTAACTCGTCCGCTGCGGTGTTCGTCTTTCTCCAGCTTGCCAACATTGTGGCGACCTGTTTGTTAAACGCTTGGGCTTCCTCGTGTTGGACTGGCTCCAAGCTGGGTTCATAGATCGCTTGCAGTTGGACATCAACAGCGGTCGCCATCTTTTCGACGGTTTCGCCGTCGACGCGGACGAGCTGTGCGGTGTATGCACCGGGTGCGACTAAGGTTGACGGCGAAGCGACGATGGGGCTCGTTTCTCGCATGTCCCAAACGACTCGATGTAATCCCTTTGACGTTGGGCAGTCCAGTCGATTTACCAGATTCCCTTGCGTGTCACGGATTTCGACATAGAGCTGCGGTTTTGCTTCCGCCGATTCCGTGGCTAGCTCCTCGAAGCTGGGAATCTTCACATCCTCATTCGCTTTGGCCGCTTTGGCCTCCGCCGCTTTCCGCTTTTCGGCAGCCGTCTTTGGCCAGTCTTCCACATGCAACGTAAAAATCACGCCCGCTGGCGGGTTCGCGGCGGTGAAATAGCTGTCACCCAAAGAGCTGACGGGGCGCACTCTGGTCTCTCGGTACCAAGCTGTGTTGCGAGGAGCAAACAACTGAGCCGATTCGCTGGTGGAAATGGGCTCGACCAGTTTGCGGAGCGGCGAATAATCATCCAGCACGTAGAAGCTGCGACCGAAAGTCGCCACGACCAAGTCGTGCTCGCGTTTTTGAATCGCCAAGTCGCGGACTGGGATGGTCGGCATGCCGCCGCTCAGCTTGCTCCAGTTCTCTCCGGAATTGACAGATACAAACAGGCCAAACTCCGTTCCCAGGAACAGTAGTTCGGGTGTTTCATGATCCTGTTCAATCCGCCAAACCAGGTGGCGATCTGGTAAATCACCAGCGATCGACTCCCAAGTCTTGCCTCGATCCGAGGAGCGGATGAGATAGGGTTTGAAATCGCCCGACTTGTGATGATCGAGGCAAGCATAGACGGTATCAGCGTCGTGGCGATCGGCTTTGATATCATTAACGAAAGCCATTTCGGGAATGCCGTAGATGCGATCGATTTTACGCCAGGTTGTCCCACCATCTTCGGTGACTTGGATCAAGCCATCATCAGTGCCAACGTAGATCAGCCCCTCCACGATCGGTGATTCACTGATCGAGGTGATGTTACCGTATTGGCTCATCGCATACAGATCGTAGCCGGCATCGACCCCATGCTTGCGGTCCATCATCTCCATTGCCAAGCGATTTTCCCCTCGCGACAGATCGGGGCTGATCGTGGTCCATGAATCGCCGTGATTATCGCTGCGATGCAGGAAATTACTGGCAAAATAGATGCGACTCGAATCATGAGGGCTGATCAAAATGGGGCTATCCCAATTGAATCGGAGCTCGGGTTCGCCGGCGGCTGGAGCCGGGCGGATTGCCACCGATTGGCCGGTGCGGCGATCGAACCGGCGAATGTAGCCTTCTTGAGATTCGCAATAGATAATGTCAGGGTTGTCAGGGTTGATGGCGTTATCGTGCCCGTCACCGCCGATGGGGATGATCCAATTACCGTTGGCAATTCCGGTACTTTCGCGAGTTCGCGCGGGACCATATTGCGTGCTGTTGTCTTGGGTTCCGCCCACCACGTGATAGAAGGGCAAGTCGTAGTCGACATCGACCTTATAAAATTGAGTCAGTGGTAGATTGGTGACGTGCTTCCAGGTTTTCGTGAAATCATAGCTGTAATAGACACCGCCGTCGGTGCCGCAAATGACGAAATCTGGATCGGTGGGATGAAAAGCGATAGCGTGATTGTCAACGTGTTTATTTTGCCCTTCAATGTTATCCCAGGTTTCGCCCCCATCGAGGCTGCGGGAGAGATAATTGTTGGCGTGATAAAGACAGTTAAAACGATGCGGATCGGCCCAGATTTCCTGATAGTAGTGAGGGCCCGTGCCGCCGCTGACAAAATCGCTGACCTTCTTCCAACTGGCACCATAATCGACGCTTCGCCAAGTGCCGCCCTTTTGTGCTGGCAGTTCGACGGTGGCGTAAACGATGTTAGATTTCTGCGGCGAGACTGCCAGGGAGATTTTTCCCATGTCTTGGCCGGGGAGTCCGTTGGTTAACTCTTGCCAGGTTTCGCCACCGTCGGTCGACTTGTAGATTCCTGACTCCGGTCCGGTATTCAACAAGGCTGCTACCGTTCGGTGACGTTGGTGAAGGGCCGCGTACATCGTTTCTGGGTGTTCAGGATCGACCACCACATCGGTGCAACCGGTCCAGTCGCCCGCCGACAGTACTTGGTCCCACGTTTCACCACCATCGGCGGTGCGATACAGCCCGCGTTCGCCCCCTTTGCTCCAAAGTGGGCCTTGAGCTGCCACCAACACGACCTGCGAGTCAGCGGGGTGCACCAAGATTTTGCTGATGTGTGCACTCTCTTTCAGCCCCAGATTCTTGAAACTGCCCCCGGCATCGTGGGAGACATAGACGCCATCGCCGAAGCCGACGTGTCGACCACCCACGTTTTCGCCCGTGCCAACCCAGACGATGTTCGGGTTACTCGGGTCGAGTGTGACGCAGCCGATTGAATAAGACCCGTAGTTCTCGAAAATCGGTGTCCAGGTCGTGCCAGCGTTCGTGGTTTTCCAAAGGTTGCCGCTGCCGGCTGCCACGTACCAAGTGTTCGGTTGCTCTGGATTCACCGCAATATCGGCGATGCGGCCCGACATCAAGGAGGGGCCGAGTGAACGTAGTTTCAGACCTGCCAACAGGTTGCTGTCGACGGCAAGCGATTCTCCGACGCTCTCCGTTGGTGTTGATTTCTCAGGTTCGGCTTGGTCTTGCGCCCAGGTGGAGCAAAGCGGCAGCCAACTGAGCAGCACGGTGGACAAAATGAGTGTATAGAAGCGGCTGTGCACGAGTGACCCTTTAGCGTATCGAGCGAACATGTGGGAAGCTGGTTAAACGCAATTTAAATGCAGTTTAGTTACCGGGAAAGGCAAAACCAGTCGAGCACCACATCCGGGTGGGCGAACTGGATCCGTGGCACTTCCGAACACTGCTCTCCCACGTGGCGCTCTGGCAAACTTCTGTTCCCCATCGCGTGACTCGGAACGCAGTTTTCGCCGTTTAAGGGCGACTCAGCGTCGTCTGCTTGAAGGGTTGGCTATCGGGCTGGGCTATCGGGCTGGGCTATTGGGATTTACCGGGCGGGCACACCCTGGCCATTACGGGGGTTCTTGGCGACACCCAGAACGACGGTGGCAACCAAACAGCAGACGATCATCCGTTGCCACCACCGCAGCGAGTATTGCGAGCGGAATTGTAGATTGAGTTTGAGCGG
>CAZHTX010000571.1:0-3646 GCA_964535475.1 uncultured Pirellulaceae bacterium
GTACTCATAGTCTTTCCCTCTGAAAGACCGTACTAACAAATCTCCACCGAGAGTTTTAGCTCGGACACCATTATTGAATAGCTCTGCACTTGGCTTCCTTAACACAATGTGGTCGTTTGTCAGCTCCATATCTTGTGAGAAATAGTATTCGTCGTCTTTCGCCAAATGCTTGAAAAATATCAACGTATAATCCTCAACCTTTGTTATCACACAATCCGCATTAACTGCAGTAAATTTGCCTGCGGTGCTATCGAATTCTAGATATCCCAGAACGAAGTAGTTTCCAGTGAGCTTTACTTGCATCGCCTCTCCTTCCAATGATCGCCAAACTCCTTGAAGCGGCTTGAGCTGTTGTTGCTCTAGGAGAGTTCCCAAGGGCTGTTTGATCGTTGGCTCTGCGCAACCAGAAAGACACGTGACCATCAAAATCTCGCAGTAAGCCCACGATTTTACTTGCATTACTTACTCCAGTGGTATTTCAGGGCCTTCGGCGGGATAATCCAACACTCCGTCAACAATATCGGGCAAGCTTATATTGTTTACGGTTCGAATTTTTGGCGGACATCGGCACGACTTATTGATGCAAACGCCAATACTGGTATGAGTATTTGCAGTGATGGTAACCGCTGCAATAAACGGCCTGTCGCGTTGCGTCCGCTGTCATCTTTGGCTTTTCCGTCACTGCGCATGATTGGCTCAACGGCTAGTGGGCTAACCTGCTTTGTAACAGGATGTACCAAAACCGCTGCCACGACTTGATGGTAGTACTGCTCTTTGCCGCCGGTGCGACGAACCATGCAGTGATCACACTTGATATGGTCGGAACAGAGTGAGCCGGAACCATCAATGGCGACGAGATAGTACTGATCGTCGAAAAGCCATTGCTTGAGCTCTTTGCCTCGTTGCAGTTCCCAAAACAGGTCCGCGAACGCCTCATTGAGTGGTTCAATATCGATGCCGTCAAGGATCGCACGCATCTGAGTATCATTGGGGACGGCATTAATTCCGAACGGTTTCTCGATGTGCAGTTCACGGTGATGATCCTCGAAGGAGAGCATCGAGGGTTCTTTGGTGGCAAACATTGTGAAGGCGCTCATGAGCGTGTCGCTCATGGGATGATCGCATGAGGCCTGCCTTCGTTGATCGGGAACTTTTTGGAACCTTCGCCGCAGCGTTTGGATCAATGCGTCGGCGGAAAGACCTCGTCGTGGTTTAGGTAGATCTGCTTGGTTTCTCATCCGTGACCTCATGGTTGGGTAACTCATTACTTATTGTCGCTCATGGACCCGACGCCGAAATCCCCTACGTAGAGCTAAGCCGCTCGTCGCGACATGCTCGCAAATCAAAGTCGCTCAAACACGAGAAAAACGTGGCCTCAGATGCTCATCGGGAATCGCTGTCCTTGTGGTAGTTCGTGAAACGACACTTTATGCGTACATTAAAAAGTCAAATTCTGACAAACAATAGAATAGAACTCGGTAAGCACGCTGAATTAGTGAAGTGAACCCCATGGCCTCTCGCTCGGGCCGCCAGTACACGCGACAATCCAAGAATGTTGCGGTGAGCTAATCTCCGATTAGCGTGCCTGCACCCGCGCCGAAGAGCGTCGTCAGCGGAACGCCCGCCGCAACCGCATCGGCCTAAACCGTCGCCTCGCTTCAGAAGCCAACTAGCGTCCTGCCCACCACACCAGTGGATCAGACCAATGGTGCTGCTGGTCGCTTACACATTCTAACTGGTGGAGCAAGTAAACACACCGCCGTCTTTACTTCGACTCCGACGCAAACAGCACTCCGTCGCATCAGCAAAGTAGTCCAAAGCTAGGGAAGCTGACTAAGATCTTCAAGTATCTCCCGTATCACACCACCTCTTACTGTCATTCGAGCCGGTGTTGCAAGATCGAGAACTAGAGTGGGCTGCTCGTATGTTAGCTCGGTGGCGTCGGACCCGCGATATAATTGCCATTTTCCGCCCGGAAGGACCCGAACCAAGGCTAGCGAGTTTTCAATGTTTTCTTCCTCCATTGCCTGTGTTATTCTCGGTACCATTTGCTCACACTTGTGGCAGCCTTCACGAATAAAGAAAATATGCGTGCTAGCAAACTCCGCCAACGGGACCTGATCAGCAAGCGGCCACTCGCGATCTAGAAGTAGTGGATTCAGATAAACGTCGTGTGCCTTATATGCATCTTGCCGCACTACAGTACCGAGGCCTACGAAGAGTGCACAAGCGAGCCCCCCAATTGCTCGCCTCCTAAGCAACATCGGAGCCCGAGGTAGCCGTGGTGGGCTTAATGCGACAAACGAGACCAGGAAGATTCCATCGATAAGCAAGACGTAGGCACCATTAGTTGCTTTGCCGAAGCAGTGACAGTCTGTTTCGGATGCAAGGAATCCCAGCGCAATAGAAAAAAGGCACAGGAATGCCGAGATGCCTAATAGTCGAGACCAATATCTAGGTAGTCCGACTAGTAAGACTATCAGGGCCAAGTCGAATACGATCGGCACAAAGCGTAAAAAGGAGATTGCGGGAATTGGATTATGTGAATAGACAATATGCATGGCCTCAATGACCTTTGATCCCGCGGCAAATGCAAAAATGCAGACTGCGGCCAATACCAATAGGTCGTAAATAACTGTGGATTCCCGTGCAAATCGCATTCGGTGTTCACCTTTTGGAAAACCGATCTAATACAACGCCTTCGCGGCACTTTCGTCTCAAATCTAGTTGCCACTCACTTCGCCTGCCGACGCAGTTCCCAAGGATCTCCATATTTGCACATCAGTAGAATCAGTGAAAAATTTTACTCTTCCGCTAGCGAAAGCTAGATACGCTCCTCCAGGGTGATAAGAACGTGCGTCCACTACACCCCCGTCTGGCATGACCGGGCCAACCGGACTGCCGAGAATTAGGTCTTGCTCAGTTGGATTGGTGCCTCGGGCGTGGATATACCAGGCGTGCGCATGCCCAGCGACTTGCCAGTCATGACCAGAAAAACCATACACTGAGCTACTTGAAGCTAGCGGAAAACAAGTGGCTAGCACGTCATCAAGTGTAGGTGGATTTTCAACGCCCGCGGACTGAACACCACAAATGCGAGTGTTGCCCAAATACTCTCGGCGCTGGGTGCCATCGCCTCGAATCCTTTCCGAATAAGCAGCAGTATTGTCCAGTCCATCAGTAATGCGAGACAACGACAGTTTGGTATTGAATCCGAACGGCCCGAGCAGCCGCCCACCTTGGCGATACACGTACGGGTCGCTTCCAGCGTTTGAGCGATAATTGGTGCCGGAACGCCCGTAGTCCGACGGGCAAAGTAGGATTTCTCGCAAACTGCCAAAAGCTTCTGGAAAAGGTGGTAAGTGCCTGTGAACCAAATAAAAGCTACTCGGATCTTTGGTACTTTCATCTAAAAATGGGGCAATTGCGTATAAGGGGCCAGCCCCCCCTCCGGGGCTTCCTGTTTCGACCAAGGCCGGAAGAACTTGCTTGGACGCGGCAAAGGAATTGAGCCCGATGCCAATTTGCCGCAGATTGTTCGCGCAGCTTATCCTCCTTGCAGCCGCCCTTGCTGCTTGAATACCAACAGCGGTCAGCGCCACGAGAACCCCCATAATGGCTAAAGCAACAAGCAGCTCAATGAGGG
>CAZHTX010000572.1:0-3639 GCA_964535475.1 uncultured Pirellulaceae bacterium
GGATCGCCTAAAGGCTAGACACCAGCGCATGCTGGTGTCCCGGCTTTAGCCGGTCAATCGCAATCCGGATCGCCTAAAGGCTAGACACCAGCGCATGCTGGTGTCCCGGCTTTAGCCGGTCGGTCCTGCGGGGGCTTCACAAGGGGCCAGGCTTTAAGTTCGGTGTTGGGAGGGGGAGGATTGCCGATTTCATGCCGCGACCACCACGCATCAAATTGCCAGGTGTGCATTGCCACAACGTTGTCCAGGGCGACTCGATTTTCGCCGAGCGCCATTCGCGGGCAGCAAGAGAGGAATGTGAGTCAAGCGAGGTAGCTACCACTTGTCGCACCGACCCGGGGCAACCCCGGCGGCAGCAGACCCTGCCATGCACTCGTTTTTTTGCCGGCGTTTGCTCTTGACCTTGTTTCGCCATTAAAGTTAAGCAACAAAGTCGCAGTTCGCGTTGGTTCAAGATGGTGAACGGTTTCACTATGGCAAGCTGAGCGGAGGCGAATTTTGAACTCGAGAACCATAGGGGTACTCACATGTTCGGAGCCATTATTTCGCTGGCAATCGTCGCCATGTCAGGTGGCAGTGGGCAATCGGTCGTCGCTCGCCAACGCGTGGACCTGATCGAACTGCATCACTCGTACGACGAAGTCGGTCGGCACGTGTTTGATCAATTAGTTTTTTACGATTGGTCTGCCGAGCATGCACAGTATCGCGTGATCGCTTGGCGGATGGTCAAGCGTGATAGCCAGTTGCCGATTCGTAATTGGCGGTCGCATGAATACCGCTGCGTCTGGCAGGATGATGGGGTGCTCCGTGATGTCCGCGCACCGCTCTACCGCGAAACCTGGTCGCAACATGATCCCGAACGAGCCAACCGCAGGCTCTTTCCCGAAGCGACCCGTCCAGATTTGGTGCAACCCCCGGCGGCCCGCTGACCCGCGTCCGATCAACTTGGCGGTTGCACTAATTCAATCCAGTGTCCGTCCGGATCTCGGACAAACAGCTGTCGCGCTCCGTCGGGGCGGAGACGCAGTTCAGAACGTTCGACTTGCTCGGGCGACAAATGCTGATCCCAAGCGTCCAGGTCGGCGACAGCGAGGGCAAAATGAGTCCCGCGCGAATGCGAGTGGACTGGCAACCGCCGGTCGGCAATTAGATGCAGCTCTTGCGACCCACCTAAACGAAACCAAGCCCCTGCAAAATCGAACGCCGGTCTTGGTAGCGGCGGCAGGCAAAGCAGATCGCGGTAAAATGCGACCGCTTGCTCGATATCTTTGACATGCAGGGCGACATGATCGAGCTGCTTGACGGTGAGCATGGGACGAATCGCCTAGATTGCGGATTGATCCGACCAGCTGGCACCGCTGGAGAACGTATCCTCGGCATCGACGGAGACTTCGGCAAAGCTGTCTTCGGTTTCCCAAATCACCACTTTGGTCGCGCGACCACCGGTGCCGGCGAGAATTTCCGGACAGACTTCTTCGAGCAAGTAGCGAGCCATGTTCTCGGCGGTCGGATTGTAAGGGAGCAGGAACAGCCGATGAGGCTCGGCCATCCGCACAGCGGCTTGACCGTTCTCGTCGGTGTCCCATAGCAGGAAAGCGTGATCCCAGTGTTCGTCGATCCAGCCTTTGCAGCGTTTCTTTAATTCAGAAAAATCGACCACGCGGCCGACTTCGTCTTGCTGGTCGCCGGTGACGTAGAAGTCCGCCACGTAATTATGACCGTGAAAGTTCTCGCAACGACCGCCATGCAAGCGCAGGCGGTGACCGGCGCAAAAACGAATGCGACGCATGATGGTTAAGGCCATGTCCAATAACACTCCCCCGCGATCGAGATCGCGGTGTGATTCGGGTACAAGTTTGAATGCGGAAACGGATCAGGGATACCGCTGAGCGTGTTTGTCAGGTAACTGTTCACTTAAATCTTACGCAGCCGGCAATCCTCTCGCTAAGGCGTCGGGCCTCTCGCTGAGGCGTCGGGCTTTCACCCGCTATCGCAACTTTAAGACTTACTTGGTGGCTCCGAGACGGGTGGACGCAATTTAGGGTTGTCGTGATGGCGCGTGGCGTCACGTTTGGTTTTTTTGGCCAGATTGCGTTGCCAAGCTGATTCTAGATCGATTCCGCTTTGGTTGGCTAGGCAGATCGTGACAAACAGCACATCGGCCAATTCATCAGCCAAAGCGTGGTTTAAATCGGCTGGCGTTTGCCCCGTTTTCCATGATTGTTCTCCGGCGGTTCGCGAGAGGATGCGAGCCACTTCGCCGACTTCCTCGACCAACTGGGCAAGGTTCGTCAGCTCGCTAAAATAGCGAACACCGATCGTTTGGATCCAGTCGTCGACTTGTCGCTGAGCCTGCCCGAGTGTGACCTCGGTGGTTAGCGCTCGCTCCGAGCTCGGAACGGCTGCTTTCGACTCGGCAGCCGCATTCGTAGTGACAGGTTTTTCCATTGGCAGACTCCCTGCAGTCGGTTGCCGCTCCGCCGTTACCCGGTGATGACTCGGCTACCCGGTGATTACTCGCTACCCGGTGATTAGTCGGCGGCTTGCAATAAATAAGTACCACTTTTGCCCGCCACGGCGATGTCGGGGCGTCCGTCTTGGTTCACGTCGGCGACGACGATTTGCAAGCCGGTGCCAACGTGCCCTTCCTCGATCACGTGTCGTGTGAAGGATTCCGTTTGGGCATCCCAGCTGTAGTAATACAAGCAGGGAGGCTCTTGGCCACCCGGGTCGCCGCCGTTGTGCGCGTAGTAGCGTTTGCCGGTAATCAGTTCTTCTTGGCCGTCACCATTTAGATCGGCGAAAGCCAAGCTGTGGGGCTGGCTGAAACCGCGATCGATCAGGTGTTCTTTCCAGATGATTTTGCCATCATCTTCTTGGCCAGTCTGTTCCCACCAGAACAGCCCAAAATTATGTCCGTTGCCGAACACCAAATCGGCTTTGCCATCTCCGTTGAGGTCCTTGACCAACATCGGCAGGCTGGCGTGCAGTTCCCAATTGGCGTGGAATTTCCAAGGCTGTCCCCAGGGATCGCTGGCGGGCTGTTGGTACCAGCCTTGGCCAACCAATACATCGAGTTTGCCATCACCGTTGAGGTCACCGACGCCAATCCCGTGACCATTAGCGCTGGGGCCTAATTGGTGCGGAATCAGCTTCAAGGGACGCTCGGCCGCGTCACTGGGTTGTAACCGCCAAACGACCATCGGCACGTTAGGGACCCAGGTGTTAACGATCCATTCGGGCGTGCCGTCGCCGTCGAGGTCTTCGAATAACTGCCCCTCGTTGGTCGAATTTCCGGTATCGATCAGCAGATGCTGGGGCCACATCTTGCCCAACCGCAGGCTCTCCGCACCTGGATTTTCGTACCAGTGCACTTCGGTCGGTAAGAAGGAACCGGCGATCACATCGGGCAAGCCGTCGCGATTGACATCGTAAATGTAGTCGCCGTTGCTCTGCACGTAACCGTTCCAGTCTTCAATGGCTCGCAGGGGGCGGGCTGCCCAATCGGGATTCGCAAACCAGTAACGCCCCGCCACCAAATCGAGTTTGCCGTCGCCGTCGACATCCGCCGCGGCGATTCCCTCGTTGGCGTCTTTTGCCAACATCCGCACGGAAAATTTCACGGGATGTTGGCGTGGT
>CAZHTX010000573.1:0-3635 GCA_964535475.1 uncultured Pirellulaceae bacterium
TGGACATGCCGCTGAGCGAATCGGGACGCGATCAAGTGCTGCAAGCGGTCGAGCAACTGAGCGAATATCGGCTGGACCGCATCTACTGTGCACCCTGCCAGTCTGCTCGGCAAACCGCCGAAACGCTTCACCGCTGGTGTGGTGGCCGGGTTAAAGTCGTCGATTGCTTGAAAAATATCGACCACGGGCTGTGGAGTGGCAAAAAGATCGAAGAGGTGCGAACACAGCTGCCGCGGATTTACCGCACCGGGCAAGAGCACCCTGATCAAATCTGTCCTCCCGGCGGGGAAACGGTCGACCAAGCGCGGAACCGCGTCTCCAAGATGATCGCGAAAATTCAGCGAAAATATCGCAAAGGAACCGTCGCCCTGGTTGTCCCCGACCCCCTGGCAGGCGTAGTTCGCAGCCTTCTGGTCGGTGATTCCATGGGCAATCTGTGGAAACACGAAGCGGACGAGGCGGTTTGGGAAATCATTGAATCGGCCCCCGCAGGTGTATAACCCTGATTGAGTCCGGTTAAGATAGATTGATGAGGATCGGCTGAGTACATCCCAGCGATTAGCTGCGTTTAGGGGGTGTTGACGCCGACGAGGTTCCCCACATTTCATCAGTCTATCGGGTCTGGCGATGCCACGCTTTCAAATCCGCTCCGTGTTTTTCCTGCTGGCCGCCGGGTGTGGACTCCAAATATCCACGCTGGGCGGGTCAACACCTGCCACCGCAGCGCCCCCTGAACCACCACCCCAGGTTGCTCAGATCAACGCGCTCATCGAGCAGGGCTGGAAGGATTACGACGTCCGCCCCTCGGCCGAAGTGGAAGATTCGGTTTGGTGTCGCCGCGTTTACCTCGACTTGCTCGGCCGTATCCCCACCTTCTCAGAGTTGGCCGAGTTCAGCCGTGACCGCAAAGCCGGGAATCGCCAGCGGTTGGTCGATAAGTTGCTGTTCGACGAGAAGTATAACGAAGAGTACGCCCGCAACTGGGCGACAAAATGGACCAACATTCTGATTGGTCGCAGCGGCGGCGGCGATGCCCAGCGTGACTTTACCAGTCGAGATGGGATGCAAAAGTACCTGCGCGATTCCTTCGCCACGAACAAAGCGTACAACCGCATGGTTTACGAATTGGTCACCGCAACTGGCTCGAACAAGCCGGGGACCGAGAACTTTAACGGCGCGGTGAACTTCTTAATTGACAAGGTCAATCAGGATGGCGGTGTGCTCGCCACCAGCAGCACATCGCGAATTTTCTTGGGCCTGCAAGTGCAATGCACGCAGTGTCATAACCATCCGTTTAACAAGTGGAAGCAACAGACGTTCTGGGAGTTCAACGCATTCTTTCGCCAATCTTCCGCCAAGCGCCGTTTTACACCCGGCACGCGAGATATTAGCTACACGGAGCTGGTCGACCAAGACTATGCTGGACAAGCGGGTGACGCGGATGACGCAATTATCTTTTATGAGCTCCGCAACGGGATGACCAAGAGTGCTTACCCGGCCTTTATGGAGCAACCGCCGATTGATCCTCGGGGGCGAGTCGACGATGTCAATCGCCGTCGCGAATTGGCTCGCTACATGATGGATAGTGAGTTCCTGGATCGCATGATCGTCAATCGCATGTGGTCGCAGTTTTTAGGCTACGGATTCACGAAACCCGTTGACGACTTGGGACCTCATAACCCGCCCAGCCATCCGGAGTTGTTAGACCAACTAGCGACGCAGTTTCGCGAGCACAGTTATGACTTGAAAGAGCTAATGCGATGGATTGTGCTTAGCAAACCCTATCAACTGTCCGCGAACATTACACCTTACAACGAGTTAGATGATCCAGCGGTGGGTGAGACGCCCAAGTTCTCTCACTTCTACTTGCGACAAATGCAGGCGGAAGAGTTGTATCAGTCGTTGATCGTCGCGGGACGGACGAAAGCTCGCGGATCGTATGCTGAGCAAGAGCGCGAGCGGCGAAAGTGGCTGGACCAGTTTGTGGTTGCCTTTGCCACTGATGAAGGTGATGAGGCGACAACGTTCAATGGCTCTATCCCGCAAGCGTTGATGTTGTTTAACGGTGAGTTAATTAAACGTGCGACAAGCACCGAACCGGGATCGTTGCTGTCCGACTTGGCGACCGCCAACTCGCGGATGCCGGAGAAAGTAACCCAGCTTTACTTGGCGGGACTGGCGAGGCGACCGAGCCGGGATGAGATGATGATCGCCAGCCAACTGCTGATGGCCCGGGAAGGAAATCAGGCGGAAGCCCTCAAGGATCTTTGGTGGGCGATTTTAAATAGTAACGAATTTATTCTGCAACACTGATTTTATTCTGCAACCTGGATCAATCTAAGTACACTGCTCCACCTTGAAAATCTGAGGGCTAGTCCAATGCAAAATCCAATACACCGCAATCAACTATCGATGCCCCGCACTCCAGCCGGGATGACGCGACGTCACTTTGCCAAACACATGGCGGGGGCTTCGGCCATGTTGGGAACTGCGATGTCGTTCGGGCACACAATGCAGGTGCACGCGGACGAACTGCGGCGGAACCGCAAGTCGGCGATTATGTTGTGGATGGGTGGTGGTCCTTCGACGATTGACCTCTGGGATTTAAAACCAGGGGCGGCGACAGGCGGGCCTTTTCGGCCGATCTCGACTTCGGGGGATATGCAGATTTGCGAGCATCTCCCGCAGATGGCCAAGCAAATGCATAACTTGTCGATCGTGCGTTCACTGAGCACGCGTGAAGCCGATCATGATCGTGGTCGCTACTACATGCATACTGGCTTTGTCCCCAACGCAAACATCGAACATCCTGGTTACGGTTCGGTGATTGCTCACGAGCTGTACGACCAGCGCCCCGAACTGGCGATCCCCCCCTTCGTCTCGGTCGGTGGAGCCAGTGCTGGGCCCGGTTTCCTGGGGATGGCTTGGGCTCCCTTCAATGTCTCCAGCAACGGACGAGTGAGGAACTTCGACTCGACCATGAAAGACAATCGGTTAATGCAGCGGATGGCGGCACTCGACTTGATGGAATCGTCCTTCGTCAAGAAGACGCGAAGCTCCGCCGCGATCGACCATCAAGCCGTGCTGAAGAAGACTTTCGACTTCATGACCAGCGGGCAGATGGAAGCTTTCGAAGTCGACAAGGAACCAGAGGCGGTCAAAGAGCGGTACGGCACGAACGGTTTCGGCCAGGGCTGCTTGCTGGCTCGGCGGTTAGTCGAAGCGGGTGTGCCGTTCGTCGAAGTTGACTTGGGAGGCTGGGACAATCACGACAACATTTTCGCCACCTTGCAAGATCAAAAACTGCCGCAACTCGACACGGCGATGAGTGCCTTGATGGAGGACTTGGAGCAACGCGGGCTGTTGCAAGATACTGCCGTTATTTGGCTGGGCGAATTTGGGCGGACTCCGCGAATCAACGCCGGCGGCGGTCGCGACCACTGGGCACGTGCTTGGAGTGCCGTTGTCGGGGGCGCTGGGTTGCAAGGTGGAATCGCCGTGGGAGCCACGAACGCCGACGGCACCGCGGTGGAAACCGAACCGTTCAGCAGTGAGGATTTAATGGCCTCGGTCTGCAAAGGGTTGGGAATCTCTTTGGAAACTACTTACACCTCCAAGAATAACCGACCGATGAA